>CAYSCH010000471.1:0-6686 GCA_964429355.1 uncultured Planctomycetaceae bacterium | reverse complement strand
GACCATATCGTTGAGCAGCACGTCCACAACATCGACGTCTGCAACTGGATCATGGGATCCCATCCGGTCACGGCCCAGGGGCAGGGTGGACGGCAGGTTCGCATCGGTCCACTTGTAGGCGACATTTTTGACCATCACTTCGTCGAATACACCTACCCCGATGGCACCCGCATGTTCAGCCAATGCCGCCACATCCCGGGTTGCTGGAACCAGGTGGCCGAATTCGTCGCGGGATCCAAAGGTCAGTCCGACGTCGGCGGTGGCAAGATCGAGACCGACGGCGACTCCTGGATTTACCGCGGCCCCAAACAGAATCCCTATCAGGTCGAGCACGACGTGCTGTTCGACGCCATCCGCAACGACCGCCCGCACAACGAAGCCGAATATGGCGCCACGACCACGATGACGGCCATCATGGGCCGAATGGCAACCTATTCGGGGCAGGTGATTCCCTGGGACGACGCGCTCCAGTCCCAAGTTTCGCTGGCCCCCGACCGCTACGACTGGGACGGCACACCTTCCGTTGTCGCCGGCGAAGACGGCCTCTATCCGTGCGCCACTCCCGGTGTGACCCGTTTCTTCTGATCCCTTCGTCTGCATGCGCAGCTCCGATCCGTGTGGCCATCAAGATACTTCAGCCATTCCCGCATGGTTGCGAGACAATATTCCTGAACCGATTCATCCAAGGAAACCGTACCTATGAGACTCTTTCTCGACACCGCGTTCATTGAAGAAATCGAAGAGGTCAAGAGCTGGGGAATTCTTGACGGTGTGACCACCAACCCCACCCACGTCTCGCGTACGGGCCGCCCGGCTCGGGAGTTGTATGAGGAGATCTGCCGCATCGTCGAGGGGCCGGTGAGCCTCGAATGCATCGCCCTGGATGCCGACGAGATCGTGGCCGAAGCTCGGGGCCTGGCGGCCATAGCCGACAACGTGGTGATCAAGGTGCCGATCATGCGAGAGGGACTCAAGGCCGTCAAACGGCTGACGGCGGAGGGGATCAAGACGAACGTAACGGTCAACTTCTCGGCCATGCAGGCCCTGCTGGCGGCCAAGTGCGGCGCCACCTACATCAGCCCCTTCGTGGGCCGGCTCGACCTGATCGGCCATTTCGGCATCGAACTGATTCACCAGATCAAGACGATCTACGACAATTACGGCTACGGGACCCAGATTCTCGCCGCCGCGCTCCGCCATCCGGCCCACGTTCTCGAGTCGGCCCTTGCCGGGGCCCACGTGGCGACCATGCCGCTGGATATCATGCGTCAGTTGTACGAACACCCGATGACCGACAAGGCGATCGCGCAGTTCCTGGAAGACTGGAAGAAAGTGCCGGTCAAGGGCACCTGATGGGTATGGAGGAGATCCATTCGATGGGCAAATTACGTGTGGGCTACGCTTGCCTGGCCCGACTGACCTTTGATGGCGAGTATGCCAGGGAACTCTTCGAACGTTCTCTCAAGGCCCTGGCGACGATGGATATCGAAGTGGTTCACCTTGAAGGCTTGACCGTGACCGAGCAGGACGCGGAGGCCCTGGCGGCGCACTTCACCAGCGAGCAGGTCGATGTGGTACTCATCCAATACGGCACGTTCTCGCTGGGAGCGCTCATGCCGCTGCTGGCCGACCGGTTGCAGGTGCCGATCGTGCTCTGGGGAGTTCCGGAGCCATCGCTCAACGGGACCCGCCTGCGGTCGAACTCGCTTTGCGGGATCAACATGAATGCCCACACGCTCATGCGTCTGGGAAGGAAGTACGAAACGCTGTTCTGCCTTCCGGAAGAAGCTCCCGCAGAACTGGAGATGCTGTTTCGCACGTTCCATTGCCTGCGCCGGCTGCGGAGGATGCGTCTGGGCCTGGTTGGGTATCGCGTGCCCGGTTTCTACACGTCGAACTGCGACGAACTGGAACTCCGCCGCCGGCTGGGCGTGGAGGTTCACCACATCTCGCTGGCCGAGGTCTACGAGGCGGCAGCCAAGACCGATCCGGCCGAGCGCAAGGCCGTCGTCGAGGCGGGGCGTGGGGAGGCCTGCTCCGTGGAGGTCGACGCAGAAGAATTCGACAAGGCGGCCGCCCTGTATCTGGCCCTCAAGGGCCTGGCGGCCAAGTACCGCCTGGACTCACTGGCGGTGAAGTGCTGGCCCGAGTTTCCCGACAGCTACGGCGTGGCGGCCTGCTGGTCGATCAGCCGCCTGAACGACGATGGCCTGATCGCCAGTTGCGAAGGGGATGTCTACGGTGCCGTGACGATGCTCATGGAGAACTTCCTCACCGGCAAGACGCCGATGTTCGCGGACTTCGTTGCGATCGACGAAGAGAAAAACGTGGGCATCGGCTGGCATTGCGGCGCCGCCCCCACTTGCCTGGCCTCGGAGGCACACGGCCTGGCTGTCTGCAAACACCCCAGCGTGGGGGGCGGCGGCAAGACGGGCGTGGCCTTCACGTTTCCCGTCCGCGGCGGCGCACCGACGACGATGGCCAGGTTGGGAGTCGGTCCCGAGGGGCTCCGTCTGTTCTTCGCCGGAGGCGAGGCTGTGGACACCGGCCCGATTCTCCGCGGCAATCCGGCTGGCATCCGCTTCGACACACCCGTGCGCCGGCTCCTGAAGATCATTCTTGACGAAGGCATGGAACACCACTACGTGATTGTCCATGCCGATATCCGGCCCGAGCTTCGCCTCATGGCCAAGTGGCTTGACATGGGAACCATCGACGTAGACGGAAGGTAGACTGCCATGAAGTATAAACGCACCTGGACTCCCACGCCGGGGCTGACCGAGATCGTGAGGCCCGGCGATGCCGACCTGGAGCGGACCTATTTCGACATGCTTTGCCTGGCGGCGGGCGAGAGCTATACGGGCGACCCCGAGGCCAAAGAAACCGCCCTGGTCATCCTCAGCGGCTCTTGCGCCGTGCGGGGCGACTCTTTCGCGTTTGAGAACCTCGGCCGGCGGGGCGACGTCTTCTCCGGCAAGGCCACCACGGTCTATCTCCCGGGGGGCAATGGCTACACGGTCGAAGCTGCCACGGATCTGGAGGTGGCGGTCTGCCGCGCCGGTTCCGATCGCACCGGCTCGCCGCGAGTCATCGGCCCCGACGCGGTCAAGGAAGTGACGATCGGCAAAGACAACTGGACTCGGACCGCGTACCTGATGGTCGACGAAGGCGTGCCGGCCCATTACCTGTTCATCGGCGAAGCCATCGTTCCGCCTGGCAATTGGGCCAGTTTTCCGCCCCACCGCCATGATGAGGATGCTTTGCCCGACGAGGTCAACATGGAAGAGATCTACTTCTTCCGCTTCGATCGCCCCGGCGGCTTCGGTATCCAGAAGCTCTACACCGACGACCGCTCCATCGACGAGACATTGACCTTCGAGCACAACGACACCACGTTGCTCCCCAGAGGCTATCATCCGGTGGTCGCCGCGCCGGGTTACAGGATGTACTACCTCTGGATCATGGCCGGCGCACTGCGCAAGTTCATTTCCCGCCAGGACCCGGTTCACCGCTGGGTGGCGCAAGGGTGAAGCTGGGGAGCCAGGTGGCAATGGGCGAACTATTGCTGGGAATCGACGTTGGCACGAGCGGCTGCAAGATCACGGTGATCGATCGGCAGGGACGTGTCGTCGACGAAGCGTTCGGTGAGTACCAGACATTTCGTCCCCATCCGGGCTGGTCGGAGCAGAATCCCGACGAGTGGTACGCGGTCGTTTGCCGGCTGCTGCGAGAGGTCTTCGCCCGCGGAACGTGCTGTGGGAACCAGATCGCCGCCTTGAGTCTCGACGGCTCGACCCACAACGCCGTGCTGGCCGACGGGGATTTCCGCCCTTTGCGACGGGCGATCATGTGGACCGATCAGCGAAGCGTGGCCCAGGCCGCCCGACTGGAGAATGAGGCCGGCCAGGGGATCTTCAAGAGGGCCTACCAGAAGCCAACTCCGACCTGGACCTTGCCACAGCTCCTCTGGGTCCGTGAAAACGAGCCCGAGGTTCTCGCCCGCACGGTCCGCATCTTGTTCACCAAGGACTACGTCCGCTATCGGCTCACCGGCACCTGGGAGACCGACCACATCGAGGCCCAGGGCAGTTTGTTGTACGACATGCACGAGCGCCGCTGGTCACCCGAACTTTGCGGTTTGATCGGACTGCCGATCGAGTGCCTCCCACCGCTGGTCAGGCCGATCGATGTGGTTGGTTCCGTGACTGGCGAGGCTGCCGAAGCGACGGGCCTGCCAAAAGGAACGCCGGTCGTGGCCGGTTGCTCCGACTCGGCCATTGAAGACTACGCGGCAGGGGCCATCGAGCCCGGCCAGATGATTTTGAAGCTGGCCACGGCGGGCAATGTCAATGTAATGACGGCCGAGCCGCACCCCCATCCGCGGACCTTGACCTACTCGCACGTGATCCCCGGGTTGTGGTACACGGTGGTGGCCACCAACACGGCCGCGTCGGCCGAACGCTGGTTTCGCGACATGTTTTGCGGTGAAGATCGCGTCCGTGCCCAGGAGCAGGGCAGGAGCATCTATGCCCTGATGCACGAGCAGGCGGCCCGTATTCCGCCGGGATCGGAAGGGATGTTTTTTCACCCCTATCTCCTTGGCGAACGGGCACCCTACTGGGATGCAAACCTGCGCGGCAGCTTTGTGGGGGCCACGATGCGCCACGGGAAGGCCCATTTTCAACGTGCGTTGCTCGAAGGGGTGGCCTACTCCCTCCGCGACTGCTTCCGTACGATCGTCGAGTTGGGCCTCCCGGTTCACGAGATCCGCTTGATCGGCGGCGGGGCGAAGAGCCCGCTGTGGAGCCAGATCATCAGTGACATTTTTGCCCGGCCCGTGATCCGCCCGACCGGCTGCGACGCCTCATTCGGCGCGGCCCTTCTGGCCGGCGTGGGTGTGGGACACTTTGCCAGCGAGGCCGAGGCCGTCAGGGCCTGCACCCACGTCCGCGATTGTATCGAGCCGAACCTCAAGAACACAGAAACCTACGCACGCCTGTTCGCCCTTTACTGCCAGATTCACGACGCACTGGCGCCAACCTACACTGAACTTGCCGCTGCCCTGCCACCGGCGTAGGACAGGTCTGTCAGTCTGCCCGACCGCCCGACAACCAACTTGGAGCGATCCTAAACCATTGTACGACAATACGTTAGCGATTTTAGGGAACGGCGTGAGCCGTGCAGTATGACAGAACCGGAGGGCTGGCGCCCTACCGCTCACTGGCAATTCGGTAGTTCCTTGTTTTGCAGCGGCAAGGGGAGAAAACGCGGATGACCGTATCAGACCGAAGCTACCTTTACGAGATGATTTTCAGCGAGCTGGCCGACGTGGTCGGACCGCAGAACATCTCCGCCGGCGATGCCGATAAGATCGCCTATTCCTGCGACTACTACTGGATCGCCGAGCTGTGGGTCGACCGTGGCTGCAAGAGCCCTGCGCCCGAGTTCATTGTTCACCCACGGTCGGTAGAAGAAGTCTCGCGCGTCTGCCGGATTGCCAACACGCACCGCATTCCTGTGACCACCTGGGGCGGCGGGTCGGGTTCGCAGGGAGGCGCCTTGCCCATGTATGGCGGAATTGTCCTGGATACCAAGAAGTTGGACCGGGTGATCGAGATCGACCGGCAGTCGCTTACCGTAACGGCCGAGACCGGTATCATCATGCAGCACCTGCAGTGGGCCCTGGAGAAAGAGGGCTACTCGACGATGCACGAACCGGCCTCCATCGGCTGCGCCACCCTTGGCGGCTTTCTCGCCCACCGCGGAACCGGCGTGCTCTCGACGAAATACGGCAAGATCGAGGACATGATTGTATCGCTGGAGGCGGTGCTTGCCGACGGCACGATCATCAACACCCTCCCGGTTCCCCGCCACGCTTCGGGCCCCGATCTGAATCAGCTCCTCATCGGTTCCGAGGGTACCCTGGGCGTGATGACCAAGGCCACGCTCAAGATCCACCCGCTTCCCGAAACCCAGCGTTTTCACGCCTTTGTCTTCGAGAATCTGCACGCCGCCATGGAGGCCGGCCGCGGCATCATGACGGGCCGGCTCCGCCCCTCGGTGATCCGGCTCTACGACGAGGCCGAAACGCGGCGTCTGATCAAGCGGGTTCTCGGAGTGGATCGGGAGGGGGCCTATCTGGTCTTTGGCTTCGACGGCGATGCCGACATGGTCGACCTGGAGATGCAGAAGGCGCTCGAGATCTGCCGCCGCCAGAAACACGAGGATCTGGGCCGGGAACCGGGTGAAAGCTGGTGGGAGCACCGCTACGACTTCTTCTACCCCAACCACATGTTCCGCCTGCCGCAGGCCTTCGGCACCCTCGACACGGTGGCCACCTTCACGAACATCGAGAATGTCTACTGGGCGATGAAGCGGGTCATCGAAGAGCAGTTCCCCATGGCCCGTTACATCGGTCATTTCTCCCACTGGTACGAGTGGGGCTGCATGCTCTATGCGCGATTCATTATCGAGCAGGCCCCGGACGATCCCCACGAAGCGGCGCAGCTCTACAACCACATCTGGGATCTGTGCCTCCGGGCGGCGCTGGCCAACGGCGGCGTGCTCAACGAACACCATGGCATCGGGTTGAAGCTCGGCCGCTTGATGAAGGAACTTTACGGCCCGGCCTTCGAAGTTGTGGAGAAGATCAAGGCCGTCCTCGACCCGAACAACATCATGAACCC
>CAYSCH010000470.1:0-6688 GCA_964429355.1 uncultured Planctomycetaceae bacterium | reverse complement strand
GCGCGGGGCAAGCCCACGCGGCTATCTTCAGGACGACAATTCTTCCGCGAATCACAAGGTGCGGAGGCCAGGGGATCGCTGGATTACGGACCCTGTCAGGCTTGAAGCGGTCGCTTAGCCCTCCGAATAGCCCGAGCTTTCGCCTTCCGTTTCACGTCTGAAGGCTTCTCGTACCGCTCTCGCCGCCGCAACTCACGCTTCAGCCCGGTGCGTTCCAACAACTTCCGAAATCGGCGAACCGCCTCTTGAATCGATTCCCGCTCTCGCAACACGATCTTAACCAAAGGACATCCTCCTGCAAGGCCGCAACGGACCACTGGTGGCGACATATGAGCCGCTATTATACCCGGTACGACCAATTAGCGATATCCGGACCGAACAGGGACCGGGTATAATACAATTCGGGATCTGATCGGCTCGTACGGACCGAAAAAACGGTGAAAAAGGCCGAAAAGGCCGTTCCAGACAACGCGGAGCCGGTGGCAGCGCCAGACCACACGGAAAGGATTAAGTCCCAGGTAGTGGCAGAATTTGGCGGGCCACCCCGCCTGTACCGCGTGGCGGCGTCGCGGCACCACAAAGGCAACGACGGGGCTAGCATCGGGGAGGAACCCGATCCGATCGAGAGCTCGGCTGTGTCGATTGGTTTCCGTATTCGGTCGTCCTACTATTTGAAAGTGCCGGAAACGGGGAAATCGTTGACAGCACCCCGCCATTGAAATTACTTCGGTCCTCGGCTTGAAGTGGCTTTCCTCGCCAGGACCGTTTGCTGAACTGTTGAATCTAAGGGCTCCATGGAATGACGAAACCGGACTTCGCGACTCATCGGCAAAGACTCTTGACCCTCCGAGCCAGGCTCCGGGGCGACATGACCCAGATGGAAGACAATGCCCTGAGCAAGGACGAGACTGCCACGCGTATGCCCGAGGATATGGCCGAGCTTGGCAGCGGGAACTTTGATCAGGAGCTTACCTTGAGCCTGGTCGGAAGCGAGAAGGCCGCCCTCGACGAGATCGACCGGGCGCTGGAACGGATCAAGAACGGCAATTTCGGCCAGTGCGAGGAGTGCGGAACGATGATCCCCAAGCCCCGCCTCGTCGCCATTCCCTATGCATCGCTCTGTGTTCAATGTGCCTCGCGCCAGGAATCCAGCCACGAGTCGTAAGGGCGGGCTCGACGAATGACGGCGGCAGCTCCGTCACAGCTTAATCGTGGGATGGCCTGGATCGAACGAAGCGGGCCCCCAACACACAATTCCAGGGGCCTGCGATACCCAACCCCAGCCACCCGCATCCCAATTTTTGGCTGTGACAGAGCACTCGGTTCCTCGCAGCAGATTCTGGGTGGCTAGTTGCTGAATCGCATCGGCCCCATTTTGCAGCCGCACTACCACAGATTGTGCTGCGACTCGAACGGTTGCCCAACATATTGTGGGACGACCGCATTCCTCCACCGACCTAGGGGGATCCCCTATGAAAACTACGGGCAATCCCCTGATTCTTGCCGCACGGTATTCCTGGGATATTGTCGCCTGACCATTCGGGGCCAAGCGGGCGACTACGAATGTCGCGAGAACAGCTCGATTTTTCCCCAGATACGAGAACGCAACGCTTTCAACGGAAGACTTGGCTCAGCAAAAGGGATTTGTTTCTCTTTCAGGGAGGAGAAAAAGGATGTTGGTCTTAAGTCGCAAGCGTGGAGAAGGGATCGTCATTGGCGAGGGCATTACCGTGACGGTTCTGGAGGTACGAGGTGATCGGGTGAAGTTGGGCTTCTCGAGTCCGGCGGAGGTCCCCATTCATCGCGCGGAGGTGAGGCGGAGGATCGAGAAAGATCCGTTGGCGCAGGGTTGCCGGGACGCCCGTGACAGCGTGCCTCTGGCCATGGAAGTCGCGTCTGCCTGGTCGGGAATGCAGGGAGTGTCCAAGTAGAGTCGCCTTCTGACAGCGAAGCCGGTCCGGTTGAACTCGCCATTGTGCCTCCAACTGCGTCGGCAGCGACGCGCAGTCCTCCGCGCCATCGGCCGATTCATTCAGGCAGAAGTGGTGCCTCCTGAGGATTGTCTCGCCCAGCCCCCCCCTCTGGGGTTAGCCTTGCGTGATTTCCGGAAGAAATTGCGGCAGGGCGATTAACCTGAGCGCGGGGCAAGCCCACGCGGCTATCCATGCGGGGCGGCGTGCGTGTGACGAGGAGAACGGAACGCGGGGCAAGCCCACGCGGCTATCTATACGGGGCGGCGGGCATGTGACGGGGAGAACCGAGCGCGGGGCAAGCCCACGCGGCTGTCTTCAGGACGACAGTTTTTCCGCGAATCACGCAAGGCATCCGCCGATATCTCCGATCGCGTAGGATGATCTCGAGGGGGCAAGCAGAAAACCAGAAACAGATTCAGACAAGCAGGGAAGACCCTGTGGAGATGCCGATGGCCAACGTAATTCGCAAGTCGACACGGATTGAGGCTGCTGGCCAGCCACCCAAGTTGATCGAGGAGTTTGTCGGCCGGGTAAACTCGGGCACAACGGCCGTGAGTGTGGCCCGAATGCGGAGCCCGTCGGGCTGGTTGGAACCCGGGCAAACGCCAGAGTTCGACGAATACACGGTTGTGCTGCGGGGGTCGCTGCACGTGAAGGTGTCAGGCGAAGAGTTCGATATCGAACCAGGGCAGGCGATTCTTGTCGAGGCGGGCCAGTGGGTGCAATACAGCACGCCTTCGCCGAAAGGCGCCGAGTACATGGCAGTTTGCATCCCAGCGTTCTCACCGGCGACGGTGCACCGCGACGGCGATCAGGCGAGCGGTGCGGATCGGGAATCGGTGCCGGCCGCGGAAGTCACGTTCGAATCGATGGCCGAAGGCCACGGACGGGCGGTAATCGATATCTTCAACCATTTCATCACCCACGGTTTTGCCGCCTATCCCGACCAGCCCGTGCCGTACGAGTTCTTCGACCGATTCCTGCAGATTACCCGGGGCTCGCCGGCCTATGTTGCCAAGGCCGCCTCGGGACAAGTGGTGGGCTTCGGTTTTCTGCGGCCGTTCCATCCCGCCGAAACGCTTCGACGAACGGCCGAATTGACCTACTTCCTCTCACCCGAGTTCACGCGACGCGGTATTGGCACAGCCCTGCTGAACCGGCTGATCGAGGAGGCCACTGGATTGGGCGTCGACTCCCTCGTGGCGAGTATCTCGTCAAAGAATGACGCGAGCCTCGCCTTTCACCGCAAGAATGGTTTTCGAGAATGCGGCCGTTTCCAGCGGGCAGGTCGGAAAAACGGTGAGGATTTCGACATCGTGTGGATGCAGCGGCACATTCCGCCAGCAGGGGCGTGAAGACGCGATGAGGGCTCGGTCGACTGAGTTCCAGATACCATCCGCTCCAATCTGGACGTAGAATGCGATAGCAGACTCTGTGAAGCCACCCCGCGCAAGAATCAAACCGAGGTGTTGTTTGAGGAGAAGCCGGCGATGCGAATTGAGCCCGAGTTGAGGCTGGATTTCGACGATGTGTTGATCCGTCCCAAGCGGTCGGTTGCCCCCAGCCGGGCCAGCATCGAGCTCAAACGAACCTACCAGTTTCAGAACAAGTCGTCGGCGACGAATTGGACCGGGGTTCCGCTAATGGCGGCCAATTTCGATACGGTGGGAACGATGCAGATGGCGTCGGCCCTGCACAAGCTGAACATGCTCACCTGCCTGCACAAATTCTATTCTTTGGAGGACCTGCTCGAGTTTTTCACCCACAACCCGGCCAGAGACTCCACCTTCTACACGCTGGGAGTCCGAGAAGAGGACTTTGAGAAGCTCGTGCGTTTTGTCGACCGATCCGAGGGAGGGGCCAACCTGATCTGTATCGATGCAGCCAACGGGTACACCAAGTACTTCGTGGATCGAGTCCGCCAGGTGCGCGCCCTGTGCACGAAGGCGACCATCATGGCGGGAAACGTGGCGACTCCCGAAATGGTGCAGGAGCTTCTGATTGAGGGGCGGGCCGATATCGTGAAGGTCGGGATCGGTCCCGGCAGTGTTTGCACCACGCGAAGCGTCACCGGAGTAGGATATCCCCAGCTATCCGCCATTATCGAATGCGCCGACGCCGCGCATGGCAACCAGGGGCACATCTGCGCCGACGGTGGCTGCCGCACGCCGGGCGATGTTGCCAAGGCCTTTGGAGCGGGAGCGGACTTCGTGATGCTGGGCGGCATGCTGGCCGGCACGGACGAGTGCGAGGGAGAATGGCTCGTCGAGGACGGCCGGAAGACAGCGTTCAGGTTCTACGGAATGTCCAGCCGCGAGGCCCAGGAAAAGCACATCGGCGGGGTCAAGGAGTACTGCGCCGCGGAAGGGAAATCCATCGAGGTGCCCTCGAAGGGGCCGGCCTCAGGTGTGATGCAGGAAGTGACCGGCGGCCTGCGTTCCGCCTGTGCCTACGTGGGGGCGGAGCGGCTCAAGGACCTTCACAAATGCTGCACCTTCATTCGCTGCACGAGGCCGTCGACCACCGGATAGACCGAGACCAATTCGGCGGCAGACGCGGTTCAGAAGCCCGTATGAGAGGTGCGTTTTCCACGGGCATGGATGTGCACAATCCGTGGTTGTGCCAACGGAGAGCCCTCATCCACCGATCCAAACGCAACCGACGGTTTCTTCCCCTGGCGGCGGCCCCGGGCACCTGTTTGTAGCGTCACTTTCTCGCTGGCGTTCCCTGAGGATTCCTTCGATCACTTGCCTGGCGCAAGCTTCTTGGCGGCCTCCAGGTCCGCGTCGGCCTCCTGGTCGTTACCCGTGCGGCGATAGACGGCGGCTCGCATGCGAAGCAGTTCCGGGTCGTTTGCGTCGAGGGCAATGGCGGCGGTGAGATCGACGAGGGCAGCTTGATCGTTGTTCTGGATCATTTGCAGAATGGCCCGGAACTTGAGGGTTTCCGTGTCGTCGGGTACCAGTTCGATCGAACGGGTCACGTCCGCGAGGGCAGCCTGGTAGTCCTGTTTGGAGAAGCGAATACGGGCCCGGCTGACGTAGAGAGGGGCACTGTCGGGGTTGCGCAGGATGGCCTTGTCGAGCAGGTCGGCCACCTTGGAATGATTGGCCACCTTCTCGGGAGCCGGTGTTGGAGCCGGCGCAGGCTTCAGTGACGTGGTCAGGAAGAACGGATCGGTGCCGGCATCGATCGGCCCGAGGCTGGCACGGCTTGCCATGAGCTGCTCCCATCGGTCGGAGAGCGCGGCCAGAGGAGCAACCCAGGGACCGAGCCGGGGATCGGTGACGGCCTTCTCGAGGGAATCGCCGTGGCAGGCGAGGAGAACCTGGACCTGCTGGTCATCGCCGGCGTCGAGCGCCGCGATCAGGTAGGCCAGTTCGATCACCGGCCGGTAGGATTCCGCCCGTGGCTCCTGATGGAGCCGTATGAGCAACTGCTCGGCAAGGTTCGTTCGTCCGCCGGAGAACAGGTCGAAGGAGTACGAGAACACGTCCTGGATACGGTGCGGTTCCTTGCCGATCGCCAATGCGAATTGTCCCCAGGCTTCGTCGAGTTCGCCAAAGTCAAGCCGTCTCTTCCCCAGATGCAGATGCCCGCGAGCATCCACGGGCCGAACTTCATCGTCAAGGCGTTCAGTTCTGGCCCAATTCTCCAGCCAGCCGACACGTCGGCGCCCGTTGGCCAGATAGGCCGGTCCCAGGCGTCGGAACTGGAGCCGATACGCTCGGCGACGCCCGGCGTCCGTCGAAGGGCGAACCGCGGAGGTGAGTCCCATGGATTCGACCTGGTCGGCCAGGAGTTTTCCGATCTCCTGGTGCAGGCGGAAATCGGGATGCACGTGGTCCATGAAACAGTTATTACCGGGGATACCGTCGGGACTCATGCGGATGCCCAAGGCCTCCGCATCGATCAAGTGAGTGTTCGTCTCCCTCGCGATCTGTTTCATCTTCTCGTGCAGTTCGTTGATCATCCGCAGGGGGCAGATGTCGAGCTGACGGGCTTTCTGATAATACTCGGCGGCTTCCTTGCTGTTGCCGAGCAGATCCGCGCAGCGTGCCATTCGAAAAGCGAGCAGAGCGTACTGGTCGTCGATCGCTCGGGCCTTGCCATAGAGTTGGAGGGCCTGTGCCGGGTCAGAATCGTCGACCGCCGAGGCCTCGTCGAAAAGCTCCTGCCATCGCTGAAGCGACCTGGCCGACAGTTCGGCGCGATGTTCCGACTTGAAGGGGGGGCAGTCGCGCAGGTTCTCGCCCAGGTTGACGAGGATCAACGGCACCTTCGCGTCGCGGCACGCCTTGACCATCGCACAGAGTGACGCTTCGTATTGATCGATAACGCTCTGCCGCCATTTCTCATCGCGATGGTACGACCCATAACCGCTCTGGGCGTCGAGGCGAGTGTCTACTTCCCGCTTAAGGCCCGAAGGATCCTGATCGTCGGCCGATTCGCCGGAAACACCCTGCAGAAACCGCCGGGCCAAGGCGACGGTAGAAAATCGATTCCCGCTTCGTGCCGCCCAACGAACCAACGGCAATTGGGATTTTTCCGCATGATAGGTACGATCCTCGAGGAACTCATTGTGGCCGGTGGCAATCACGATCAGATCCGGGTCGTAGCCCAGGACCTCGTCGAGGACCTTGGTCAACCGGTAGCTGGCATAGGATATTCCGCCGCAGTTGATCGATTCATAGGTTCGCGACGAGTCGCGCCCG
>CAYSCH010000469.1:3574-6719 GCA_964429355.1 uncultured Planctomycetaceae bacterium | reverse complement strand
AAGGGGAAGGAGACGACTTCTGCGAACTGAAGAACTGGCTGTTGATGCGGGTGATGTGGGAACCGGATCTCGACGACGAGAAGCTGATCGGCGAGTTTCTGCGCGGGTATTACGGCGAAGCGGTCGCCCCGTTGATTCACGAGTACTGGGATGTGCTCATCGCGCAGGCCGAAAAGGAGAAGATCTACCTGGGCTGTTTTGGCATGAACTCGGCGAAGTGGATCGACCTGGCCACCCTCAACCGGGTTACCGAGATCATGAACAAGGCGGTCGAGACGGCCACGCAAACCTATGGTGCCCAGTCCGACGAGCTGCGGCGTTTGCGAAAGTCGAAAATGGGGATCGATCACGTGTGGTTGACCCGCTACTATCCGCTCCGCTGCGAGTCGCGCGAGAAGAAGGTGCCCTTCCTGGGTCCCAAAGATCCGGTACAGGCGGCGGAGGAGTTTGCAGAGAACTGCAAGCAGTTCAAGACAAGCGCCGTGGCCATCTCGCAAGAGGGGAAACTCGATCTCTACCTGGACGGATTGAGGGCCGGGTTCATCGCGCAAAAAAGTCCGCCGGAACTCTGCAAGGGGCTCCCGGAAGACGGGTGG
Source organism: uncultured Planctomycetaceae bacterium (assembly GCA_964429355.1). GTDB lineage: Bacteria > Planctomycetota > Planctomycetia > Pirellulales > Thermoguttaceae > JAAYAY01. The sequence goes on along the minus strand of CAYSCH010000469.1, from coordinate 6,123 downwards.
ATCGTGCTCGACGCCCTGTCGTTCAATAACTACAACGATGCGGCCACGATTATCGACGACGGGGAAGGCTGGAATGGCAAGAGCGTGCGGATGGGAACGAAAGTGGACTGGAACACGAGTTACACTCCGCCGGTTCGCGGGAAGTATCGCATCGCCGCCTCGCTACGCTGCGAGGGAACGATCAAGGAGGGGAAGCTCGGCTCCTGGGGTGTCTACGACGCGCCGGGCAAAAAATCGCTCCAGACCATGGTCCTCGACGTGAAGGATTTTGCCACCCAGGACGGTTCGTTCGACAAGAAGTTCCGTTGGATCGACATGGGCGTGGTCGATTTCGTGCCCGGGGCGTATTTCTGGTTCGCCCACGGGCACAGTCCCGAGCTCGACGCGATCTTCGTCGACCGCGTCGTGCTGATTGGGCCGGAGTAGGTGACAAGATCGCGCACGGAACCAAGACGCATACGTGGAGGACGAGTTTCACCATGAATCGCCGTGAATTCCTGGCTCGCACAGGCCAGTCCAGCGCGCTGGCCGTTTGCCTGTCGTCCGGTTTGTCCGCGCTGTCGATCTTTGGCCAGCAGAAAGCCCCAGCTCGACCTGCCACCGGACCCTTGCGAGTTTCGGCGAAAAACCCGCGCTACTTCTGCGATGCGGCCGGCCGGGAGGTTCTGCTGGTCGGCTCGCACACCTGGAACAGCCTGGTCGACATGGGGCGCAGCGACCCGCCCGAGGCCTTCGACTTCGAAGGGTATCTCGATTTCCTCGACCGCTATGGGCACAACTTCATCCGCCTCTGGGCCTGGGATTCAACCCTTTGGGATACCCGGGCCAACGGCGGGCTGGGCAAGGATTTCATCCATCATGCCGCCCCCCTGCCCTGGGCGCGTACTGGTGCCGGGGTGGCGATCGACGGCAAGCCCCGGTTCGATCTGACGCAGTTCAACCCCGCCTATTTCGATCGGTTGCGGACAAGGGTCAGTGCGGCAGGCCGGCGGGGCATTTACGTTTCCGTGATGCTGTTCGAAGGTTGGGGAATGTTTCACGGCAATCGCCGCCGCGGCACCATGGACGCCTGGGCCTGGCGCAGCCATCCCTTCCACCCCGACAACAACGCCAACGGCATCGATGCCAAGGAGAAGGTGCACAACCTGGCCCATCCTTCCGTCAACAAATTTCAGGCCGCCTACATCCGCAAGGTCGTCGACACGGTCAACGATCTGGATAATGTGCTCTACGAGGTGATCAACGAAGGAGGCGAACCCAAGTGGGACTGGTGGGTCGTCGAAACGGTGCGCAGGCACCAGAAGGACAAACCCCGGCAGCATCCCATTGGAATTACCGGCCATGGCTCGGAGGAGCTTGAGAGCATGCTGGCCAGCCCGGCCGACTGGATCTCGCCCGGGCGAAACGACGGCTATGGCGACGACCCGCCCGCGTGGGATGGCAAGAAAGTCAGCCTCCTCGACACCGACCACGTATGGGGCGTGGGCGGCAACGGGACGTGGGTCTGGAAGAGCCTCCTGCGGGGCCACAACCCGCTGTTCATGGACCCCTACGACGGAACCGTGCTCGGCAAGCCGTTCGATCCGCAGTGGGAGCCGATCCGCCTGGCCCTGGGCCACGCCCGTCGCCTGGCCGACCGGTTGGACCTGGCAGCGATGGCTCCGCACGACGAGCTCGCGTCCACAAAGTATTGCCTGGCACATCCCGGCAAGGCCTATGTGGTGTACGTCCCGGCTAGCGCGATAGCCAGGGTCTCGCTCGGCGATGCGGCCGGCCGCTTCGCCCTCCAGTGGATCGATCCCTCGAGCGGCAAAACGATTGCCGGCAAGCCGGTCGACGGCGGAGGGAACCGGCAGTTCAAAGCACCGCTGGATGGCGATGCAGTACTATACCTCAATCACCTCGAGTGATAGGAACCATGCAGTGGTGCGCGGAATACTCAGCCGGTTCGGGGACGAATAGCCTATCGCGATCTCAAGTCAACAAGGCTCAACGATCTATTGCTGACGGCCGACGGTTTCCGGCGGCAGATTGTCTCCGAGCCAACCTTCGCGTTCAAGTACACTCCACGCCGCACGAATGTGCTCTGCTGGAAACATCTTCTTGCGGCTGTTCCAAGCGTGCGTTTTTTCGATTGCCTTACAGCAGTACCAAGTTCTTCCGGTGCCTGCTTCCCGTTTCAGCAATTATTGGCCAACGATCTTCTCTGCCCCCCATGCAAGCCTCTGGCATGTCAAGCATATTCTCGCGTTCGGCAATTCGGGCGGTGATATTTGCTGCCGTGCTGGCAGCCGGCGTGCCGGGTGTTAGCAGTTCGCAGCCCGACGACTACTTTCCTCCGCCTGAGTCGGCCGGAGGCTGGCGAAAGCTGAGCGAGCCGGATGACGTCCGACAGATCGCGGGCATGGATGCAGCGAAGCTGATTACCCTCAAGGAATGGCTCCTCAAGAGCGACAACCGCGACTTTGCCGCCGTGGTGATTCGTCGGGGTTATATCGTGCTTGAAGTCGAGCGGGGCAACAGCGCCAAGACAGACGATCGTCGAGTCG
>CAYSCH010000469.1:0-3474 GCA_964429355.1 uncultured Planctomycetaceae bacterium | reverse complement strand
ATCGTGCTTGAAGTCGAGCGGGGCAACAGCGCCAAGACAGACGATCGTCGAGTCGCGTCGGTTTCGAAGGCCGTGTGTGCGACCGTCCTGGCGATTGCCGCCGAGAGGAGCCGGCAGGGACTTACGCCGAAGAAGATGACGTTCGACGACCCGGCATTCCGTTTCATCCCCCAGGCGCAGCCCCTGAGCGATTCTCGCAAGGCGCAGATCACGGTGAGGCAACTCCTGAACCACACTTCGGGAATCACGCCGGAGGCGACCGGGGCTAGAAATCAGGGACCGTGGCAACACGTGCTCGGCCACGACGGCGACCCCCTCACCGCTCAACTTGCCTTCGACCCGGGCACGAAATGCGGCTACTCGTCGTTCGCACTCTACCATGCCTCGCTGGTTTGCGAGAATGTGACCGGCGTGCCGTACGATCAGTTCGCCATCGAGACCTTGTTCAAACCGATCGGCGTGGAGCATTGGACGTTCGAGTATTTCGACGGCGGCGGCCCTGACGGCGACGTGCGATACGGGCGCCATCCGTCGCACGGTCTCGGCATGCCGGCCCGCGATCTGGCAAGGATTGGGTATTGCATGCTGCGTGAAGGGCGCTGGCGGGAGAAACAGGTGGTACCGAAATGGTTCGTCGATGAAACGGCTGCGCCGACCCACAACGTGAAGGAACCGGAGCTTCGGTTCAACCGGGCCGCGGAATCGTTTTCGCACGGCTGGGAGTTGCCGGCGCGGCTGACCGATGGGCGGGGCAAGGGCATTCCGCCGGACGCCCGTTTCAAACCCGGTTCCGGCGGGCAGTTGCTGGCCTTTGTCCCCAGCCTGGACCTGGTGATCACCCGCCAGACCGGCGGCAGCGGGAACTGGGACTACGAAGGGTATCTGCGGTTGGCGTGTGACGCAGTGGAGAACTGACCCAGCGCGCCGAAGAGGCTGAACAACCTCCGCGGGGCCAGTCGCCGCGCGTGCCGGGGCGGCCGTCTCCTCGGCCCAGGTGCTACTTCGGCGTGTACCAGAACGTCTTCCAGTACGCCTGGTCCATCGCGAACGGATCGACCGACGCGTTGAAGTCGTGGTCCACCGGCAGCACGCCGTAGCGGATCATTTCGCGGACGTAATCGCGGCGGGGAACGAACCGCTCGGGGCAGTTCTCGCCGTTGTTCGGGCTCGGATTGATCATGCAGAAGCGGTTGTTCTCTTCCAGAATGTGCCGGCGGCCGCGGGCGACGGCGGCAACGATCGCCCGGTAATCGGGATCGGTCTTGTCCTTGAACACCGCTTCGCCCGACTTGGCCTCGCACACCCCCAATCCGCCGGCCGTCTTGGCCAGCGGCGCGCGGGCGGCTTTCGACAGTTCCGGATACGACAGGTTGTAGATCAGATGCCGATTGAAGCGGCCACCGTCTTCCGACATCGTGTGGGCGACGTACCGGTTCTTCTGGAATTCATCCGGCGGATAGTAACGGGCGTAAAAGTGCGCCGGGAGCTTGTACGTGCCGATCTGTTTCTCCGCCTCCGTCGCCGCGTGGCACCGGTCGCAGCGGCGGTTCATCACCTCCACCATCGCCTGGGTCTCCGGCCAGTCCTTGTCGTTGCGAACGTTGACGCTGAGCTCGTAGAAGCCGATCGTGCCGTGGCTGTTGACCGCATAGGTTCCCGCGTGGTTGGCGCCGGCGTCGAGCCAGTAGCGAACGATCTTCTGTTCGCTCTCCGGCATGTTGACATCGCCGTGGCGCTCTTCGATCAGTTTCAGCAGGCGGCTGGAGCCGGTGCCGATCTGGTAGGGTTCAAAATTGCTCTTGCTGAGTTCTTCATAGGGCAAAATAATCCGGTTGTCGCCGAAAAGCTGCCGCCAGGACATCTGGATATAGCCGATCGGGTAGAGCGGTCCCCAGTGGCCGGAGATGTTGAAACCGCCCTCCTCGCGATCGTGGTTGTGGCACTCGAGGCAATGCTTGTCCAGAATCGGCTGAATGTCGCGGAGATAATCGAAGATTTCGGGCACGCCCGTTACCGGCTCGGGATCGACGGGGCGAGTGCTCATCACCCGCAGCAACTTGTCGCGATCCTCGGCACCAGGCGCTTCGGTCCGCTGCTCGTGGCAGCCGACGCAGGTGGTCGTTTCACCGGGCATGACCGATGTGAAGGAGTGCATGCGTTTGACGCAGTGTCCTTTCGCGTCCATGGCGAGGAACAGAAAACTGCGCAGGGCGGGCAGCTTGAAACAGGCGCTCCCTTCTTCCGAGACCGGGACGGATCCGATCAGCCGCTCGACGGAGAACGTGCCGCCCGCCGACATCTCGGACATGGCACCGGCGTAGTTGATCGGCTTGGGCAGCACCTCGTAGACGAGCAGGTTCTTGACCGTGCCCGGGGGGACGTTCTTCATTTTGCGGCCCCGGTAGATATTTGCCAGGGCCAGGGTTCCGTAGGCGGCCGAGGGTGCGGTCTGGTCGGCGATCACCGGTTCCCGCTCGCGCGGCATCACCGGTCGCGGTTCGCCGATCCAGTATCCCGCCTTGGCCAGTTCTTCCGGCAAGTGGTAGAGCAGCTCTGTCTCGCCCTGGTTGTTCATCAGTTCGATTGCCGCCTTGTTGGCGACCAGGAAGTGGCTCTCGCTGAATGCCCAGGGATCGCAATGGATGTTGGACTTGCTGATGTACTGAACCCCCTGAGGGTCGTCGGGGCCGAGGCGAGGATCGACCAGCGCGATTCTCCCGTAATGTTCGCGCATTCCGTGGCCGGGGGACCAGGTCACGACGAGTTTCGGGCTGTGCGGGACCGGCTTGGGAGCCAGGATCGTGCCCGTGTTGATCTGGTTGCCGTAGAGGACCATCTGGCGAGTGCCGTCGGGGTTCATCGACCAGAGATGATGGTAGCCCATGTGGAAGCGGTCCACATACTCCCATCGCATGTAGGCGACCTGGCCATTGGCAAGAACCCAGGGTGTGTTGTCGTGCTCGATATTGGCCGACAGCACGCGGATGTTGCCCCCGTCGGCGCCGCACTTGTAGAGCGTGCCTACCTGCGTCATCCAGCATTGCACGTAGCGGTTGGCCCGGGTGGAACAGAAGATGATCTGCCCATCCGGAAGATAGGTCGGTTCGAAATCGTCCCATCCGGGCGGGGAAAATTTCTGGTAGTCCTCCATTCCGGGCGAGACATCCTCTCCCTTACCGGTGAGTTGCACGAGGCCGGAGCCGTCGAGGTTGATTTCGTAGAGACTGTAATGCCGCTTTCCTTTCGGCAGATAGGCGAATACGAGCTTGCTGGCATCGTAATGAATCTGCGGGTCCCGAATATTGCCTTCGGGATCCTCAAAGATGGTTCGAACCTGTTTGGTCTTGACGTTGTAGATGCACAGTTTGCCGCCGGAATTCATGGGAAAGGTGGTCCGGCACTGGTCTGTCGAGTAGTAGGCAATGCTGGCGTACCAGTGGCCGTCGATGCTGGGTTTGCGAACGGCAAACAGGA
>CAYSCH010000468.1:0-6748 GCA_964429355.1 uncultured Planctomycetaceae bacterium | reverse complement strand
AAATTCCGGCTATAAAGCCGCGTATATCGGAGCCGCGAAAACGAACGGAGGATATGAAAATCGACGAACAATCACCTTTTTTCTTGTGCGGGTTTCATTTCGGACATCTCCCCACCAGCTCCAGGGCCTTCTCGATCACAATCTCGCCGGCCGTTTCGCCGAGAGAGACACGGGTGATGTAGCTATAGCGATCGAAACTGCTGTAATCGACCTTGGTCATCAGGTACCCGAGCCCGTCGTTCGTGAGGCCGAAGAGGAGATTGTGCTGGCCGCGCATCTTGCGTTTCAGGTAGAAGCCGATGTTGGGGAGGGCTTCGCCGGGGATGGTGATGATCTGGGCGTTGCCCAGTTGGACCAAGTTCATACGCGTCGTGATCCGGCGATTCTCGCCGTGGGGATAACCCAAGGGGGAAAGGGTGACCGCCATCCAGATCGCGTCGGATTCGACCGGAAACTCGACGTCGACGGAGTCGCAGAACAGCTTGGGCTCCTTCTGGATCGGGCTGTCGGCAATGATCCGAAGTGATTCATCGGCCAGAGAGTGGCCGATGCGAAGGCATTCCTCCCAGGTCCGGTGGTCTTCCCAGACGGCCCGGCGGACGTCGCGAGGCCAATCGAGGTCGCGATTATCGGCCGTTACCATTCCCCCTTGGGCACTGTTGACGAACATGGCCATCCCGCCGGCTCGCGACTCGATTTGTTCGCAGAGGGGCCCAACCAGATCGGGGCTCAAAATCCCCTGATCGTTGCCCAGGACCTCCGGGTGGATGGCATAGTTGACCAGCGTCACAATCGTCTCGCCGGTCGGACGGACCGCCTGGATCACAGTTGCCCGTGGGTCGTAGAGGTCCGGGGCATAGTAGTTGTAGGCGATTTTCCCCTCCGCCTTCCCGGTGGCGACCCTGAGGCAGGCCGGAGCAAGATCTTGGAGGGCCTCGTTGACCGCATCGGCGATCTTCTTGACGACGGAGTCCATGTAGCCCAGATCACCCGTGTGCCCCCCCTGGCCATCGGGGAAGGCGTAGCAGTCAGGAGCGCTATGGGTATGTGTGGCGGCGATCAGGATGTTCTTGGGCGGAACATCGGGAACGAGTGCCCGAGCCCGATCACAGAGCACCGAAGGAAAGCCCAGCAGGTCGACACTGACGATCGCCACGCGCGTATTCCCCTGCTCGAGCACCATGGCGCGGGCGGTCAGTTCGCCCTGTTTCTGCGTGGCTGGGGAGGTGGGGCCCATGCCGCCGGAAAGGGGCAGCAGCGGATCAGGAGTGATCACACGGATGGCGGAGCCGACGCGAAATTCGGCCGAGGCCGAGAGCGGGAGCAGGACTGTCAGAAGCAGCGCGATAGAAGCCGTCTTGTTCATCGTTTGTCTCTTGATGATCACAGGGTACTGCAATCGAGTTCAATTTCTTCCCCCGCCAGCGCATCGAGAAAATGATGCATGCTCTCAAGCAGATTGGGAAGCTCGCGCATTTCGTCGGTCGAAACCCACTGGATGCAGGCCACTTCGGCCGGGTTGGGGGCAAACGGTTGCTCCTGGTCAATTTCTCCCAGCCACCAGGCAAGTTTCACGTTCCAGGGTGTGACACTCCGCCAGATCCGCCGCACGGGCGCGATGGTCACTCCCAACTCCTCGCGGATCTCCCGGACGAGCGTCTCCTCTTCCGACTCCCCCCCTTCGATTCCACCGCCGGGAAAACAGACCATTCCGGGAGCGATCACTTGATCGGATCGGCGGATCACAAGGAACCGTCCTTCGCGCACGATTACGGCCACCACACCGGATCGTCGTGGATCGTCGTAGTGTTGTGCCATGGAAGTATCTCAGGAGGCGGTACGTTGTGGGGTCGTGATCTTGCCGGTAAGGGGGATAGACTCGCGGCTCCAGGCCAGCCAGCCGGGGGCTCCGTGTCGCTTGGGCCCGGCCATCCACCACGGAGCCGACAGGATTCACCCGGCAACGGCTCTGGGCTCTGCGGACGCGTCTTGCAGGTTCCTTGCGTTGTTTCGGGCCTACAGGCGCCGAAGGTAGAGTCCCTCCGCACGGCGTTCTGCCTGAATAGGACCGGGGAAGGTCCGCTTGTTGGGCACAGTGGCGGGAGCTTCGCAAACGCTCCGCAACATTCGGACGAGCAGGTCCCACTCCTCAAAGCCCATCGACTGCAAGGGCCAGCCTTGCGACTGCCAGACGGCCAGGAACGTTTCTCGAACAAGGTATTCAGGTTGTGTGCTCATTCTGCCGCGGAGGACCAGTGCCGAGTCTTCCTCCATTATCACAGCGCCCCCCTGGAGAAGCTGGCAGACCCGCTCGTCGACAAGACTTTGAGCTTCGCCCGCCAGTCGCCCCAGCCGCAACAGGGCCTCGTCCACCGCCGGATTGTAGTGTTCGGCCAGATGGGGGAGCAACTCGTGCCGAATCCGATTTCGGGTGAAACGCCGGTCGGCATTCGAAAGATCTTCCCGATAGGGCTGGCCGATCGACGCCAGGTAGTCGACCAGTTCGCATCGACGCACTTGGAGGAAGGGACGAATGAGGGTCACTGCCGGGCTGAGGCGGCGGGTGCACGGGATGCCCGCCAGCCCGGCTATGCCGGTTCCTCGCACAATCCGCTGCAGAATGGTTTCGATTTGATCGTCGGCCGTGTGGGCGCAGGCCACGTAGCGAGCTCCAACTGCTTCCGCAGCCCGGGTGAGAAATTGATACCGCATGTTCCGAGCCGCCTCTTCCAGGCCTTCTGCACAAGCCGCAATCTGCCCGGCTTCGGGACAGCCGCATTCGCAGCGGAGTCCCAGTTCCTCCCCGAGGCGGCAGACGAATTGTTCATCCGCGTCCGATTCACTTCCCCGCAAGTGGTGATTGAAGTGCGCCACCATCAGCCGACCATCTCCTCCACGCTTGAGGGCGGCCAAGGCCCGCAGCAGGGCCACACTATCGGCTCCGCCCGAGACGGCCACGAGAACAGATACATCGGCCCACGCCTGCGGCGGCCAGATGTTCGCCAGAATTACCTCTAGAGAGGGAGGTGTCATCGCGGGTGGAAAAGAAAGCCAGGGGACCAAGACCGTAAGGAAGCTCGGAGATACTAAGTTGGCGAACTCCAGGAGGCGCCAAAGAAGCCCCAGTATCCCCATTTGTTCATTCCAATCGTCCTAACTCAAAAATCCCAAGGGATTTATCTTCGACACATTGGCGGGTGAATAGTTGCATGCGTTCTGAACTCTGATAGGATTACTATGGAAGTATTATGGCGGACCGCAGGGGCCCGATCTACGGGCCTCGACCGGGGAGCCGTTCTACGAATACGAAAGCGCCTGCGGAAGTCCGGCTTTGGACAGATGCGGGACCCGGATGAATTAGAGATTCCAAGTTGATTTGTTGTTGGCAGCCATCGGTTTGCCTCAAACACAAACCTGCCCCGAACAAGGAAATCCGTCCTTGATCGAATTGCTACTGATCTACTCTCGTTACCTTTTGGGCATTCTCGGCATGGGGCATTTTTGCGCTCCGTGCAGACTAGCCCCGGTACGGGAGGAAATCACCGGCAGCAATAGGCGATTTTCGCCGCGAGGTTTGACACCGCGCGACGAAGTGTGGTTGAGTGTAGGCCATGTATTAGAGAGGTTCGGTGCACCACCCGGTCGATGCCGGGACGAGTGCCTGTTGTCGGCAATCGCCGCGAGACAATGCGGACAGAAACGCAACGATTTCGCCGATCCGCCTCCCGTGCTCCGACAGAACAGATCTGCCTGATTCGAGCGGCTCTCCACCAGCGCGGGTGGAGTGCCGATCGCTCTGCAACCGGTCCCGCGGTCAATTGGCCTTGCGCTGCGCTCTGAGCTGATCAAAGATCAACGAGGTAACGGCCGTGGGATACTGGATTCTAACGATTGCACTCTTCGTCTTGGCTTCGGTGGCCACTTTCGGGCTAACGAAATTGCTCGATTATCTCCGCCGCCGCGATGCCGAGACAGAAGCGTCACGCATCATTTCGCAGGCCAAGCGGGATATGGAAAACCGTCGCCGCGAATTCGAACTCGAACTGAAAGAGCTGGAAATCCAGCATAAGGCGGAGGGAGAGAAGGCACTCAGCAAGCTCCGAGAAGAGCTGCATGGGCGTGAGCGCAGTCTCGACAAACGCCAGGATGCTCTGGAGCAGCAAGCCGAACATCTCCGCAAGCAGGAAAAGATCGTCGAAGGCACGCAGCGGAAGCTGACCGAGAAGATCCAGGACACGGAGAAGCGAAACCGCGAACTTGCCAAACTTCTGGACGTGCAGCGTCAGACCCTGCATGAACTCAGCGGGTTGAACAAGGAAGAAGCCACGGCACGACTGCTGGAGATGCTCGACGAGCAGCTCCGCAACGAGTCCGGGGCCCTGATCATGAAGCATGAGCGGAAGCTGGCAGAGACTTGCGAGGAGAAGTCTCGCGAGATCATGCTTACCACCCTGCAGCGCTATGCGGCCGCCCACACTGCCGAGACCACGACCAGCTCGGTCGACATACCGAGCGACGAGATGAAGGGCCGGATCATCGGCCGCGAGGGCCGCAATATTCGAGCCTTCGAGAAAGCGACGGGAGTGGACGTGATTATCGACGACACGCCCGGCGTGGTCATCGTGAGTGCCTTCGATATGATCCGGCGCGAGGTGGCGCGGATTTCGCTCAATCGGCTGATTGCCGACGGCCGGATTCATCCGTCGCGGATCGAGGAGATCGTGGCCGATACGCAGCGGGAACTGGAGAAGCACTTGCAGAAACTGGGCCAGGAAGCCGCCCAGGAGGTGGAAGTCCATAACCTGCACGAGCGGATTATTCACTTGCTCGGCCGGCTCCATTTCCGCACGAGCTACAGCCAGAATGTGCTCCGCCACTCGATCGAAGTGGCTTTCCTGGCGGGCATGCTTGCCGAGGAAGTGGGGCTCGACGGAAAACTTGCCCGTCGCTGCGGCCTGCTGCACGACATCGGCAAAGCGGCGGATCATGAAGCGGAAGGAGGGCACCCCAAGATTGGTGCGGATCTGCTCAAGCGCTACGGAGAAAAAGGGGCGGTTCTGCTCGCCGCGGCCGGCCATCACGACGACATCCGCATCGACAATCCGTACACGGTCCTGGTAGCCGCGGCCGACGCCTGCAGTGCTTCGCGTCCGGGAGCCCGGCGTGAAACGCTGGAACGCTACGTCAAACGCATGGAGGAACTCGAAACCATCGCCACGGAGTTCTCCGGAGTCGATCAGGCGTTCGCAATTCAGGCTGGCCGGGAGATGCGGGTCATCGTCAGTGCAAGAGAAACGACGGATGAATCGGCTGCCAAGATCTGCCGCGATATCGCCAAGGCCTTCGAAGAGCGACTCACCTATCCGGGGGAGATCAAGGTAACCGTACTGCGGGAGACCCGCCACACCGAAGTTGCCCATTGAGGCAGGAGCGATTGCTGCTGCCTCTCCTCGGGAAGTTGGAAGACGTCTACATTCGAAATGTGTAACGTTTCAATCTACTCCGAATGGCTGAATAGACCCCAGAATGTGTCATCGGCCGGTCTGCCGGCCTGGCTACCCTTTACGAAAGCTCGACCTTGTGCGAATACTGTTGATCGGAGACACCGTCGGAAAACCGGGGCGACAGATTGTTGTCCGGTCGATTGCGGGGCTGAGAGTTCGCGAGAAGCTCGATTTCATTGTGGTCAATGCCGAGAACATTGCCGGCGGCTCAGGGATCACGCCCGCCATTTATCACGAGCTGCTCAGCGCGGGAGTCGATTGCATCACGATGGGAGATCATGTCTATCGGCGGCGGGAGATTTTTCCGGTCTTGCAGACCGAAGCCCGGATCGTGAAACCGGCCAACTATCCGAACGATGCTCCGGGTGCGGAGCTGGCGGTTCATCGCGCGACGGACGGGTCGCGGGTGGGCGTGTTCAGCCTGCTGGGACGGGTCTTCATGCCACCGGTTGACAGCCCCTTTACCGCCGCTGACCGGATTCTGCGGCAGTTCCCGCGGGATATTCGCGTGATCATCCTGGACTTCCATGCGGAGGCCACCAGTGACATGCAATTGATGGGGCGGCACCTCGACGGACGAGTCTCGGCCGTGCTGGGAACCCACACTCATGTAGCCACCGCCGACGAACAGATCCTGCCGGGCGGAACCGCTTTCCAATGCGATGTCGGTATGACAGGGCCCTTCGAGAGCATTCTCGGACGACGAATCGACCGGGTCCTGGAAACCACGCTGACCTCGCGTCCCACCCACTTCGAAGTGGCCACCGAAGACGTCCGCCTCCACGGAACGATTGTCGACGTGGATCCGTCGACCGGCAAGGCCACCGGAATCCGGCGGCTGGTTGTCAAGCAAGACGACGTCAACCAACTGGCGAGCCTGGCTCGCCGGTGAGCCGTCATTACCTCTTGAGTGCCTCCTGGATAATCGCCATCAGGTCCATCCGGCCGGCCGAAATCGAATCCATCACCGAGTCCGTTTCCGTTTCCTTATCATATTGGCGGACTCGGTTCAGAATCTGTGCAATCTCCACTTCAGAATGGCCCTTGCTGCGAAGCAATTTCGTCAATTCTGAGTATTCGCCGCTGTTGTTATCGGTCATGGAGGTTTCTCCGAGATTCTTGGGGGAACGGCCACCACGAACCCATGGTGGGCTGCCTTGTGGGGGGTGGGCGTCATTCGGAACAACCCGCCGGCCTTGCCTGAATCCCCTTGTCCGTTGGGGCGCAAGAGTTTATGATACTGG
>CAYSCH010000467.1:0-6760 GCA_964429355.1 uncultured Planctomycetaceae bacterium | reverse complement strand
AGACCCAAGCTAGCAGTGACAGCAGTTGGCAAGGTTACGATCAAGGCCGTTGCTGGATCTCGCAGCTTGCTCAACCTTGGGACTCGCAACAGCAGCGCTGCTATTGTTATGTTTGATTTGTGGCGAAGAGGCGATATAATGCCGATGCTATTGTAACGTATGTTTGTCAAGTTAGTAAACTATAACGTTCCCCTTGGGCAACCTGGCGAGCGGATTGGATAGTAGTTCCATGAGCGACGAACCGAAACTCAGTCCCGTCGAAACGATCAAAACCCAGAGCAACTACCTGCGGGGAACCATTGCCGAGGAACTGTGCAATGACGAATCCGCTTTCGGCAAAGACACTGAACAATTAGTCAAGCATCACGGCTTCTACCAGCAGCACGATCGCGATCGCCGTGGGGCAAAGGATGCCGAGGGCAAGCCCGTGGGCAAGGCCTACTCGATGATGGTGCGAACCAAGCTGCCCGGCGGGAAACTGACGGCCCGGCAGATGCTCGACGAACTGGACCTTTGCGAGCGCTATGGCAATGGCGACGTTCGGCTGACGGACCGTCAGGGGATCCAGACACACGGCGTTCTGAAAGGCAACGTGAAGGCGATAATTCGGGCCATCGGCGAAGCCCAGATGACGACCCTCGGGGCCTGCGGCGACGTGTGCCGTAATGTGCTCTGTTGTCCGGCTCCCTATCGCAACAACTCGGTCCACGACGAAATGCAGGAGATGGCCAAACGGGTATCCGACCATCTGCTGCCGAAGACGAAAGCCTATTACGAAATATGGATGACCGACCTGGAAACTGGTGAGAAAGAGTTGGTCGGCGGTGGCCCGGGAGAGCAGGGCGTCGAACCGCTGTATGGCGAAACCTACCTGCCGCGGAAGTTCAAAGTAGCCTTTGCCCTGCCGGACGACAATTGCATCGACGTCTACACGAACGATCTGGGGTTTCTGACAATTGTCGAAAACGACCGTGTTGCCGGCTACAACGTGCTGGTCGGCGGCAGCATGGGCGTGACGCCGAGCAACAAGAACACGTTCCCAGCCGTGGCCCAGCCGTTGGCCTTCGTCACGCCCGAGAATGTGCTTCGAGTCGTCGAGGCGGTCGTGAAGACCCAGCGCGATTTCGGTTGCCGTTCCGATCGCAAACGGGCGCGCATGAAGTACCTCATTCACGACTGGGGGATTGCCCGATTCCGTGCGAAGGTCGAGGAGTACTACGGCGAGCCGCTGGCCGACCCGCGCCCCGTTGCTCGACTCGACGTCGAGGACCACATCGGATGGCACCCGCAGGGGGATGGCCGCTGGTTCTATGGACTTCACATCGACAATGGCCGGGTGATCGATCGCGGCGGATGCAACCTCAAGACCGCCATTCGGCGGGTGTGCGAACAACTCGGACTGAACCTGCGGATTACGGCGCATCAGAGCCTGCTCTTCACCGACGTGGCGACGGAACAGCGCCAGACGCTGGAAAACATCCTGCGAGAGCACGGGGTGAGGCTGGACGGGGAAATCTCCGAGGTTCGCCGCTGGGCGATCGCCTGCGTGGCGATGCCGACCTGTCCTTTGGCCGTTACGGAGAGCGAACGGATAATGCCCGGTGTGATGGCCCAATTGGAGGCCGAAATCCGCCGCCTGGAGCTGGAGGGGGAGAAGTTCACTCTCCGCATGACCGGCTGTCCGAATGGTTGCGCACGGCCCTACAATGCCGACATTGGCGTGGTGGGCAAGACAAAGGACAAGTACACGATCTTCCTGGGCGGAACGTTGCGTGGCGATCGGCTCGCGTTTGTGTTCCGCGAGATCGTTCCGCTCGGCGAGTTGGTGCCGGCACTCGTGCCAGTCCTTGCCTACTTCAAACAGGAACGGCAAGCGGGGGAAACCCTCGGGGATTTCTGCCAGCGGAAGGGCGTCCAGGACCTGGTTGCGTTTGCAGACCGCTATGCGGCCGTTGCCCAATAGAGCCGATCTGTCGCTCAGGCACGCCATGGATTGCGCAGGAGACGCCGGCGTACTGGAGATCCGGACAGGGACCGAGTTGTGTACATCGAAGGCATGATCCGCCTCGTCGGGCGGATCGGATTTGGCCGTCTTTTCGCACTCCGACAAACGCCAACCACAGGTAGAACCGCGTCATGAGAACCTGCTCGAATCCTGCCCCTGTCCCACGAACCCCAAAGATCACGAAGTTCCTCACAGAGACTCGCGACCGACGGGAGCAGGCCATTTCAGCTCGAGCGGTAGCTGGCTTTGGCCGGCGGCCCTGCCGCCCGGTGCTCCTGGCCGCCATCCTGATGGCGACGGGTGTTTCTCCTTCCGCAACGTCGGTTTGCCAGGCGGCCGACCGGCCGAACTTCGTGTTCCTGATCTCGGAAGACAATTCGGCGCACTTCATGAGGCTTTTCGATCAGTCCGGTCCGGCGACTCCGAATATCGAAAAGCTTTCAGAGCACGGCCTGGTCTTCGACCACGCGTTCTCCAATGCGCCCGTTTGTTCCGTTGCCCGGAGCACACTGATCACAGCCTGTTACGCTCCCCGGATCGGTACCCAGTTTCACCGCTGCGAGAAGCCGGTTCCCATGCCTCAGGGCACGCAGATGTTTCCGGCCTACTTGCGCCGGGCCGGCTACTACACCACGAACAACAAGAAGGAAGACTACAACGCAACCAAGGCCGAGGACGTCTGGGACGAATCTTCCGGCAGGGCCGACTGGCGCCAGCGGAAACCGGGCCAACCTTTTTTCCACCAGCAGAGCAGCTATACCGTAACCCATGAAAGCTCGCTCCACTTCCCGGCCACCGCGATGGCAACCGCCACCGAGACCGATCCGGCCTCCGTCTATCTCGCTCCGATCCATCCCGACACCCCGACGTTCCGGTACACCTATGCCCGATACCATGACCGCGTCCGGCAGATGGATCAGCAGATCGGCGAGACGGTCGATCAGCTTGCCAAGGAAGGCCTTCTCGAAGACACGTTTGTCTTCTATTTCGGCGACAACGGCGGCGTGCTCCCCGGCAGCAAGGGATACCTCTGGGAGCGAGGCCTGCACGTGCCCCTGGTGGTGCGGGTTCCCGAGAACTGGCGCCATCTGGTGAACGCCGATTACGGAACCCGTGTGAAAGGGTTTGTAAGCTTCATCGACCTCGGTCCCACGCTGCTTCACCTGGCGGGCCTGGACGTCCCCGCCGGAGTTGACGGACGCCCCTTTCTCGGCAAAGGCGTGACCATCAACGAGGTCAACTCCCGGGACGAGGCCTTCGGCTCGGCGGATCGCTTCGACGAAAAATACGACCTGGTGCGCACAGTGCGCAAGGGCAATCTCAAGTACATGCGGAGCTACCAGCCGCGGAACTTCGACGGGCTGCAGAACGACTACCGTTACAGGATGCTCGCCTACGAGGAATGGCGAGACCTCTACACGGCGGGCAAGTTGAACGCCCTGCAGAGCCGGTTCTTCGAACCGCGGCCGGCCGAGGCACTGTTCGATCTGGAGAACGATCCGGAAGAGACCACGAACCTGGCCGGCGACCCACAGTACGCCGATGCCCTCGCCGCCATGCGACGCCGGCTGGTCGATTGGGTCAAGGGGATGCCCGACCTGAGCTTCATTCCCGAAAGCGAGCTGGTCAATGAGGGACTCGACAACCCGGTTGCCTATGGCCAGACACACAAGCAACAGATTGCCCAACTGGTCGACGTGGCCGACCTGAGCCTGATCCCCTTCCAGGAAGCCAGGTCGGGGATCGAGAGGGCGTTGGCTTCGCAGGATCCGTGGCAGCGCTATTGGGGGCTGATCGTTTGCAGCAATCATGCAAGGGCCGCCGAGGAGTTCGTTCCAGCGGCCAAGAAACTCGCCGGCCAAGATCCGACGCTTCTCGTTCGCGTGCGAGCGGCCGAGTTTCTGGGGCTCCTTGGGGCCGACGATCCCCGGCCGGCGATCGACGACGCCCTGCTCAAGTCCCGGTCGCCCGTTGAGGCCAACCTGATCCTCAATACGGCCGTGCTGCTTCAGGACGGCAAGCCGGGCTACCGTTTCGATCTCCCAAGGGGTAAGATCGTCGGCGATCGGCCGGGTGACGAGGCCCGCTACGTGAAGGCGCGCCTGGACTATCTGGCCAAGTGAGCCGAAATCCCGAGAGCCTGCCAGCCGTGATGATCGCCATCGAGAAAACCTTGACCTACCTGGCCATGCCGTGCGGGCTGATCTGGCTGGGGTTGATCGTGTTGACCGTGTTGGCGTGGAGACGGAAACAGCGCGGGATGCTCGTGTCGCTGTCGGTGCTTCTGGTGTTCTACACGCTGGCAGGCAACAGCGAGCTCAGCAAACTGC
This sequence comes from uncultured Planctomycetaceae bacterium, assembly GCA_964429355.1. Lineage (GTDB taxonomy): Bacteria > Planctomycetota > Planctomycetia > Pirellulales > Thermoguttaceae > JAAYAY01. The sequence goes on along the minus strand of CAYSCH010000467.1, from coordinate 2,425 downwards.
TGATTGCACGACTCGAACACGACTACGTCCGGATCAATCCGCTCGAGCAAGGACCCTATGATGCGGTGATCGTGCTGGGGGGTGGTACCAGCACGGCGACGAATGGGCTCCCCCAGTTGTCCGCGTCAGGCGACCGTGTGTCGATGGGTCTTCGGCTTTTCCATTCGGGCCGCACGCAATGCCTGATCACCACGGGTCAGGAATTCGCGGGAGAGAGTTCCGGTTCTGCAGACCAGACGTGTCAGATCTGGCAAGAATCGGGCGTTCCCGAGGATCGCATCGTGTTGCTTCCCGGCAGGAACACGCGAGAGGAAATGGCCGCTCTTCGCCAGTTGGTTGACAGGCATCCCGAGTGGAAGAAGCTCGGTGCGGTAACCTCCGCCTGGCACATGCGCCGGGCCATGCGGCTAAGCAATCAAAACAGCCTGTGCCTGGAACCGCTCCCTGCCGACTTCCTTGGCATCGAAGTGCGATGGGAACCGTGGTTGCTCGCCATCCCCAACGGAAACGGCTTTCTCTACAACCAACTCGCCTGCAAGGAGATCCTGGCCGGGTTGCTAGGAAAATAGGCCCGCGGCGCCGTCCAAGGCGTTGCCTCGTCAGATCACGAACCGTCCGCCGCGTCCTCACTCCAGTCGTGACACGCGATAGATCGGATGCCAGGTCTTTCCATCGTCAACCGACCACTCGCACATGCCGCCATGGGCCGGGAGCCGTAGAGTCATGTTCCGTCCAGCGTCGTAGAGATTGATCCACGTTTGGTCTCGACTCTTTTCGCGGAATCGGTACTGAGCGGAGTTGTCTGTCTTGGCTTCCAGCCAATAGGAGTCGTTGTCGCTGGAATACTTGATGAACTGGCCGCCGTTGTAGGTGTATCGTTCGACTTCCTCGGGCGGTTCGACGACGGGGCGGCCGTCAGGATGGAAGAAGAAGGGTGACTTCATCAAGATGGCCTTGTCTTCGTCGGTCAGGTAGGTCTTATCGGGATATTTGCCGTAGATTCCGGCCCACATGATGGCATCGCCGTGCTTCTCGGTATCTGCTGGATGAGGAAGCCCGAAGGCGTGCCCCAGTTCGTGTCCCAGGCCTGCGATCCAGCGCTGGACGCTTTTCTGCGTCGCGTGCTTGCCGATCAGTCCGAGCAGGTCATCCTCGGGCAGCACGGTGACTCCGCTGCCCCCACGCCCCTTGTTTCCCGGCCCGTCGGAATAGATGACCCAGACATATTCGGGATCTCCGTGCCGAGCCCCGACCAGCCGATGAGCTTCTGCCAGCCCGTTATTGAATCCCCAGTCGTCTTCACGCGGTCCGTTGGCATGGCTGTAGAACCAGGCGGCCTCTTTGCCGGAATGTACCGTTTCGACAACCGGATTGTTGAGTCGGAACGTGGCGCCTCCCAACTGCTTGCCGTACCAAACCTGCAGGTCCTTCGCAGCCATCTCGATCGCTGCCCTGAAGTCTTCCCGAACGGGTCGGTCGGCCGAAACCAGATAGACAATCCTTACCGACTTGGGAGCAGGGCCCGCGTTGGCATCCACGGCCCTTGGGAAGCAAGAGCAACACGACAAGAGACAGAGGTATTCCATTCTTGCGAACGCTCGCACACCTGTCATGACGGGCCTCCCTATTGGCCATCGAAACTGGGTAAAGCCGGCGCAAACCCTGGGAAGTCAGCCAGTATAATCAACTCGGCCATCCCTGGTAGCCGAAGAGGAAGCAACGGACGAGTCACCGTCGGCCCCCCCAACCGAATGGCGTACGAACCAGTTCCCCTGCTCAACCCCCTTTTGACAAAACGGGGAAGAGGTCCTAGAATCGAAAGATCATGGCTTGGAGGACCCCCTATCGGGTGCCCCTGGGGCGGTAGCTCAGTTGGGAGAGCGCAGCGTTCGCAATGCTGAGGTCGGGAGTTCGACCCTCCTCCGCTCCACTTGAACAGTTTTTCACTACCCCGCAAACCTCGTCTTTCCCCGAAAAGACGGGGTTTCGTGGTTTCTGGGCGAAGCCTGTCCCGGGGGTGAATTCCGAGGGGTGATCTCGAGCAAGACCGCCAGCCTTATCGGCAAATGGGTGCAAATTATGCTCAATGACGGCGAAAAAGGGGTCGTGATTCAAAGGGATCGGGCAACCTATGGGCTTGCTCCCCACACTCCTTGCGGCGTGGTGACACCCGCGATTCTGCGAAAGATCGCCGACGTGGCCGAGAAGTATCAGCTTCCGGTGCTCAAGATCACCAGCGCCGCCCGGATCGCCCTGCTGGGTATCCGGGAGGAGGATGTCGATGCGGTGTGGGCCGATCTTGGGATGGAGCCGGGCAGCATGGTGGGGATCTGCGTTCGCAGCATCAAGGCCTGCCCGGGCACATCTTACTGCAAACGAGGCCAGATGGACAGCCTTGGCATCGGCATGGTGCTCGACGAGAAGT
>CAYSCH010000466.1:4878-6796 GCA_964429355.1 uncultured Planctomycetaceae bacterium | reverse complement strand
GTCCGATGAAACGTCTCCCAGCCCATACCTGGGTTTGCCAGGATTTCATCGCTTTCCTCTGGGACAACCGTGACGATCCGCTTCTGATCCTGGGCCGTGGTCATGGAAACCGAGAGAACGGTCAACGGCAGCACCAACATCAGCAATCTGGTTTTCACCTGCGGGGCTCCTTATCCTGCGCTCGCTATCGTTGTTGGTTCTTTCGAGCGGTTTCCTCCTGCCTGTCTCCTTCGTATCGGGTCCACTCGGCAGGGATGAGGCCGAAGTATGCCTTGCGGTCTTCGTCGGTGATATTCTCCTTCTTTGCCACGGCAGGCACACCTTCGGCAAAGCTGTTGGCCGGGATTACCTGATCGAGATGAGTTGCGCTGCCGTTTGCCAGGATGGCTCCTTCTCCCAGCCGGGTGTTGTAGTCGCAGCAGGCATTGAGCCCGACAGCCGACCTGTTCGCCATCTGCGTGCCGTGCATCGTCGCCCCGTGGTTGACCCAGCAATGGTCCCCGATGATCGATTTGTCTGGGACTTCGGCGGTGGAGGAGCCGATCTTGGCGGGCCGGCCGCCCTCGATGCAAACGTTGTCGTAGATGTGGACGTAGTTGCCAATCGTGTTCGTGCCCCGGATCGTCACGTTGCAGCGGACGAGGCTGTGGTGCCCGATGGTCACATTGCCGGTGATGACGGTCCCGGCGTCGATCTTGGTGTAAGCACCGACCGTGACCTTGCCCTCCAGGATCACTGAAGGGTGGATGTCGGCGGTCGGGTCGATGTTCATGCCGGTCTTTGGGTTGGCCTGCTGTCCCGACGTGCTCACGAACAATGCGGTGCCAAGAAGCATGAGAACGCCCAACGGTGTAGTTGCGCGGATCATGGAATCCTCCTTATTCGGCTCGTGTTCGCTCGAATCGGGCCTCATTCTACCACGTGGGACAAGCCGGTTGGTAGAATGCCCAGTAGCATGAAGAACCGAGGGACGGGAAATGGAGTAGGAGCACCCCGATGAACCGAGTCGAACGGGCAGTATCGTGTTTCAGAAGCGGCTTCAACTGTTCGCAGGCAATTCTCTCGACCTACGCCGAAGATTTCAGCATTGACCGAGAGATCGCTCTGAGACTGGCTGCCGGGTTCGGCGGCGGGATGGGCCGGATGGCAGGCACCTGCGGAGCCGTCACTGGAGTGTTCATGGTATTCGGGCTTAAGCATGGGTCGGTTGAGGCGGACAACCAGCAGGCCAGAGAGACAACTTACGAGCGGGTGCGGGAATTCGCCAAGCGGTTCGAGGCCCGTAATGGCACCACAGTCTGCCGAGACCTGATTAAGTGCGACATCGACACGCCCGAGGGCCTAGTGGTGGCACGGGAAAACCGGCTCTTTGCCACGGTCTGCCCGAAGTTCGTCCAGGACGCCGCTGAAATCCTGGAGGAGATGTTGACCAGCCGTGACTGATGGAAAAGGCAACAAGCGGCTCGTCGTTCTCCTAGTCGTCCTGGTTCTTGGGTTGGGGATCGTCGTCTTTGGCGTGCCCATCATCCTCATGGCCGTCCAGCAGGCAAGGGAGGCCGCCCAACGAGCGCAGGTCGCCAACAACCTGAAGCAGATCCAACTGGCCCTGGACAACTACCAGAGACCGCAAGTTCCCGAAGGGGTTGGGGGAACAACTCTGGCCGACGCCTTGGCGGCCATCAAGTCCAAGACGTTCGTGGACCTCACCCACGACTTCGGGCCGGGTATTCCCCATTGGCCTGGATTTTCCGATGAGAAGCGGGAGACGATCTACTGGTACGACGAAGGCGTCGGAACGAGGGGAAAAGGCTTCTTCGCCCAGCAGTTCACCCATGTCGGCCAGTGGGGCACGCACTGCGATCCCCCGGCTCACTTCGTCCGTGGCAAGCGAACCATTGATCAGATCGATCCCAAGGAA
>CAYSCH010000466.1:0-4868 GCA_964429355.1 uncultured Planctomycetaceae bacterium | reverse complement strand
AAATGATCCTGCCGCTCGTGGTTCTCGATGTCCACGAGAAAGCTGCGAAGAACCCGGACTACACAATCACCTTGGACGACGTGAAGGATTGGGAGAAACGGCACGGCCTGATCCCAGAGGGCACATTCGTCGCTATGCGCACCGACTGGTCCAAGCGATGGCCCGATCCGAAGGCAATGCGGAATGAAGACGACAAGGGTGTGGCCCACTGCCCTGGCTGGAGTCTCGAAGTTCTGAAGTACCTCTACGAAGACCGGAAGATCACAGCGTCAGGCCACGAAACGCTGGATACCGATCCGGGTGTGGCAACCAGCAAGGGCGACTACTCGCTGGAAACATACACCCTTGGCACGGACCACTACCAGATCGAGTTGCTGGCGAACCTGGACCAAGCACCCGAGGTCGGGGCCATCGTGGTAGTAGCCTTCCCGAAGCCGAAGGGCGGCTCGGGCTTCCCGGCCAGGGTGTTTGCGATCCTGCCATAGGCAGGAGAGGTGATGCTATGAGCGATACCTTCGATTCCGTTGAGTATGCGAAGTCGCTGGGCTACTCCGAAAACGACCTGCGTTGTGTGCCCGAGGGGCTGGTCTGCCACGGATGCGGCAACCCGGTTGTCTTGGCCGAATTGAAGGACGGTGAGACCGTGCTCGACGTTGGCTCCGGCGGTGGTCTGGATGCGCTGCTGGCCGCACACCGAGTCGGTCCTGCAGGCCGAGTGATTGGCGTGGACAGTTCCGGGGAAAAGATCGACAAGGCTGCGGAGGCGGCCTCCAAGGGCGGCTACGCCAACGTCGTGTTCAAGGTCGGGCGTATGGACCAGTTGCCGCTGGAGGAGGCGGCCGTCGATGTGGTCATCAGCAATTGCGTCATCAACCATGCGGCGGACAAGCTAGCCGTCTTCCAGGAAGTGCTGAGGTGTTTGCGGCCTGGTGGAAGGCTGGTTCTCACGGATCTGGTTGCCGAAGGCGGGTTTTCCCAGGCAGCGCTAGCCGACGAGATGTGGGGAGAATGGCTCAGCGTGGCCTTCGGGAAGAATGAGTACCTGCTCAGCATCGAGAGGGCGGGATTCAGGGATCTCGTGGTCGTTCGAGAGACGGTGTTCCTGATGGCAGAACAAGACGAACGCCTGCGGGGAAAGATCTTGAGTATCGGGGTGAAGGCGTACAAGTAATGGGTTGCGTCCGGTGGGCGGTGGTCTATCTTCCCACCGGGTTCGCAGTTGAGTTCCTTTGGAATTGGTGTCGGACCGCCGTCGATGATCCTGCACTGCGACATGGATGCCGCACTATCCTCGATAGAAATCAATCCACCCCAATTCCAGGCACTTCGGTTGGTCTCCCAACAGGGCCTTGGGCAAACTGATCTCGAAATAACCTCCACTCTTCGGCAGGCCCTTGACTGGTTTTCCCGCTGCGTCGAAGACCTTGATCTCCGCGCCCGCCTCCCGCTCCCCGGCTTTGCCATCCTCGGTCAGATGCACGCGCTTCGTATTCCCGCTGTGACTCAGTACCGGCCCGACGAGCTTGAACCGCCATTGGAAACGGCAACCGACTCCAGGCCACGAAGATGAAGACGGAGAACTACGGTCGTTGGCCATTTGCCCTTTGTCAAAGTGACCGTGGCATCACCGATCCCGCTCGGGCTCGACACATCCAGGGTGGCGATGTCCTTCTCGACGTTCACCTTGATCTGCAGGCTTCTTCATCGTGACAGAAAATGCTGGCGGCGATTTGGCTTCAGGCTGGATCACACTTCTTTGCAGGTTGAACTTGTACGGGCCTTGGGGGAAGCAGGAGTAGAGCAGGTAGAAGCTCTTGCCATCCGCGTCGATCCATTTCGCTGGTATGCGGGGCTGGAACCGATTCTCCTCGCCACCCCAGCCCTGAATCTGCTTCACGACGGTCCACGGTCCCCAGGGCGTCGGCGCATCGAAGATCCCCAGATACTTCTCGTCCGTTCCGCACCACTTCGACGAACCCGAGGTGGCCGTGCAGAGCAGGTAGCGTTGGAGGGCGGGTTGGTAGACCACCTCGGGACGATAGCAACGGCCCGGATCGGTGAAGGCCGGCTTGCGGTCCTGAAAACGGGAAGTCCATCGAGCCTTGCCGCTCTCGTCCCTTCCGGCGAAGAATTCGTAGGTGTCCTTGGCGGTGATTCTGTCTTTCGGAACTCGGGCCAGCAGGGTGTGGTCGGAGGTCTTGTAGGCACTTGGCGTATCGGGAGAGTACATGTAGGCGTATTCATCCCGAGCCGCCTCGTAGTTCCGGCCAGCGTTCATCCAGACCGGGTAGCCGATCTCCGGGAAGTTCCAATCCGCCCAGGTCCAGGTCAGGGCGTGGTCCTTTGACCAAGCGAGACTGGAGCCGGTGCCGTCCTTCTTGAGGTTCCGCACCCACATGTACAGCGCGCCATCGATCATCACCAGTCCGCTGGCCTTCCGCCCCTCGGGACCGCCCCCAGTCTTGTGGCCGGTTGTCGAGGCGATGTTCGTCCCGGTGAAGTCAGGCGGCGACCCGGTGACCTTCGCCAAGCTCATGCTGCCTTGTCCGCTGCCACCCCCGAAACCCTTGCCATCGCAGTAGACCGTGAACAGGCTGCCGTCTTCGGCCCAAGTGATCGGCCAGTTGTCGCCGTCTCCGATGGATTGTCGTTCGGGCTCGATGGTCAGGCTCTTGATGACCGGGCTGGGTGGATAGGCTGCCTCCGTGTTGTCCTTCCGTTGGGCATCGGCGACCCTCGTGAGGAACGCCAGAGTCACAGTGACCGCCAAGAGAACGGAGAATCTATGACGCACGAGAGACTCCTTTCGATCAAAGAAGGTCGGCCAACACTCGGTAGACTTGCTCTGCAATGAGCCTGGCACCCTCGCTGTTCGGGTGCAACTCGTCGGCGAAATGCTCGTCCCCAAGGTGGGCGCAGATGTCGGCCAGCAGGATTTGCTGCTGTTCGCAGAACCGCCTCAAATGCTCGTTGTGGTAGTCACGGTGCCGGTGCAACTCCTGGGCGATGTCCTCGGGAAAAAGCGACTCGTTGGCGTACGGCACGTTGAACAAGATCGGTTCTTTACCCTGGCTTCGGATCGCTGCCACCATCTGGCCGAGGTTCTCGATGATCCGCTCGCTGGTCGCCTCGACATCGGGCCACATGCCAAGATCATTCGTGCCGTAGCCGACGACGAAATATCGGGCGTTGGGGAACAAACTCAGATAGTCCCGCACCTGCCCGATGCCGTTCTGGCTGATCTCCCCGGCGATGCCACCGTTGGCAATTCGCATATCCAGAGCTTCACACGACTGCTGGAGGAACTCAGGGTACGTGCGATAAGGCCAGGAGTGGGCCGGGCCGAAGTTATTCCAGCCTGTGATGCTGTCCCCGGCGCAGACAACATCAACGCTGAGACGGTGTCGCTCAAAAGCGGTAGTTTCCCGGTCAACAACGTAAACAGCAGACGCAATCATGGCAGCACTTTTGTGGGGGATTGGGACATTGTAAGCTGTGATCTACTGCCCGGGCAAACCGCCGAGCCAAGAGAGGACTGGTGTTTGGGAGGGAGGAAAATGACAACGCAGCTAGAACTCCGACCCCAGCGGGAGAGCCAAGGAGAATGAAACTTGGCCTCCTCACCGACATCCACGAACAGGTCGAACTCCTTTGCATTGCCCTCGACCGTTTCCGCCATGAGCAGGTCGATCAGGTCGTTATCATCGGCGACGTGTTCGAGGTAGGGGAACGGATCGAGGAAACCTGCCGCCTACTGGCAGAGGCCAAAGCGGTCGGCGTCTGGGGAAATCATGACTACGGCTTCTGTTCCAACCCATCAGAGCAAATCCGTGCGAGGTTCTCTTCGGGAATGTCCAAGTATTCCCTCTTTATTGAAGTGACGATTTCGGAAGCTACTCCACACATCAAGTCGGGTATGGCTGCCAAATCTTCTTGCAGCAGCGGTTCTGCGCCACAGGCTGTTGTTCCATAACGAACTTGGCCCAATTCGTGTGGCAGGAAGATCCTCAGAAGCTTCGCGAAGACGCTGATCGTATCGGTCTCAATCGGGTCATTGGCGAATGCGGGGTCTTGGTCAGACACCCAATGGATGTCTTGGCCGGGGTTCGACAGGCCGGCAACCAGCATGGCTGTACAACATGCGATCCGAAACATCTTCTCAAAGCTGCGAGATTTCCAGTTCACGGACAGGTGCAAGGAATCCTGAAAGCGACGCAGGCCATCGGCTGGAATCCAGAACGCAGAATCGCGGTGAAATGCCAGCGCGATGGAGAGTCCGACAATATGGTTGGCAGCCATCAGGAACGGTATTGCGTCAACCGGCGATCAGAATTGGGGGGGTCGAGCGGATGGTTCCGGCGCGGCACCTCCTCCTTCTCGCATGAACGCCAGGCCAAACAGCTGGCAGACCTCCCAGTAATGTCCCGCGCTACGTCACCAAAGAAATCCGCGACATCCGCATCTTCGACTGGGTCCTCGCTCGCAACCCGGAACGACCGGCGCCGATCAGGCGGAGTTCCCGGAGATCGAACCAGACGACTGACGCCTTGTCATCCTGCAAATACCAAAGCAGGACGGCAGGCTCGATATCTCTCTGGGTCGTCCGATGGAATGGTTGGAAACCCACCGGGTGGCCCCCGGGACATTCACCGATCTCGGCCTGCCCGAGACCGCGTCAATGCAGCCATCGCGCCGACCGGGCTGGATGTCACCAACCCCGTACCCAACCGTCAGGCTCCCCAGAGTGCCTGCAGGGCCACCGAGCTTACCTAACAAATCGCCAAAAATCGGGCATATTATAGTGTAAAGGTGCCAGTTACCTATTCCAGCTGCCTGTTGAGCAGCATCGAAGCCCCGAAAACGCGTTT
>CAYSCH010000465.1:0-6804 GCA_964429355.1 uncultured Planctomycetaceae bacterium | reverse complement strand
CTCTTCATCAGGCGAGGACTCGAACGAAAGAGTGTTGAACGAAAGGACCCGGCCGCCGGACTGGACAAGGACTTTGTCTTCCTCGAGCACGACCGTCCGGGGCTCAGCCCCCGTCTCGACGATCGTCAACGTGTCGAGGCCGTCGTCGTGACCCTCGAAACGGACCTGATTGACGCCGTCAAGGTGGATGATCTCGACGCTGCCGCCCGACCGGTCGATCCAGACGTGTCCGTCTTCCAGCCGCCATGCAGCACTTCCCGCGATCGTGTGCTCGACGACAAGGGTCTCTACGATGAACGTCAAGCCGTCGAAGGCCGACTCGGCCACGGTACCGGGGTCCTGAATGTCGATTCTCACCGTGTCGATGCCGCCACTGCCCGTGACGCTCGTTGAGACCGCTCCGGTGCCCGTGATGGTGAGTGTGTCGGCGCCCGATCCCAGGTCCAGAGTCAGCGTCTCCAGATTGTTGTGAGCGATTGGGCCCGCATACCCCAAGCCGGAGACGGAACCGGCGGCGAGCGTGCCGGAAAGTCCGTTGGTATTGCGACCTTTGGGGATGATGACCTTGTCGGTCGTGTCGATGCCGTCAGCCCCTTCGATCATCACACCGCCGGCGATCGTACTCAGCACCCTAACCTCCGTTTCTTCCCGCGGCGTGGTACGGTCCGGGTTCTTCAGGCTCAACGTGACTTTCTTCTCCACGCCGGAATAGGAAATCAAGTGATCGGGAGCGGTCGCTCTCTGTCCCAGGTACACGGCCACGTTCTTGTCGCCCAGATCAATGTGCGCTGTCTGGCTGCTGTGAATATCGTCCAGGACGACGAGATCGTCGTCCCCTGCGCCGCCGAGGATCTCCACGTTGCTGTAGACCGTGCTGAGCACGTCGTCGCCCTCGCCGCCGTCGAGTTTGAGGGTGACGAGGTCCTGGGCGCGGACGCCGTCTTCGCCGGACGACACAGTCAACGTGTCGTTTCCGACAGAGCCCTGGATATACAACCGGTCCCTGGCCGGGTCGCTGTTGAGGATCACGGCCTCACACTTCGTTGTGCCGGTCGTATGACTGATCCGGACTACTTCCTTGCCGCCTCCCGCAGGTACCGCCCCTTCGCCCTTGTTCTCCATGCCGCCCCATACGACGATTTCATCGTTCTTTTCCTCTAAGTTGTCAGTTTCAGTATCACTGCCGGTAACGATGACGGTGTCGCCGTCGGCCTCGTCCGCCTCATCGGGCGAGCTGAGATCGATGGATAGCCGCTCAACCTCCGTATGGCCCAGATTGTGGAGGGTGATCCTGTCCGAGCCACCACCTGCCGCCACGCCGATGCTCTCGATGTTGTCGAGGACGATCGTGCCGCCGCTCGTCCGGACCGTCACGACGCCATTGCCGATCAATTCGATGACGTCGCCGAGTTCGGTCACGCCGGGGATCCCGTCGCGGACGTCGGTCGGAATCACTTCGGTGGCACCGCGGATCGAAATATGGTCGTTTCCTCCCAACTCAGTGAAATTGTCGCCGCCGGTCCCCACGCACCAGACGTAGGTGTCGTCGCCGATTCCTCCCTCGAGCGTATCGTCGCCAGCCTGGCCGTCGAGTCTGTCGGCGCCGTCGCCCCCGGACAGGTGATCCATTCCGGGACCGCCCAGCAATTCATCGTCCTCGGACCCACCGTAGAGCCAGTCGTTGCCAGTGCCGCCGAGGAGCTTGTCGTTGCCCGCGTCTCCATACAGTTCTGCGACGCCGCTGCCGGCATAGGAGAGTTCATCGTTGTCGCCGCCCCCCCTCAAATCGACGCGTGCGGCGACCGTGTCGTCGACGAGGATGCGGTCGTCACCCACGCCGCCCGAAGCTTCGATCTTCTTCACGTTCTTGAATATCTGTTTTCCGCGAGCCACCCACTGTCCGCTCTGCGGGTCCCACGCCTGGAACATGACCTCCAAAGTCTCGCCCCCCGCAGGATTGTTGGAGTCCGTGAGGCCCTGCGACGTGACGGAGAAGGATTCCCGGGTCTCAGGCGAGGGCTCATTTCCTCGGTCTGGACCGGTATGTTCTCGATGGACCGCGTCGGTTCCCATATAAAGCTTGAGCGTGCCGTTTCCGTCGACGGTGCCGACGACCGGCGCATTGAGTCGCTGTCCCGCAAGGACCTTCTCGTCCTCCAGTTGGTAGATATTGAAGTCGTAGATCACCTTGTTGAACAGGTTCCAGGTCTCGTCGATCAGCGTGCACTGGAACCAACCGATCTTGAGAGTGACCTTGACGTAGACATCCATACCTACGGTCAGCGCTCCGGAGTAGTTGAAGATACCCGCGGGATCCGCCGCCGCGATCAGTTGCATCTCGCCGATCCGCACCCGGCCGTCGTAGCTGTACGGCTTCGCAGGCACCTCGGGATCGTGCTGATTCAGCAGCTCGTGGACATAATCGAACTGTGCGTCGTTTTGCGACTCCGGCAAATCGTTGAGGTCGAAGAAGATGTGGGTGCCGAAATTGAGACTGACCCCCACCACGGCCTTGAACGGGCCCAACTTGGGTCCCAGCGACGCACCGGCTGTCATCGTGGCCGATAGCGTCAATTCAGGCGCGTCGTTGGCCGGATTGGTCGGGTCCGTGGTGTCAATCTTGCCGTCCTCAGCCCCCTGGTCGTTGTGATCATCAAAATAGAATCCGTCCACCAGCCGGTAGAGGTTGGCGTCGACACTGTCTTCAAGCTTCTGCTGATCACTGAAATCGAGACTGTGAGTCAGGGCGGCCACGCCGAACATGTCGTAGCCGGCGCCCAGTTGGAGCGCCGCGTCAAAGCCGAAGCCCAAGTCTGCGTTGAGCAGACCCGGGATGACCGGATAGCTGTACTCGAACTTGAATCCGAAGTCGAACGCGATTCCGAAGGTCACCAGGTCCACGTCGGTGTCGCCCATCAACATTGCGGAGACAATCGTCGGGTCTTTCAGGAAGGGGAACTGGAGTTGGGCACCGAACCTCGTGAAGAACTCGCCCTCCCCTTCCCCCGCACTCAGCAGGCCGTTTCTGGCATCCTGGTAGGCCCTGTCCCGTTCGAGCTCTTCGTCGCGCTGTTTCTTCGGACGAGGGTCCTTGTTGTCGTCCTCGTATGCCGGCAAGTACTCCGGCCACTCCGGGGGCTCGACTTCCACCTTGAACTTGCCGATGTTCGTCTCCTCGTACTCCGCGTCCAGATTCGGCGTGAACGGGACGGGGAGATCCAGAAAACCATCGATGAAGGTGACGATGGTCTTGGCTTTTTCGATTCCGTCGGCAAGTCCTCCCTGCCCGGTACTCGCGGCGACCGTTGCGGCCAGGTCGAGCACGGTTACGTCGTCACCCGAGAGATCGCTGATCACCGGCACGGGGTCGGTGAGGAAATCGACCACGGGCTTGAGCGGTTCGAGCGTCTCTTGGATCTTCCTGATCGTCGGATCCACGAACTCCGTGAAGAACTTCCCGAGGTTCAAGGTGACGTTTTCGAACGCGACGATCACCGGGTCACCGAACTGCCCCTCCGGCTCCTCACCCGCTTGCACCTTCGGCTGCGTGTCGGCATGGTCGAAGGTGTAGGTAATCGCAGTGTCGGCAGTCACCACCAGGTTGAACAGCGCCTCCCGCTCGGCATCGGCCACGAAGTCTGGAATGAACGAGGCATCCACATCCAAATTCACGGTACCGGTCCCCGTCAGGGTCGCATCCACGAGCAGCTCGGCGTAGTTCGGAGCGAGCAGCGTGCCGTCCCCGCCGGCGTCGGCCAGATCGATCGCGTAACTGCTTGAGAATGTGGACGCGCCGTCCGCCTCGATCAGCGCGCCGAACACGCCCACGACGCCCTTGGCGGCAAAGGTGTCCGGCAAAGTTGCGGTTACTTCCACCGTCAGCTCGTTCGCGGCCGCGGTGCTGACGAAGAATCCCTCTGCCTCGCTGACCCCGAACGTCAGCTCAAACGTCCACTCTGCCGAGACGTCCACCTGGTCGGTGATGCCGAGGCGGGGATCGATCATCGGATCGACGCCGAGAGCCAGATCCACGTCCAACCGGTCCGTGACCGCCTGGGAGACCAGGCTCAACTGAAACTGGATCCAGTCGCTATCGTTCGTGCCCGTGTGGGTGATACTGAGGTCTCCATCGTTATCCACGAGCGATCGCAGGGTGCTCCGGAGCGCGCTGCGGACCTCGTCGATCTCGACGGATTCTCCGGACCCGGACGTAAGCCAGTTGCCTGTGAGCTTGCCGGCAATCGTATCGAGAAACTGCCCGGGCGATCCGGTTTCGCTCAATTGATCGCCGACCAGTGGTGCCGGAGCCGTGAACACCACCGCGTTCAACTCGTCCTGGAGACTGGCAAGGAAGGCGGGCAGCGCCGTTTCGATCAGCGCGAGACTCGCACCACCATCGTTTGACTCGGCAAGTACCTCGCTCACTTCCAGCAAACCTGGGCTGTCCGTAACGCCTCCAGGCTCCACCGGCGTGAGCGATAGCAGCCGTCTGTCCTCCAACGGCTCCAAACGCAGGGCGCGAAACCGCGATCCCCATCCCTCGCCGTGAATCCTGCGAGCAAGGCCATGGGAACATACCCCGACGCAACGCGAGATGACAGGTTTCATGGCCGAACCTTTCAGCACTCATGGAGGTAGCTGGAACAGGTCCATCTCCGCCAGCACCCTATCCAGACAGGAGTAACAGCTTCCGTTCTGAGAACGCCCGAGGGCGTGGTGCCCCCACAAACCACGGCTTTCGCTACGCTCAGGGACGTGCCACCGCGGTGGCTATCTGTTCAAGTTATTCATGAGCGCGCCCCCAAGGATCGCTCAGCCAACAGATGTCCACTGTTTGTGGTGGAGCATTACAGTGGAGCTTGATGGCGACCAAGAAAACGGCGACAGGTATCTTTGAGCGGTTTTCAGGTGAATGGAGACCGCGCGTTGTGAAAATAAGAGACGAAGCCTGCCCCTTGGCGTCAGAACCACCTCAGAAATGGCCCCCCAACGGCCTCTGAGAAGGAAGAGGATGGAGAACGACGATTCCCAGGTTATCAGCGTCTACTGGCCGAAAGTCAATAACCCACATTGGGGACAAAAACACCTATTGGCTGTGCAGCCCCCCCTTGGAACGAGTGCAGGGAGGCAGACAGCGTCTCACTCCTCTTGCGGGCAAATCCACTCACTTTGCCGTCGCCAGCAGCACATCGCACAGGCCGATCGTTTTTCGAGCATCGTCCAGGTCGCGAAGCTCGCGGGGGAAGTAGGCACCATGGCCCCTGTCGGTCAGCAACGCGGCTAACCTGTTGATCTTTGTCACAAGGGCCGGAAGCGTCGCGACCAGACTGGCTGACTTTGCGGCGGCCTCCAACGACTCCAGCAGCGTCTGCACCTCCTTTTCATACACTGCGCTCATCCCCTCGGCGTCGACGGCGATCGGGTCGTGTTCCTCAAAACCGGATGCCGCAATCAGGTTGCGATCGTTCCGATCCCCGCTGGTGAGCGAGAGCTCGTCGAACCACGCAGCGCCCTCGGGCTGGTAAAATTCCAGCAGTACCATGGCCGTTCTCACTGGCCAGCTGGGCTCCACACGGATGCACTTCCGGTAATGCGGTCGAGGCCCGCCTCTTTCCCGCTGACCTCCACGACCTTACCCTCGGCGTTGATCGTGACGCCGGCGGGGGCCGCCTCCGTCTCGCGGGCCGGCGCCGTGGCCGACGCGAGGGTCGCGGCCGGGTCAACCTGGCGCCCCGCACCCTGGACGGCCCGGGAGATCGGCACGAGTTTGCGCAGCACCCAACGCTGGTGGTTGTACACATCCGGCCGCGAGCAGTATCCCGAATAGCGTGCCCCGGCAGCCGTACCGCCGTTGGTGTAGCCGAAAAAGACGATACCGTTGAATGTGTGTGGTCGGTTCCTCCTGCGGCTCCCACAGTATATCAGGCGGCCAAATCACTCGCGCTGCAGGTACTGGCGAGTGTGGGGGCAAACGGCGATGCAGCGGCCGCAGATAGTGCCGTCGATGCCAAGGTCGCGAGTCTGTCGGCGGGCGGCCTGACAGCAGGCGTGGGCGTCAAAGAAGTCGTCACGAGCCATGCCGGGTCGCCAAACCCGTCCACTCGGCGCGCCGGCCGGGCAGATGGTGACGCAGACGTTGCAGTCGCCGCACTCGGACGTGTCTTTGGGAACGCCCGTCGGGAGCGGGGCGTCGGTGAGGACCGTGCTGTAGCGGACGGCCGAGCCGAATTGGTTCGTGACAAGCAAGGCGCACTTGCCGATCCAGCCCACGCCGGCGAGGCGAGCGACGGTCTTGTGAGGGAGCCTTGTCGCGAGAGTTGCAAGATCGAGTTCGTCGTCGGAGACGGTTGCCTTGACGGCCAAGGCCTGATGTCCGGCGGCAACCAGGAATTCAGCGCACCGCACGCAGAGTTCATTCAGGAGCGCGTTGACACGGTCGTATTCGGCGGCATACTCGCAAGTCGGGCCCTTTCTGATATCGGCGATGATTGCTGGGCTCAGGGCAACGCCAATACAGACGCCGCGAGGGAGGTTCTTGCGAACCTCCGGGGGGAGAGGAGCCAGATCGGCGCAGGCGACAATTGCGGCGCCGCGATGGGTAAGTAATTGGGCGAGTTGGTCGAGGGTGCTGCTCAACGACATGGTGGCGTCCTTTCGTGATCTCGTTCCTCGGCGGCCTGATCCGGTGATTACTTGGGATCAATCAATCACGTTCGATGTCGATGTCAACAGCGGACGCAAGCATATTTACTCAAACTGAAAATGCTATCACGACGCCAACATGATCAGCTCCTTGAGTTTCTT
>CAYSCH010000464.1:0-6824 GCA_964429355.1 uncultured Planctomycetaceae bacterium | reverse complement strand
GAGATCCCCTTCGACAACGACTACCCGCACTATTTTCCCACGAAGCCGGGCTTTGCCGAAGGAGTGGCCGAGTTGCAGGCCGCCGGCGTGTACGTGATGCCCTACATCAACGGTCGCCTCTGGGACACGCGGGACCGCGGCAAGGACGTGTTCCAGTTCAACGACGTGGCTCTTCCCGCCGCCACGAAAGACGCCAATGGCGAGCCGTACACAGAGATGTACGGGAGCAAAGAAAGCGACGAGAGCCGCGTGAGCCTGGCAGCAATGTGCCCCGCGACCGACCTGTGGAAAGGGAAGGTTCGGGAAATTGTGTTGCGGCTGACCAAGGAATGCGGCGTGCGCGGCGTTTACATCGACCAGGTTGCCGCCGCCAAACCGCAGTTGTGCTTCGATGCCTCCCACGGCCATCCGCTCGGCGGCGGGCACTGGTGGACGGAAGGGTATTGGGATCTGCTGAGCAAGATCTACGCCGAAATGCCCGACGATCGCATGCTCACCACCGAATGCAACGGCGAGCCCTACACGCACCGGTTCGATGGCTACCTGACCTGGCACTGGCAGTACGATGGACAGGTGCCGGCCTTTCCGGCCGTCTACGGCGGCGCGATCCAGATGTTTGGACGGGCCTATCGCGGCGGCCCGACAAAGGACCTTGCCTTGCGGATGAAGGCAGGCCAGCAACTCGTCTACGGCGAGCAGATCGGCTGGCTCGGCCCCGAGGTGGTTGATGAGCCGGACAACATGGCGTTCTTCCGCCAGGTTGTCCATCTGCGTGCCCGCTTGATCGACTATTTCGTCAGGGGCGAGATGGCCCGTCCACCACGGCTTGTGGGCGAGATTCCCTGCGTGACCGCCGACTGGCAATGGAGTGGCGTCTGGCCGGTGACGACCGACGCGGTACTCACCGGTGCATGGCGATTGCCGGCCGAGAACCGCCTGGTGCTCGTGTTCGTCAATGTGAGCGAGGAACCGGTCAGCTCGCGGTTCGAACTGGACAGAGCGGAGTACGGGCTGCCGAGTGGGGAATTAAAAGTTCAGAGGGTTACGGCTGATGACGCCGAGCAGGCCGAGCTCGGCAAGAATTTGGCCTTCGCCCCGAAGTCGGCGTGGGCTTGGGAGATTTCGGGCAAGTAGCGACTTGCTGGTTCAGATTTGTCCACCCCTACTTCTTGTACCGCACCCGTGCCAGTCGCAACTGGTCGTCGCGTGTGGTCGAACGACCGAATGCCGCGGGGAGATGATTCGATGGGGTGTAGCTTCCGACTTCTGGCGACGATGAGTTTCCTCCTCTTCATGGAGGGCAAGTCGGGACAATGTGCAAGTGACGAGCCAAGGGAGGGTTCGCCCGTGAGTCAGGAATTGCCGGCTGGCCAATCGGATATCAGTGCGGATGAGGAAGTCGTCTTCTATCCAACGCACGGTTCCTACGACTCCAGGAAAGGGACGTGGACGATTCCAATCCACGGCGTCATCTACGAACCGGAGGTGGACTCGTGGCGGCGAAGCGCTTTTTTAAAGTCCCTCCGCGAAACGTTCGACTTCGTGGCAGACGATCCCCGATCCCTGCTGCTGGATCGCCGGTTGCGGATGTTTCTGGTCGACAACGAACGCGGCCAGGATATTCGCGTTCGCATCGGAAACCGAGTTTACCGGGCTGGCCGGTCCGAGGCCAACGGGCATTTTCAGACCGCACTCACACTTGCCGCAGACGACCTTGTGCGGCTCGTCGAGAAGGGAGTGGCCGACGATTGGCTGCCGTTTGAGGCCGTCATGCGATTGGCGGACGAACGCCGATTCGACGGGCGAGTTCAGTTGGTTGGACCGAAGGGCCTGTCTATCATTTCGGACATCGACGATACGATCAAACACAGCCAGGTGCGCGACCGACGGGAACTGGTGGCCAATACGTTTCTCCACCCGTACGTGGCCGTCAGCGGCATGCCGGAGTTATATCGCCGGTGTGCGGACCTGGGCATCGTGTTCCACTACATTTCCGCCAGTCCCTGGCAACTGTACCTTCCGTTGGCCGAGTTTCTTGAAGCCGAGCAGTATCCCAAGGGCTCCTTTCATCTGAAGCATTTTCGCGTGCAGGACGACTCCTGGGTCGGGCTTTTCCAATCCCAGGAGACGCACAAGCTCGCCGCTATCGAACCGATTCTGACCACCTATCCCCAGCGGCGATTCATCCTCGTCGGCGATTCGGGCGAGCAGGATCCGGAAATCTACGCCGCGGTGGCGAGGAAGTACGGCAAGCAAATCGCGGCGATCTTCATCCGCAACATCACGAACGAAACAATCGGCAATCCGCGGTTCACCGCCCTGAAGGAAGGGCTCGGTGCCGTGCGATTCAAGCTATTCATAGAGCCTCAGGCATTGCCTACCGTGATCCGGGAGATTGGCCTGGAGGAGTGACGGCCAGCAGCTTGCTGAAGTGTCACATACCGCGGCGGCCTCGTCGGACCTGCGGGCGCTGGTCCAAACAGAACAAGACCCTTCTGAGGAGTGTACTCTTCGGTTCGTCCTGCAGTACTTACTCGCCTTTGCCGTCGTTGTGCATGCTCAAACGGGAGTACGGTATCGACTGCCCCGGCTACGGCTTGACTCGCTGCTTTCTTGCCATGGCGCACAACCGGATGGCGGCCGCTTGGCATTATCACCCGGTGGGGGGCATGTTATTTGGCGCTGTGGTTGCGCAAATCCCCTACCGCCTGATCCAGATCCGGCGGCTTTGTCGGGACCAGCCGGAACTGAGCCACTGGACCCTGAACGCCACTATTTGGTTGATTCTCGTTGCCTTTCTGCCACAATGGATCGTCGGGACTATTGAGCCAAGCCTTTACCCACAAAGTCCATGATACGGTTGCCGGTTCCCAGAATATCCATGAAACGCATCCCCATCGCCGATATCGAGCTTGCCGTCGCCGAACAAGGCCGCGGTATCCCCCTCCTCCTTGTGCACGGATTTCCCTTGGACCACACCATGTGGGCGGGCCAAATAGAAGGCCTGAGCGACCTGTGCCGCGTCATTGCCCCGGACCTGCGAGGCTTCGGGCAAAGCGATGTCACCGAAGGCAAGGTCACGATGGCCCAGATGGCCGACGATATGGCGGCCCTGCTCGACGGGCTGGAGATTGGCCAGCCCGCGGTGTTCTGCGGACTCTCGATGGGAGGCTACGTCGCCTGGGAGTTCTTCCGGCGCCACCGCGACCGGCTCCGAGCCCTGGTGCTATGCGATACCCGAGCCGTTTGCGACACGCTCGAGGTGGCCCAGGGACGCCGGGGCACGGCTGCCAAAGTTCTTGCCGAGGGGCCACAGGTCGTGGCCGATAGCATGATGCCCAAGCTGTTCGGCAAGGCGACGCTCGCCGGCAAACCGGAGATCGTCGCCTCGACAAGGAAGGTCATGATGGGCACGGCGCCGCAAGGAATCGCGGCTGCAGCACTCGGTTTGGCCGAGCGGATCGACGCCACCAGGCTTCTACCAGAGATCGACTGCCCCACCCTGGTCGTGGTTGGCCAGGAAGACGCGATCTCGACCCCGGGCGAGATGCAGGGCATTGCCGCGGCGATTGGTCAGGCCCAATTCGTCGAGATCCCGGACGCCGGCCACATGTCGCCCCTGGAGGCTCCCCAGGCCGTCAACAAGGCAATCCGCAAGTTCTTGGAGACAACCAGATGACCGATCGGGCGCGTCGCCGCCCGTGGGAGATTCGCCATATTGTGGCTGTTTCTTGAGAACGCGGTCGCTCGAACTCGACCGTTTCCTTCCGACTTCAGACTCCGGGCATACGGAGAACGTCCAACTACATCGCTGCCTCGCACTCGGCAACTTTCGCGTTGTAGAACTCATCGGTGAGGAGCCACTCTTCGTAGAGACGTTTGAGTTCCCGCAGGCGGTTGGCGACCTGCTTTTGAGTGAACTTGGGCGGCTCCGTTCCGGTCCTGGGCGGCTCCGTTCCGGTCCTGGGCGGCTCGGCTCTTGCCGTGGTCGTCGATTTGGGAATGCGCGTGGGAGGCGGCTCATAGGAGGGACGGTGAACCAGGGCCACGAAATCTTCGGCGGGCAGGAGGTGCCGCCACAAAAATGCCTGCATGCGGTCTTCAGCCGGCACAACCCGATGGACGACTTCCTGATCGGCAATCTGGGCGGTGCCCTCAACGGTGAGGCGGACCGGCTCCTCGGCCGCTCTCAAGGTAGTCCTGACGCTGAACCGGACGGTTTCCTTGCCTTTCTGCAGGATGACCGGTGAGGCCGCGAAACCCTGCGGCGGGTCTTTCAGGGTCAGCTTGATATCTCCGTCGAAACCGTCCTTGCGAATCGCAAACACCGTCACCGCGGACGTATTATTTCGGCCGCGGAGGGCAACCATGGAGGGCACACTCCTCAAGGCGAAATCGGGGCGAGGTGCGCTGAGACGGATGCGGTAGGCGTAATCCTTGCCGCCCTGGCGAGCCGTGTCGCGGAGGTGGACGCAATAGGTTCCGTCCGCGGGGAGCTTGACCATGAGGTACGAATCGGCATGGTGAGTATTCAAACCGACTCCCGGATCCTCGTAGTCGTCGTTGAAGGCGAGGATCTTGCCCTGGGAATCGGTCAGAGTGAGCATCGAGTCCAGAGGAGAATCGAGCCGGCGGGCGTAGACCTCGGCCACGACGGTTTCGCCGGCTTTTCCGTCAATCTGGAACACATCGCAATCGTCGCCTTGGTCGATGCGACCATTGACGATCAAGGGAAGCTGCACTTTCTGGGGTTTGGCCGGATCGTTATTGGGTTCCTGGTCAACGGATTCCGGCAGGGTGTCCAGCGCAAAGGGGAGCCGATTGGTCAGCATGTCGCCTTTCTTGGTGGTGACCCAGTGGAACCCGGCTTCGGCATCCCCGGCCGGGGTGGTTACTTTGGCGGTGCCGAGATTCCAACCGTCGGGTTCGATCTCTGCCTTTTCACCCACTCGGCCTCCCAAGGGAAAGATGTTGGTCAGATAGGGAATTTCGCCGAGCGTGACGCGATAGACGAAATCCTCCCGTCCGCGGAACAGAGCATCGGTGATTGTGAGCACATACTCGCCGTCCTCAGGCACCTCGAAGCAGAGTGCTGGATCGGGCCGGAACCGGAAGTCGTCGGAGTAGGCGACTTCGGTGCCGTCTCCATCGCAGATGGTAACGACGGGCTGGAACCAGCCGGGGACGGCGTCGGCGATGTAGGGAACCAGGCTCCTTGCATCCACAGAAGTAACGAGGCGCTGCCCCTTCTTGGCTTCAAACCGATACCGGTTCAATTCGCCGGAAGCGATCTGGCCATTCATGGTACACGGGATGGCGATGCGAACTTCCTCTTCTTCCGGCGGCCGTTTTCGCTGCGCGAGCGACTCTTTGCCGAGCACCTGCAGATTGGCGGTGACCATCGGCTTCCGGGCCACCTCGGGTACCTGGCCGACATGAAAGGGCATCGGATTCGACACCCCTTGAGCGGTGATCAGTCTCAGTTCGCGGGGCCCGGGTTTGGCATCCGGGGCAATCGTCACTTCAAGAATGGCGATACTGGAGATTGCAGCGCAGGCCGGACGCTGGACCCACTCCCGTACGCGGGTTTCGATCCGGGCGATCATCGCCTGGGTCTCATCGCCGGCAAGGGGCACGGTTCCCGCCTCAGCAGTGGACTCGAGCGTGGCTTTCAGCCTGGCATCGTATTTTGCTTTGCGTCGGCCCTTCGTCTTGGTTGTCTCGTTGGCCTCCTTCTTCAGATCTCTCATTTGCTCCCTGATGAGAGTCATTTCCTGATTGGTCAAGCGGCGATAGTACTGCACCAGTCTGGCCGAGATGCCGTCGCCGCTGACCATCGCGCCCGTGATGCCGTCAATCCGCTGCCCGCCCAGCTTGATCTCGACGGTCGTGCCTTGTTGTCCGCCCGCGGGGTAGACATACCCGATGTACTGGCCGCGTGCCGGGGAGGCCGTCGCCAGAAACACGGCCAATCCGAGGATCGGGAACCACCGAACTCTATTCATGAGTCGCTCCATAGTCTTACCGGCCAGCGCCGAACGACATGTCCAATGGGAACCGTACTGGTATCGATTCCTCTCACCGTTCACATAATCTCTGCCAGTAACCCGGCCGATTTCACGTTTTCCGACGCGCCGGGCAGGACGTGGGCTTCTTCGCCCATGGGATGCGGCAGTTTTGCGTTGGCATCGATGCCCGCAAGTTGATAAATGCTGCCGAGCAGGTCCACCGGGTATACGGGGCGGTCCTTGACCTCTTCGCCTTTTTCGTCAGAAGAACCGACGACCTGTCCACCCTTGAATCCGCCGCCGGCAACCAGGACGGAGAAGACGTTTCCGTAGTGATTGCGGCCGCCGTTCCAAGGCGGCTGGTAATCGACCTTGGGCCCTCGGCCAAACTCGCCACAGCACCAGACGATCGTGGTTTCCAGCAACCCGCGGTCGTGCAGGTCCAGAAGCAGGCTGGCCAAGCCCTGGTCGAGTTGCGGGACCTGGCGGCGCATGGTCTGGAAGTGATCCTTGTGGGTGTCCCAACCGCCGGGATAGTTGATCGTGATATAGGGAACGCCTGTCTCCACCATCCGCCGCGCCACCAGGCATTCCTGCCCGAAAGTGTGGCGGCCGTAGCGGTCTCTCAACTCCGGCTTTTCCAGCGAGAGATTAAAAACATTCTTTCCTTCCCCCAGGATCAGTTCGTAGGCCTGCTCCTTCACTTCCTTCACAGCGGCCAATTGCGGTTGGGCCGCCATGGCGGAACTCATGGTGTCCATCTTTTCCAGAAGCGCGCGACGGGCTTTCTGGCGGTCGTCGGTGATTCCCCGGGCG
>CAYSCH010000463.1:0-6830 GCA_964429355.1 uncultured Planctomycetaceae bacterium | reverse complement strand
GTCGTCAATTCGTCTTCCGTCGGTTTGCGGGAGAGAATGGTCAGGTAGAGTTCTACAGCGATCGCTGCAGGCTTGCGGCTGGAACCGAGGATCGCTTTGAGCTTGGGACCCTGCTCGAGCTTCTGCTGGATATGGCTCGAATTGAGCATATGGAGCCATTGGGCCGAAACCGGGTTGTTGTTGCGTTCATTCTCCATGCCTGTGGCCCGGGCGGACCGGCCAAACAAGGCCAGGAACGGGCTGGTGATGCTGCCGTCGGCGATTGAGATCGCCGTTTGATCCTTGGGAATGTAGGTGAAAGGTTCGGGAATCGCGCTGGTGTAGAGGTCGGTCGTTCCGGTGATCTGGTTGATTGCGTCGATCAGCACTTCCGCATCAAGCCGGCGCAGCGGGTAAACGGCGAAATTCGCGACCGCTTCGGTGGATCCATAGCGGGGCATGGACGAGAGCTGGTAGGTCTTCGAGCTCAGGATGATCCGGTACAGGTGCTTGAGGCTGTAGCCGCTCGTGACCATTTCCTTTTGCAGGTAGGCCAGCAATTCGGGATTGCTGGGCGGATTGTCGTCGCGGATGTCGTCGGGTTCATGGATGATGCCGCGCCCGAGGAGCCATGCCCAGACACGGTTGACGATGCTCTTGGTGAACCAGGGATTCTCGGGCGTGACGAGCCAGTCGGCGAAGATCTCGCGCGGGTCCTTGTCGGGTGGCAACTGGATCTTGGTACCGTCGGGAAACACGGCCGAGCGAGGTTCCACGGTAGTGGCAACGTTCTCCGCAGCCTTCAAATCGTCGGTCACGACATGGCCGGCGGTGGTGGGCTTGTCGTGGCCGGGCACGGCATTGCCTGGGATCTGCGCTGATCTGAGCGGATCCCAAAAAACGCATTCCTCCTTCCATTCGCTGGTGGGTTTGTAGCCGACCTGCGAAAAGAACGCGGCCGTTCCTTCCAGACGGCCCTCCGGCCAGGAGTCCGTGCGCGCGCCCATGAAAGTCAATGCGGCAGCCGAGGCGAGGCCTTCGGGGGTCTTGTTCTGGACGGCACGATAGAAGTTGACCGGGCCCACGCGGAAATTGCTCCCACTCGAGGTGAGCATCTCTCGCGCGAACTGATCGTAGGGTTTGTTCTGGACGATCGACGCCCGGACCCAGCGATGATAGACCTGGGCCGCATTCGGCCAAAGGTTGACCGGAAACTCCGCCTTGATCCGCAGCACGTCACCCCATTTCATTGCCCAATAATCGGCGAATTCGGGCCGTTCCAACAGTCGCTCGATCAGGGCAACGCGTTTGTTCTTGTCTTGATCCTCGAGAAAAGCACGCGCCTCCTGGGCCGTCGGCAGCGTTCCAAGGATGTCGAGATAGGTCCGGCGGGCGAAAACCGCATCCGAGCAGAGCACCGGCTTGATATCCAGCGACGCCAGCTTTCCGAAAACAATCTTGTCCAATTCGCAGTCGGCCGTTACGGGGTCGGGGCTTTCGTAGATGCTGTGAATCTCTTCGGCAATCGCGGCGCCACCCACGACGACCAGAAACATGGCCGCAAGGACCAGCGATATTCTCTTCATGCCTTAGAAACTCCGTCGAGGGGTGGCGTCATTGAGGTGGGATTCATCGAGGCTGGCATAAAAAACAACCGGGTCGGTCATCCCATCAGGCCCCAGCGCCGACCTCTCCCAAATCCGCTTCGGCTGACCGGCCAACACAAGTATTCCGTCATCCAGAAAGACTTGGTCAAACCAAGGGACAACGTGGTCGCGGGCTCGGGGGCGGGGTGAGAACTCCCTGTAGTTTCAACATTCCAGCCGGCGTCAAGTTTCGATGCACGCACGAAAAAGGACCGAGCCGACACTCTTGGACTCTCGAAAACGAGGCCCCCGCCCGGCCAGCGCGCACCATAACACGTTAATAGGCGATATTCTGCCAAACCGGGACAGATAGCGGTTACTCCAAACTGCTGCCAATGGACCGCGAAACCGCATCGACCCGTGCCAAGGAACTGGTACTGCTGGCGGCGATCCGGCTCCTTGCCACAGACGCATTATTGACAACCGGGGAAATGACAATTAGCCTAGTAGCAACTGAATTTGGAGTGTGAATAGTTATTCACAGAAGCGCCCGAAGAACACCTCCTGTATTTCGCACCCCGGGTTGGGGAGTCGTGATGACCGACGACAACTGTTCCGACGAACTGCTTTTGCAGATCGCGAATCTGTATTACGTCGACGGCTTGCCGCAGACGAACGTGGCCAGGCTCGCCAACGTATCGCAGGCCAAGGTATCGCGTCTCCTGGCCAGGGCGCGTGAGAGAGGGCTCGTGCGGATCACCGTGGCCGAGTACGACCCGCGGGACCATGAGCTCGAGCAGCAGTTGGAGAGTCGCCTGGGGCTTCGCCACGCAGTTGTCGTGAAGACGGCCAAAGGTCTGAACACGCTCGAATTGCGACAGAGCCTGACCCACTTTGCAGCGCCTTGGGTTGCTCGCTGGATTCCCGCTCACGGCATGCTGGCGATCGCGGGCGGCAGAACCATGCAGTGGCTGATCCACAACATGACGGCACCGCCGGGGGTCGAGGGGCTGACGGTGGTGCAGTCGATGGGAAATATCGACGCCAGTGTCGGGCCGTACGATGCCTTGGAACTCGGCAGGATTCTGGCCAAACGTTGGTGCGGAAGGTTCTTTATCCTCAACACTCCGGCGATCCTTCCGGATGCCAAAACCCGCAAGACTCTCCTGGGGCTGGAATCGGTCCGCACCGTGGTGGAACAACTGCGCGAGGTTCAGGCGGCTCTGGTAGGGGTCGGTACCTTGCACAATTCCGTTTTCGTGGAACGCGGCGTTTTGACGAACCAGGATACCGCCGAACTGGCAAACGCCGGGGCCGTGGGAGAAATCTGCGGCCGTTTCTATGACCGCGATGGAAACGAATGCCAGACCTCCTATCGCGATCGCGTGATCAGTATAGACTTTGCCGATCTGCGGCGCGCGGAGCAGGTGATTGCCGTGGTCGCGGGGAGCGACCGAACCGAGGCGATCCTGGGAGCGCTGCGGGGAGGATTGCTCAAGTTCCTGGTGATTGACCGCGCCGGTGCGACGGCGCTCCTGGAGGCTTGCACCTCGTGAACGCACAAGAGAACAGGAAGAAGAATCCAACAGTTCGACCCTCAGGGGGAGAGAAGCATCCCATGAAGAGCAACTTTTCTCGATGGATTCCCGTTCCACAACTCCTGTGGCTTCTGGCGATCTCCGTTCCGGCGTCGAGCGCGGGTGCCGAGACGGCAGCGGGACAATCGGCGCCGATCAAGAGCCCGTGGAACGTTCGCGACCACATTCCGCTGGACGAAATCACCGTGCAGAGCCATCGCGGGGCAGGGGAACTGGCACCGGAGAATACGGTCGAGGCCTTCGAACTGGCGTGGAATCTCGGTACGGTTCCCGAGGCTGACCTGCGGATGACGAAAGACGATGTAATCGTTGCTTTTCACGACGCGAACTTCAAACGGCTCGTCAAGGACGCCTCGCCGGAACTGAAGTCCAAGGGGATTCCCGACCTGGATTGGGCCGAAGTCCAGCGACTGGATGTCGGTACGTGGAAACATGAGAAATTTGCGGGTTGCCGGGTACCCTCGATCGACGACATTCTCAAGCTGTTGGCCGGGCAACCGAAGCGCCGGTTGTATCTGGACATCAAGAACGTTGACCTGGCTCGTCTGGCCAGACTGGTTCGGGAAGTGGGAGTGGAATCGCAGGTGATCCTTGCCAGCACGGATTACGAGTTGATTCGCCGATGGAAGGATCTTGCGCCCGCTGCGGGCACGCTCCACTGGATCGGAGGTACGGAAGAGGAGTTGACTGAGCGGCTGCGGAAGCTGGGCGAAGCGGAATTTGCCGGCATCACGCAACTTCAGATTCACGTCAAAACTCAGGAGACCGAGCAGGGAAAGGTGCTCAGCCCTTCCGAATCGTTCCTGGTGGAAACGGGTCGTAAACTGCGAGAGCACGGCATTCTGTTTCAGGCACTTCCCTGGGGCCGATCCGATGCGCCGGTCTACTGGCAATTGATGGAACTCGGCGCGGCCAGTTTTGCCACGGACTATCCGGACGTTACCATGAAGGCGATCGAAGACTACTACGCCAGGAAGAACTGAGGACCGCCATGCCCGTGGGAAAACCATCTGAAGACGAATTGCTCCTTCGGCGAGCTTTGTCGGCCGCCGACCGGACCCGCTTGGTTCGTGTCGAACATGGTGTGCGCCGCCAGGCAGCCGCGGCGTTTCAGCAGTTGTTTGGCCCTAGCCCGGCGGTCATTATCGCCGACGTCAACACGTTCGCCGCGGCGGGAAAAGACGTGGTTGATAGCTTTCGGCGTGCTGGCCATCCGTGCCTGGAATCCTTCATTTTCGACCATCCGGACCTGCACGCAGTGTATCCCCACGTGGAGGCGATCGAGCGATATCTCGGCTCACAAAACGCGACGGCCGTTGCGGTCGGTTCGGGTACCATTAACGACATGACGAAACTCGCGTCGCATAAGCGTGGCCGGCCATACATGTGCGTGGCAACGGCCGCGTCGATGGATGGTTACACGGCGTTCGGTGCATCGATCACCCGGGATGGCTCAAAACAGACATTCGACTGCCCCGCCCCCGTGGGAGTTCTTGCCGATCTGGAGGTCATCGAGGCAGCCCCCGAAGGCATGAATGCTTCGGGCTATGCCGATCTTCTGGCCAAGATCGTGGCGGGGGCGGATTGGCTCGTGGCTGAGGCCCTGGATGTGGAGCCGATCGACCCGACGGGCTGGGAGATGATGCACGGTCGGCTCCGCCAGTGGGTCGCCAGCCCCAGCGGGATCCGGCAGGGAGACTCTCAGGCGGTCCATTGCCTGATTCTGGGGCTCCTGGTGTCGGGTTTGGCCATGCAGTGGACGAAGACGAGCCGGGTTGCATCCGGCGCCGATCACCAGTTCAGCCACCTGTGGGACATGCAGAACCATGTTCACGACGGAAGGGCTCCCTCGCACGGGTTCAAGGTTGGCATCGGAACCTTGTGTTCTTCGGCCTTGTACGAACAGTTGCTGCCGCTGCCGCTGGAAAGTTTGGACGCCGCCCGTCTGGCTTCCCAGTGGCCGGAGAGTTCTTTCGTTGAGGCCGACATTGACCGAAGGTTCGACCTGCCGGAGCTCAAGGAGAAGGCACTGCTGGAGACCCGGGCCAAATATGTAGACGGAGTTGCAGTCCGCCAGCAGCTCCTGCGACTGCGAGCCGTCTGGCCGGAACTTCGCGGCCGTCTCCAGGAACACCTCCTTCCGTTTGACGAGCTGGCCGATCATTTGATCGCGGCGGGTTGCCCGGTTGCGCCCGGCCAGATTGGGATCTCGCCAGTCCGGTTGCGGGAAAGCTACCGTCAGGCCTACTACATTCGCCGGCGGTTCACTGTGCTCGATCTGGCCAAGCGGATCCAGTTCTTCGAACCAGCCCTGACGCAGATTTTCGGCCCCTCGGGACGCTGGCCGATCGAGGTACGGGACGAGGAGTGCCAGCAGAACCGCAGCGGGTAAATTCGTCCTGCGCCGAGCAACTATCCAATTCCTGGTCCGGTTCTACCGCTGACTTGCTGGAACAAACGTGATGATGAAACCGATCGGCATGCTGAAACCGAAACCGTCCTTGATCGAACCGGCCGTCGATTCTGAGGAGATTCGGGCCCAGTATCGATATTGGCAGAACCGGATCCTGATCTCGACGATCATCGGCTACGCGTTGTTCTACTTTGTGCGGAAGAACCTGAGCATGGCCATGCCGGAGATGGAGAAGTCGCTGGGCATCAGTAAGACGGATCTCGGGCTGTTTCTCACGTTGCACGGTCTGCTTTACGGCGTGTCGCGATTCATCAACGGCATGCTCTGCGATCGTACCAACGCACGTTGGTTCATGGCGATCGGCCTGACCTGTTCGGCGGTCATCAATCTTTGCTTCGGGTTCAGCTCGGCTGTGATCACCTTTGGCCTGTTCTGGATGCTCAACGGCTGGGTCCAAGGGATGGGCTTCCCGCCGTGCTGCCGCCTGATGACGCACTGGTTCCCGCCGAAGACGCTGGCGACGAAGATGTCGATCTGGAACAGTTCCCATTCCATTGGTGCTGCGCTGGTCTTCGTGCTCTGCGGCTATCTCATTCGATGGGGCTTCGATTGGCGTTACTGTTTCTTCGTGCCCGCGGGACTGGCCTTGTGCGGCGCGGCATTCCTGGCCATAACGCTTCGCGATACACCCGAATCACTCGGCCTGCCCGAAGTGGAAGGAACCAAGGCCCCCTCCGAACTCCTCGAGGCCCCGCCGCAAAGTTTCGGCGAGGTGCTCGTCGATCTGGTATTCTCCAATCCCTACATCTGGTTGATCTCGTTGGCAAACTTCTTCGTCTATGTGGTTCGCTACGGTATCGTCGACTGGGGCCCCACTTTCTTGAAGGAGGCCAAGCATATCGAGTTGGCCCACGCCGGCTGGATGGTGGCCGCGTTTGAAGTCACAGGGATCTTGGGAATGCTTGCCAGTGGATGGGTGACCGACAAGATCTTTGGCGGGCGGGGGACCAGGACCTGCCTGGTCTACATGATCCTGTGCTTCTTGGCGATGCTCTTCTTCTGGCAACTCGACCTCGTTTTCGAGATCTTGCGCGCCGTTTCTGGAGAATATTTCGTCTCGCTGCTCGACGACTGGAATCTTGGGCCAAATTCGATTCTCATTAACGGTGCGATTCTCTGCACGGCAGGCTTCTTCATCTACGGTCCCCAGTGCCTGATAGGAATCGCCGCCGCCAACATGGCGACCAAGCGAGC
>CAYSCH010000462.1:0-6846 GCA_964429355.1 uncultured Planctomycetaceae bacterium | reverse complement strand
AATACAGGGCCCTCACCCGTCCGTGGGTTCGGAAATGCCGTGCCGGGCTCGCTGTTTGTTGAGCATCTCGAGGAAGAGCTCAGTCTCTTGACTCTGGTTCAGTCCTCCTTCACGAAGTGTTCCCGTGATCGTGGGCAACTGTTTTTCGAGTTGACACCGCTGGAACCGCCGGATCCACTCTTCGAGCAGGGCCTCCGGTTTATCGGTTTCCTTAGCCGCAGCGCCCTCGTCGATATCAACGAGAAAGGCTTTGGAAGGGGCGTCTTCAAACTCCAGCATGAGCCGATCAAATGTCGGCGTGATTCCTTCATCCGCCAATGCGCACGCACGAGAGAAGATCCTGCGTCCGAGCGGGAAGCCGAACTGCTCCGGGGTGACGTGCCGGCGAGCCTGGGCCAGCAATTCGGGGCGACGGAGCAAGATCTCCAGCAGTTCGCGTTCCAGGGGGGCAATTTTCGCGGCGGATCGATCGGGCTCGGCCCCTCCTGCCTTTTCCGAGTCGTCCTGGCGGGCGGGACGGCTGGAAGCGGAACGCCGCAGCGTCGTCAGCCGGCGCCGAACCTCCTCTTCGGGGACGCGGAAGCTCTGGGCCAGTTGGGTGAGGACTCGTTCGATGCGGAGGACGCCGTCGGACGACGAATCGGAGCGCAGCCGAGGCGCCTTGGCCACAATCGCCACCATCCGCTCGAGGGCCTGGCTCGACCCGTGGACGTCGTTGGCCAGATCGATGCCGCGGGTGGCGGATCGGAAGGCATGCTGGAGGGCACTGACGGCCCGGGTTTCCAGGAGGTCGGCAAAAGCCTCGGCGCCGTGTTCGAGCAGGAATTCGCAGGGGTCGTTGTCGTCGGGCAAGGTGAGGATCTGGAGGTCGACATTTTCGGCGATGAACAATTCCAGGACCTCGTTGGCCCGTTTCTGGCCGGCCTCGTCGCCATCGAGGACGAGCACGATCCGTTCGGCAAATCGTTTGAGGATTTTCACGTGCTGCTGGCCCACGGCGGTGCCGAGGACGGCCACCGCGTTGTGGAATCCGAACTGGTGGGCGACGATGCAGTCGGTATAGCCCTCCATGATCAACACGGTGTGGGTCTTGTGGATTGCCTCGCGGGCCACGTCCAGGGCATAGAGCAATTTGCTTTTTTTGAACAGCGGCGTTTCCGGCGAGTTGACGTATTTGGCGGGACTGGTCACGCCCGATTCAGGCATGATCCGCCCCCCGATCCCGACCGGCCGGTCCTGGGTGTCGCGAATGGAGAACAGCACTCGGCCCCGAAAGCGATCGTAGTAGCCGGTGCCGTCCTGGCGTTGGGCAAGAATGCCGATGGTTTCCAGCACTTGCGCTCGGGCACGGTTCCCCCCGGCAAGGTTGAGTAGCCAGTCTCGCCGATTCGGGGAGTAGCCAAGGTGGAACTTGCGGATGCTCTCGTCGGTGATGCCGCGTTCCTGGAGATAGCGGCGGGCCGGTTCAGCCTCGTCGGATTTGAGGAGGCACTGGTGATACTGCTGCTCGGCCCAGGCCATGGCCCGGTAGAGAGCTCGTTTTCCTTCTCCACTTGCCACCCCGGAGGATGTCTGGGGGGTCCCGACCTCCTGGGTGGAAGGGAGGACGGAGGGGTCGTGGCGAGGAAGTGTCTGGAGGGTGATGCCGGCCTGATCGGCGAGCATTTCGAGGGCTTCGCGAAACTCGACGCCTTCGAGCCGCATGATGAAGCTGAAGACATCGCCGCCTACATCGCAGACCCAGCACTTGAAAGATTGGCGGTCCGGGTTGACCTGGAAACTGGGCTTGGTGTCGTCGTGCCAAGGGCACAACCCCACGTAGATACGGCCCTGCCGCCGCAGTTGAATGTATTTTCCAACGAGATCAACAATGTCGGTCGCTTGTCGAACCAGCTCTTTCGAGTCCAGGGGCGAAGCAAAAGACACCGTTGGCTCCCGTGTGTCACGATGCGCGAAATCCATTCCACATCCACAGTCAGGAGTCGACAATTCCATTTGTCGCACAGCGATGGGGATGGTGGCAGGGCATATCAGCCGAGCATCCGCCAGCGCAGCGGCGTGATTATAGCCGGTCGATCAAAATGGGTCAAGAATTTCGATTTTACCGAAAGGGCACCTTATTGCTAGCAGAGCTAGCATTCCCATTTTCCAGACTTTTTCCCGCGGCGGAGCGGGCGGAATGCGGGATCGGACGACCCGACCGCTCGCACGTGGACGGCAAGCGGCTCTTCCGGTCGTTCGGCCAAGGCAGAATGCGGAAAGATTCCGGGAGAAGGATACCCGATTCCGGCCTCCGCTTGCCGGCAATCTCCGCGCAGATTGCCAGCCTTGCTCTTGCGGCATTTCTTGCCTCGGCGAAACAGTAACCCTTTTAGTGAAAACTATTTGCGTCGTCTCAAGGGGTCTGCGCCTCCCAGCCGATACCTCAAGTGACCCTTAGTGTAGCGTACAACGTTCTCGGAGGAGACGCTGTAGGGTGCGCGTCAGGGAAGCCGAAGGTCTCATCGAACCGAGGAGGGTTCGACGGCGCTGGCGCGAACAACGTTTTGGACTGTGGTTAGCGACCCGCGCGATGGTCCGACGTCCAGCGTAATCAGGAGTCGGTTCTATCCCATGGGAGAACCCACCCAGGGCAAGGTAAGCCGCGTTGCACACGGCCGACTGCGACGCGTGACGTCAAGGACGTCGGATCCGAACGAGCTACCCCCAGTTCATCTGTAAAGGAGAGTTTGCACAATGAGAGGCAAGATCGTTTTACTGGCGCTCGCAGCGAGTTTCGCCATGTGCGGTCAGGGGTTTGCCGGACTGCTGGACGGCGGTTGCTCGGCATGTGCCCCGGCCTGCGAACCGGCCTGTGAGTCCGCATGTGAGCCCAACTGCTGTGAGCCCTGCTGCCGACCGTGCGACCTGTTCGCCGGCCTGCGGGGCCTGTTGTCATGCAACAACTGCGGCACGTGCAATTCGTGCTGCGAGCCGGCCTGTGCCGAGCCCGCCTGTGCACCGGAACCGGCCTGTGAGCCGGCCTGCAATCCCTGCCGCCAGCCGCTGCTCCCGCTTCTCCGGCACAAGGCCCTTTGCGGCAAATCGTGCTGCGAACCGGCCTGCGAAGCTGCTTGCGAACCGGCTTGCGAGCCCGCTTGCGACTCCTGCTGCCGTCGGCCGTTGCTGCCCTTGCTGAAGTGCAAGAGCTGCTGCGAGCCCGCCTGCAATAGCTGCTGCAAGCCCCGTTGCACCCCGATCCTCGACCTGATCGGTGGCCTGTTCTGCTGCAAGCGTTGCTGCTGTGCCTCGGCCTGTGAGCCCGCCTGCGGTTGCGAAGCTGGCTGTGACGCTGGTTGCGGATGTGGCGGTGGCGAAGCTGCCGCTCCGGCTGCTGCTCCGGCTGCTGAGGAAGCTGCTCCGCTGCCCGTTGCTCCGAAAGCCGATCCGTCGGCCTCGCTGCTTCGCGCTCCTCGTCAGCTCGTCCTTCGCTGATCGCAAGACGGCTACGACCAACTACTAAATACTAGCTACTAAATACTCAACAGGCCTGCTTTCGAGAATGACTCGAAACAGGCCTGTTCGCTTTTCTTGTGCCCAGATCACTCGTGGGGCGGCTCGATCCCGAAATCACGGATCGTCAGGAGCGACTGGAGCAGGTAGCCGCGGCTTTCGAAGGCCTGGCGCCCCCCTTCCATCCGATCGATGATGGCGATCACGCCGCGGACCTTCATTCCAAAGGCCTCGACCCTTTCGATAGCCTTGAGCGACGAGCCGCCGGTGGTCACCACATCTTCGACGATCACGACCGTGTCGCCCGGCTTGACGGGCCCTTCGACATACTGATTGGTTCCGTGGCCC
Organism: uncultured Planctomycetaceae bacterium; assembly: GCA_964429355.1. GTDB lineage: Bacteria > Planctomycetota > Planctomycetia > Pirellulales > Thermoguttaceae > JAAYAY01. The sequence continues at coordinate 3,006 of CAYSCH010000462.1, read as the reverse complement.
TTGGATTCCTTCCGGACCATGAAGCCGCGGATCGGCATGCCGCGAACAGCGGACATGGTGATCACGGCGGCGGTGATCGGGTCGGCTCCGATGGCCATCCCCCCGACCGCATCGGGCATCCGGTCTGCGAGAAGGTCCAGAATTCCTTCCGCGACCAGCCGGGCCCCCTCCCCATCGAGCGTGACCTGCTTGCCGTCGAGGTAGTACCTGGCCTTCTTACCCGAGGCGAGCGTGAAATCGCCGAATTTGAGGGCCTTCTTACGGATCTCGGCAACCAAGGCTTGTTTGTCGTACACGGCGGATCTCCTGAGGGGCGGTCGCGAGGTTCAGACAGCACCGTCAGGATAGCCCGTGCGTGCGGCGCGAAACAGGGGGTGCCTTGGAGCCGGCGGGAAGATCGCCGATTGGGGACATCCATGCCCGTGGGAGACTTTTGCGTCTGGTCAGGCTTCTTAGAGCCGTTGCCAAGACCATCGCTTGGGGACGTCCATGCCCGTGGGAGACTTTTGCGTCTGGTCAGGCTTCTTAGCTCAGAGCGTTTCCTGCTTCCGCTGAATCACGACGTGGGATCCGAGGGTGAGGATGTCGAAGACGTCGTCGGCATCTCGCTCGCTGAGGCGAATCCCACCTGGACCGCCCGTCTGCCCGATCGAGGCTTCGTCGTTCGTTCCGTGAATTGCAGCGGAGTCGCCCAGGCCGATGAATCGCCTGCCCAACGGGTTGAGGGGATCGCCAGGATCGAAAATGCGGCCAGTGGGGCTATGGTAGGCGGGCTCGCGGTTCTTTTCGATGACCTGGAAAGCTCCTGTCAGATCGGGTTTATCGGTGCCGACACCGATGTCGAAACGTCCGGCGTAGAGGTCTTGAAGCCAGAGATCGAGCTTGTGATCGTCGAGTCTGACAACGGCACGGAAGGGCCCGCGCACGACCTTGAGTTCCTGGCCGGGCTGGAGATTCATGGGATCGGCGATCCCGTTGATCTTGGCGAGCAATTCGGGCGAGACAGTGTACTTCTCGGCGATCTGGGGGAGGGTTTCGCCGGCCTGGACAACGTGGGCCGCTTCCAGGTGGTGTTCGCGGGAGTAGATCACGGTGCCGGCGACCTGGTCGAGCAGTTCGGTCAGCGCCTTGGATTCGGCACGGGTTTGGCCCGATTCTCCGTAACGCGAACTGAGGATGGCCAGGGTTTCGCGAAAGCGGCCCTGATCGAGATCGCGGCGAGCTCCGGCGAGGAACTCGGCAAACTCGGGCCAGACCTTCGTATCATCGGTTTTTGTAGGCGAGTTGATTCCGCTGGTGGGGGCAGGAGACCGATTGTCGCCCCTGGCACCTGGTGCCGGTGTTCCGTTCATGCCGGCCGCAGGAAACGAGCTTTCGGGGGGCATGGGAGGGGCCGAACCGCGGTTGAAGTCGGGCAAAGGAGCGTTGTTGCCGCTCCCGAGGTTGACCATGGAGCCGATCGGCGGCGCACTTGGAGCATAGGAGGGATAGGAGGGCACATCGGCCGGCGGGGCCGACACGGGCGGATTGAGATTCGCGGCGATTTCCGGCGGCAAGGGAGCGGGGTTGAAGGGTGGGGCGGGTGCACTTTCGGAGAAGTCCCGTGGGGGCGACAATTCACTGCTGCGCTGCTGGATCGGCGGAAGACCGGGCGACGGGAAACCGTTGGGCCCTTCCAGGGCAAATCCAGGCGCGGTGCTCGCGTCGCCGCCGGGAAGTGTGACCTGGGGCGGCTCCGCGGTCCAATCCGCGATTTCGGGGGGCGACTTGACGGGGCGGTTGTTGATCGAGACGTAGACGGCATACGCAACGAGCGCCAGAATAGCGACCATCGCCACGTTTTTCAGCGAGTTCATCGTCGTCCTCCTTGACGATTCCATTGCCACACGAAGGATCCCGCCCCGTGACCGACTACGATAGTTTTGAAGAACCCGGCGACGAGTTGAACGATTGGGAGTATCCTGACGAAGACGAAGACGACGAACTTGCGGATACGCGTATTTGTCCCAAGTGCGGAGGCGACGTCTACGAGGATGCCGAGCAGTGCCCGGCCTGCGGCCAGTACATTACGGCAGAGGGCCGAAACCTGTGGGCCGGCCGCTCCGCCTGGTGGGTTCTCCTAGGGCTACTCGGTTTGGGAGCCGTCCTCTGGGTTCTGCTCACTGGAGGGCTGTGAGAGCCGCCTGAGGGGCAATTACGGGTCGGCAGGCCTCCACGCAACACGACCATGAGCAGCGCGAATAATAAGCCAAAATGAGAATCGCTGCTACAGCAAGTTGTTGACGTTTGCGGAAGACGAGCGTTAGTTTGCGGAGTTTGGAGAATCCACGGAACGGCGAGGCATGGAGAATGGGCGTGATGGAATCCGGGAAGACTGGAATGAGGGGCAGGACACTTGGGCATCCCGCCCCTCATTCCGCTGTACCCGTCATTCGACATTCGACTCTCTGGACCTTCAGGAAGGATTGTGCTTCATGGCTTCCATGCGGCGGGTGAGTTCCTCGGGGGATACGTCTTCCACGTGGGACGACACGTACCAGAGGTGGCCGAAGGGGTCTTCGAGACTGGCGGACCGATCGCCGTAGAACTGGTCGGCGAGTGGCTGCTTGATCTTCGCGCCGGCGCGAACTGCCTGCTCGACCACGCTATCGACATCTTCCACGTACAAGTGAATGATCACGCCCGAGTTGCCGGGCGACTGCGGTGCCAGGTACTCCATTTGCGGACATTCATCGGCGAGCATGACCCGGGAGTCGCCAATCTGGAGTTCGGCATGGCCGACGGTTCCCTCGGGGCCGTCCATGCGAAAGAGCTCGGCGGCGTCGAACGCCTTTTGATAGAAGGCAAGGGCGGCGGCCCCCCCTTTGACAATGAGATAGGGTGTAATGCTGTGGTAGCCTTCGGGGATGGGTAGAACCATGGCAACTCTCTCTTTCTCGATCTTGGGGACTTCCTAATATGACAGCGCTACATTAGCTCAAGCCCTCCAGAGGTGAATGCCGATAA
>CAYSCH010000461.1:0-6866 GCA_964429355.1 uncultured Planctomycetaceae bacterium | reverse complement strand
GCCCGTCTTCGCAGCTGCCGTCCGGTGAGCTGTGCCCCGGCTGCCTGCGCCCCGGTCGCCTGCGAGCCCGCCTGTGCCCCGGCCCCGTGTGCCCCGGCCTGCGAGCCCGCTTGCGAACCGGCCACGTGTGGCCCGAAGCGTTGCGGCCTTCTGGCCCGTCTTCGCAGCTGCCGTCCGGTGAGCTGTGCCCCGGCTGCCTGCGCCCCGGCTGCCTGTGAGCCCGCCTGTGCCCCGGCCCCGTGTGCCCCGGCCTGCGAGCCCGCCTGTGCCCCGGCCCCCGCCTGCGAGCCCGCTTGCGAACCGGCTTGCGAACCGGCTTGCGAACCGGCCACGTGTGGCCCGAAGCGTTGCGGCCTCTTGGCCCGTCTTCGGAGCTGCCGCCCGGTAAGCTGCTGCCCGGCTGCTTGCGAACCGGCTGCCTGCGAGCCCGCCTGTGGCGGAAGTGCTCCGACCGAAGCTCCGGCTGCCCCCGCTGCTGACGCTGCTCCGGCTGCCCCGGCTCCGGCTGCCCCGGCTCCTCCGGCTCCTCCCCAGGCCTAGATTTGAACACTTCAATTGGAGTTGGCCTGCGGGTCGCCCCAGTTGGTCCAAGAACGCTGACAAGAATGCCCTGTTTGCTTGTCGCGGCGTCTTCCTGGTCACGCCGGACCTCCTCGTATGCGGAGGTCCGGCTTTTTTCTTTGTGCCGATCTCGGGACCTGCGACGTGATTGGCGACCTTCACGTCAGGCGGGGACGGCAAGTGCATCACACTCGATTTCTGCGATGCGACGGTTGAGGTGATGAATCTCTGCCTCGAAGGCCAAACGCTCCGATTCCCGCAAATGCGTGGCATCCTTCAGATCGGCTTCGCGCCGCTGAATATCTGCTTCTCGATCACGAAGTCGTCTGGCCTGTTGGCGGAGTTCTTCCTCCTGGTGGCGCGCCCAGTTGTCCACATCCTGCTTGCGCTTCAGGACGGCTTGGAGCTGATCGGCCAATTCACCGCGGACCGTTTCGAGTTCCGATTTCTGGCGCTCCAGTTCACCGGCCGCCTCGCGATAATGCTGGCTCAATCGGTTCCTTGCTTCGGCCAGCGATTCGGCCAGAGCCGCCGGAGGCGTTGACCCGGAAAGTTGCACCCAGAGTTCCTCCGTGGCCAGGCGTACGTCGAGCGTCTGGCGGTGCATTTCACTCAGTTCGCTCCGGAGTTGGACGAGTTTGGCGTGGCAGTTATCGACGTAGCGACTGCGGCGGGCCAATCCCTCCTGTTTTTTCTGAAGTTCGACCATTGCCTCACGCTGCTCCACTGCAACTCGGCGACGTTCGTCGCGCAACTCCTCACGGAATTGCTGGCGGGCCTCTCGAAGTCGTTCACGCAGCAGGGCCGACTTCGCCTGGGCCTCGGCCAGCTTGAGTTCAGCCTCATCGAGATTGATCCGGCGTTGTTTCAACGCGGCCTCTTCCTGGCGAAGAGACTGTTCCAGGCGAAGTGCGGCAGCGCTCGGGCGGGAAGCCGCCTTTTCCCATTCCACCTCGCGCCGCTCGAGGGAAACTCGCTGACGTTCCAAGTCCTTATACTGACGCCGGATCGCCTCGAGCGACGCGGCCCGGTGAGCGTCGAGTTGTTGTCGCTCGAAAAGAAGTTCGTTCTCGCTGCGACGCAAACGGTCTTCGAATTCCCGGACGGCTCGGCGGTGTTCTTCCTGCTGCTCGCTGAGCCAGGTATTGGCCTCCTGCAACGCCTGTTCGCGTTTCGCAAGACGATCCGCGGATGCTTGTTCTGACGTTACGAGCGTGGTTTCACGTTGCCGCAGGTCGCGCTGGTGCCGACTCGCTTCGGCCTCGGCGGTTGCCCGTTGTTCCATGAGGCGTTGCTCAGCCTTCGCGACAGACGCACATCGCTCCTCGAGTTCGCGCTCTCTCAAGGTCAAGGCCTCTTCCCTCTCGGACAGTTCCGCCTCACGGTGGCTCAGGGCAAGGCGTTCGCGGCGCCCCTCGCTGTCGATGACGGCAAGCCGGGCATTCAGTTCTGCTTCACGCTGATCGATGTTCTGCTGACGCGAGCGAAGGTAGGACGCTAACTGATCTGCCTGCGCCTGGATCCGGTCTGCCACGCCGGCATTTTCCGAGATGGCCGATACCGCTTGGGGCTCCTGGCAGGCGGCCAGCGGCGACTGCTGAGCAGGAGAGAGATGGGCCGCATCGATTCGCGTCTCAATCCCCTTCGAATTCTTGCCGTTTCCTCGCTTGCCCGGCTTTGCTGCCTTGTCCTTCGGAGCCATCTCGCCATCCTCGTTGGGGGTGCTGCGCAAGGGCGCGCAAGACCGTGTCGCCTCGCTGCAATCGACATAATCGGCAAACTTTGCCCAAATTCTTTGGATTAAAGCCGCCAAAGAGTGGTCGACGTGCAAGATTGTCCGGAAACGGGCGAACAGGCACCCAGCATCCTGGGCGCACAACAAGCTCAATAGGCCAGCAAATGAGAACCTGTCCCCGTTCCCGAAGAGTCACGGAGGGCGACGGGGCCTCCGTGACCTGAACGATGCTGGCAATGACAGCAGCGCGCGGTTGCGATCGCAACGACTCTGGGCTCAAGCACGAACAGGTTTGTGGAAACTCATGGAACTACCCACAAGGACAACCTGTCTCGAAGGGTAGTCGCCGCCCGGCATCACTTGCAGGGAGCGGATCAACCGAATCCAGCTTTCGGCAGCCCTGGGATCCTCAAACCCTTGCCTGATCGAGAGCGTTCTGGACTCTCTGTTTCGGTTGAACGCCTTGCAGCATCTCAACCATGTTGCCGTCTTTGAAAACCATCAAGGTAGGGATGCTGTGAATCTGGTACTGGCCGGCGATTGCGGGGGAGTCATCCACGTTGACCTTGACGATCTTGACGGCCCCGGAATTCTCCGTGGCCAGTTCTTCGATCATGGGCGCGATCGCTCGGCACGGACCGCACCAGGGGGCCCAAAAATCGACAAGCACCGGCTCGCTCGCATCAAGAACTTCGGCTTGGAAGGTGCTGTCGTTGACTTCACTGACTTTTCCCATGGGTGATTCTCCTTGTCGGTGCCCCCGCTCCCTGTCGAGAGACGACGCAACCTTCTATTCTGGCAACAATTCAGCCGACTGGATTCGATTATAAAGGGGATCCCAGATCGGTCAACGAGGACTCTTGGAGCCGCTGCCAAAACCGCCCATCGTACACACCCACGCTCGTGGGAGTCCCCCCGCGTTCTGTCAGGGCTTCTTGCAGCCAGACCTTCGACATGCGAGTACCGCTCGGACAGTCACAATCCCATGCCGACGAAGCCTGACTGGGCATCGCTCTGGGCCTGGAGTCTGCCGGCGCGCTCAATGGTCTTCTGAAGATCGCCGGCCGCGATGTAGCGGTCAAATTCGATCAGGACGGCACGCTCAACCGTCTGGCGGAACCACTCGACAACGGGTTCCGTCAGCCAGTCGCACGTTTCCCGTCGCAGCTCGATGTCGAGATCGCACCCCTTCGTATGACGGTCTTCGGAATCGGTCAAGAGCGTGCCTTCGAAACGAAAATCGAGCATGCCGACTTTTTCGTCGTTTGTAAGCTGGAAGCGGCACGACGCGTTGTGCAGGTAGAAGCTGTTATGCTGACCGTGCTTAGCGAGGGCAGCTTTGATCCGTTCCGCCTTGGCCTCAAAGGCCGGCGAAGCATCGAGGGGGATGTCGAGGCGTCCAAGGGAACGCATGGGAAGGCAATCGAACTGAATCAACACGCTTGGGGTCATAGGTCACCTCCAACCAGCGATCTACTGAGCCACAGCGACATCATCAGTGTTTGGCTCCGCCACGGGGGCCGGCTGCCCAGTTCGTTTCCAGGATAGCACGAGCCAACCGTCCCGAGTTTCCCACTGGACAAGCTTCAAGATGCCTGCACGGCTCCACTGTTTGGGCAAGACCAGCCCGTCAGGAATGATCTCTTCCTCGAACAAACGGCCCAGACGGCGCTGAAGGACACGGCGGATCGCTGTCTCCTGGGCGGAGAGTTGTTCGCCGCCTTGTGGGTTGAAATCGGGTGGAAAGATCTCCACGTCGCCCTGTCGCACGGCCTTGACACTTTCGCCCTGGCCGACAATGCGATAAGTGACAGTCACATTCATTGCTGGATGGCGAGTGTCGCCTTCGTAGAAGCTACGCCCGCGGATCGACAACGTGAACTGGTTGTCGCCAAAGGCAACCCAGATTGGACGAGCCGACTGGAACGCGATAGCCCAAGGAAGCGCGTCCTTTTCGGACTCCAGTTCCTTGGGGAGCTTCCCTGCCAGGTTCCTTACCGCCTCCTGCACTCGCTGCTCCTTCAGAAGCATTCCCGCCAGGGCCGCCGACGTGAAGTTGTTGATGGTTGATTCGTGGATCTGCAGGCGGAGATCCGCATCAGAAGTCGTCTCGGGCGGCTGGGTCGTGGCGCCCAAGTCGAGCCCGCTGGCCTGAAGCATGGAGAAACGGAGGTAATCCTTGTCGGTGCTGAATTGCAGCTCCGCCGGATAGAGTCCCCGCTCGACAAGTGGTCCGCGGATCTTCTTCTGAAGATCGTCGTTGGCCGGCCCAATGAGCTCGTTGACTTCGGCATCAAAACGGGCGCTGGCCTGCCATTCGGCGTGCCGGGCGGCAATTGCCTCGGCCTGGCATTTCTGTTTGCGAGCGCGTTTCCACGCGATATTCTCGATGATCTGCCTGCCGTTTCGTACGGAAATCGCACGGATATTGGTATGGGTGGTCGCGTTGGCGTGGGCCGGTGCCCCCCAGATTCGCTGCCCGTCGATCACGATCTGCTTCTGCGTGGTCAGCCGGGTGGTTCCATTGGCATAGATGACGGCCGGTCCGTTGTGTCCGACCGTGTTGGACAGATTCGTGCCGCTCATCATGATCTGGATCGTTGCGACATCTTGACTCGGGATGAAGCCAACTCCCACCGTTCCGGTTGTACGACCGGTTCCGTGAATACTCGTTCCGAGAATGCAGTCGTGAACGGGCAAGGTTTCGTCTACGTCTCGTCCCATGGCGGCGGCGAGCAATTCGGCAGAAACATGCGCGTGCAGGTTTCGGTTGAGAGATGCGGAACGGATCGCCTGGATGAGTTCGGGTGCCTGACGGGCGTCACGCAGCCAGTGCAGGTATGCAGTGATCATGGCAGCGTCTTCACCGTTTGGAGCTTTGGTGTGTGACTCGAGGCTGCCGGCCAGGGCGTCCAAGACTTTCCCGAAGCGTTCCTTGACACTGTTGTCGTTGATTCCCCGGACAACTCCCACGTAGGTTCGGATCGAATCGCGGAGGGTTGCGAAGGGCACCAGCCGCAATCCCTCGTGGCCTGCCGAGAGGCGGCCAAAGGTCTTTTCGAGCTGAGCGAGGTCGGGGCCTTCGGGCTTTGCCAGTTCCTGTTTCAACTCGGTCCAGCCGAGGTAGTTTCGCCACCCTTCTGCCGATGTGCCCGCCTTGGCAAATCGGGTCTCCACTGCGGCGATTGCGGCGTTCAAGTCTGCCCGAGCTGCCACGACGTCGGTCTGATCGAGAGGGCGGTAGGCGTCCCTCGCGGCTCTCACCTGGGCCGCAAAATCCTCGGCAGCCGCCGAACCCGCCATCGCAAGGCCTGCAATTAATAGAAACACCGTCGTACGCCAGCCATTTGTCAACATGAATAGCTCCTTCCGCGTCAAGGCAAGGAATAACCCTCCACCGGTCCAGGATCCGTCCAGAGAGTACTTATATCCCACCCTGGAGGTAGGGTGGTCGAGCACCGGAATTATACCCGAGTCTGTGCCATTTTCACCGATGAACGGTCAGTTCGCAATCTCAAATTTTACCGAAATTCTCTCAAATTACTGGTTTACCGCATCGACGCTCGTCAGCATAATCGGGAGAGTCAGCGTATGCTGTGGCACGACCGGTACGATTTCGTTCCGGAGCCATCAGTCCGTGGGCACGATCCGCTGGTGCCGGAATCAACGCCATCCAGCATGGGTCAGCTCGCCCAGTCACAGTCCGTATGACCGGATCTGGAACGTTCGGTCTCACTCACCACGGACGGCCCTTGCTTGGACACTGTTTCGCCGAGCAACTGCCTCTATTCGCGGAGACACCACCAGATGAGTTGGATGATTGTGCGAACATTTGGGGCCGCTGTGATTGTCGCCCTTGCCGCAACGATCGCGTCAGGGGAATTGGCGACGCTCATGGAACGGAAGGTCGGTCGGGCATCTGACTACGCCGCTTCGATGGCAGCCGCCGATCGCAATTCGGCGATGATGGTCGTCTACTTCTGGGATGAACAAGATCCCCAGTGTCGCCACTTTGACGAGGAGGTGTTGACTTCGCCCGTGGCCCGAGCCCATTTGGCAGGAAAATACTGCGTGCGTCTTGCACTGGATACGCAAATCACCTCCGGGGGCAAAGAAATTCGGCTCATCGACCACCCAGCTTTTGCACGACTGGGTGGGGGCCCTGGTCTGGTCGTTCTCGACTTTTCCAGCGAAGTTCAGTCCGAGCGAGGCGAGGTCGTCAGCAGCCTGCCATTTCGTGCTGAGCGACCTGTGGAGGCCGACGATCTGGCATTTCTTCGTCGCCCGGAGGCGCCGATTCCCTGGTTGACAGACTACGCGGAGGCCATGGCAAGGGCCCGCGACGAGCAGCGAATGCTCCTGATCTACTTCGAGCGACCCGACAGGAAGGGCGGGTGCGCCGAATTTGAGGCAAATACGTTGTCGTCGAACCGGGTCCGCGAAAGGTTGGCGGCGTTTGTTTGCCTGAGGTTGGCCGAGGATGCGAAGGTGAACCTCAAGGGAAACGCAACCGTATTGTTATACCTCACGCGGCCATCAATGAGACATCCTCAAAACGCTGGAAGTTGAG
>CAYSCH010000460.1:0-6931 GCA_964429355.1 uncultured Planctomycetaceae bacterium | reverse complement strand
ACTCCCTTTTTGGGGCAGCGCTGACCTGCCTTGGCGTCACGGTGGCGTCGCTGGCCATCTCATCGGGGGCGGCTTTTTTCAATACGGATGCCCCCCCACAGGCCCGTGGCGTGCCCTTCGCCCGCTGCATTGCGGACGTATTAGGCCACTATTAGATTTCAGGGGGTCGTGGTCTCAGATCTGCGGCCAAAGGGGAGCACTTCGGCAGGAAAGGTAAAGGAATTCATTTCAATTCATTGTGATCCAACTTCCGCTGCTTTATTCTCCCGCCCGGAGAACGTGATTTATGTCCGACTGGAGAACCGCAGCAATCTCCGGTATTGAGCTTCGCCTATCGCCGGGCATAGGCGGGGCTTTCATCAAGCCCCTATTCGCCGCTCCGTATTGCATCCGACCGGAATGGTTGGCAAGCAGGAGATGCAGAGCCAACGGTTGGAGCACCACTCCCGTCACCATTAGGAGCGACGACATGCACGCCAAGATCGAATTGCCAAAGGCGTTTTCGGTGCGCGACAAACACGAGTTTCTTACCTTTCAGCACTTGATGGCTCGGATGAATCCGAAGCTCTTGGTCAAAGAGGTCGCGACCGGCGTTCATGTGGACGGAGGCGACGCCGTGCATTGGGGACTTGTCTATCTTGAAGGCAAACTGCCGAGCCAGAAGAAGGTGGAGATCGCCTTAATGGAGGCGGGTTTTGACTTTGCCCACAACGTGTTAACACAGGGAGCGATGGCTTGGAGCCACCACGCAAGTGATGAGAAGAGAGGTTGGTGACAATGCATTCCTCATTCACGCGATCTCGCCCCACACAACGGAAGCTTGTTTTCCCCCTGCTGATCTGTTAGACGTAGGTCTAGTCGAAAGTAATGCACACCGTCCGGGCGAAGGCCCACTTTCCCTCCGCAGTCGAGCATGGCCTGTGAGTTCAGGCTCCCACCGCTCAACAAAAAGGCTGTTGGTTCGTAGCTGCGAGGCACCGCCACTTCCTTTCAATCAGACGTGCTCCTGATGTCGTTACCCAATTTTCATTCCTATACCTGGTCCGATATTGATGAAGAAGAGGCTGCACCATTGGCGGCCCTGGAACCGACGCCTGACGGCCCACTGGGGCTGCTAGACAAAGAGCTTCGTCTATGGGTAACCTACCCCGACAAGAAGAGGAAGAGAGCCAAGCGAAAACGGAAGGCAAGCAAGAGCGGCCCCAGCAAACGCAGCCTGTGGGCTGTAATCATCGTTGAAGAAATCAACAAACAGGATGACTTCGCTTACGAGGTCACGTTGAAAAGGATTCACAGGAAGGGAGACCGCTTGATCAAGGTCTTGGTAAGAAATGACCCATCGGAGCAGTCCGAAGATGCCACCGTCTTCGGCTTTCTGAGTTCATGTGCGGAGCGTTTGGACGCACTTGAACAGCAACTCAGCATGTGCGCTGCCAAAAGGGTTTACGACGCAATTGCCGAAACATGGGCGGGCGGCCACTGATATTGGAGCGATGCCGAAGTCGGCACGTCCATTGCCCAAGTGGAACAAGCTTCTCGACATGCAGGCATGGCAATCAAGGCGACCACTTGATCGGGATAGCCGCCCCTGTTCAATAATGCTGCCCCCCCACAGACCCCTGGCGTGCCCTTCGCCCGCTGCATTGCGGGGGCATTAGGGCAGTATTACATTTCGGACGGGCCGTGGTCTCAGATCTGCGGCCAAGGGCCGTGTGGCTCTGCCCCGCCATACGGCCCATTTTCTGCGCACCTGTCGGGCAATCGATTTTCGACTGGAACACCCGCAAGTTGTTCAAGATCCTTACACTGGCTTCGAGTACCCGCTCGAAATCTCCAGACCATTTTCCAGGTTAATTCTTGGGCAAGCTGACTGACTGCTCCGAAAGAAAAACGCGTAAACTGTTTTCCGAAGGCTGCGGCAGTTACATTGAGACCGCCTGAGTGCAAGCGGGTATATCTTCTCCGTCACGGGCAATAGCTCGTCGTTCGCGTCGGAGATCTTCATTTGGATCGTCACACGGGTCAGCAAGGCAGCCTTATCAGTGTCGCGCTTGACCATGGCAGAACGGGAGCTCCAGCATGCCCAGCAAGAACAACATCGGGCCACTCTTCGATATGGATTCAGTCGCTCTCGAACGCAAACGGGAGCGGCAACCTTACTTTCAGCACCGCCATATTCACGCGATGGTACTGGTGGCGGGAATTATGGCCGGCGGTGCGGTGGTGGTGGCGGAACGAACTGCCTTGCCAGGACGGCAGGTCAAGGTCGCGGCGATCGCTATCGGCTTCGGCGGAGACCGTTCTCAGAAACTTGGATTGGCGAGGGAACACCTGGAGACCGCTGGTCAGCAGGGCGTGGACATTGCCTGCCTGCCCGAAGAGTTCGCCGGCACAATGGCAGAGACAATCCCTGGTCCAACCACCAATGCCGTTGCCGAGTTGGCCAAGAAACATCGGATGTATGTGATCTGCCCGATCCGCGAGCAATCGACCGACGGTCGACAGTACAACACGGCCGTGCTGCTGGACCGGAATGGCAGCATTGTGGGAAGGTATCGGAAAGTATTTGTGTACTGGGGCGAACGTCTGCATCTCGGCCGGGAAGGAGTACCGGTCTTCGACACCGATTTCGGCCGCATCGCCATCCTCACCTGTTTCGACGCCAACTTTGACGAGTTATGGCAAGAGGCGGAGCGTAAAGGCGCCGAGGTGGTCTTCTGGCCCAGCGCCTACGGCGGCGGGATGCCCCTGAATGGCTACGCGATGATCCACAACTACTACATCGTGGCTGTGGGCCGGGGCAACATGATTGACCTGCTTGGCAAGACGATTGAGCCGGACGAACAGCCTTGCCCGCAGCAATATGCCGCGACCCTCGACTTGGACCGGACGCTCATCCACACCAACTTCAACGAGGATAAGGTGGAGCGGCTCCTTCGGGAGCACTCGGGCGAGATCGTCCAGGAGCAATTCTTGGAAATAGAATCCTGGTATGTGTTCCGCTCCGTCAGGCCGGCCGTGAAAGTCCGCGACCTCTGCAAACAGTATCAGATCGAGACGCTCCGCGAGTACCGGCACCGCAGTCGACGCGAGATAAACGAGGCGCGCTCTAAAGACAAGCCGATTTGAGCCAATGGTGAAATCGAGCTGAAGAACGGTTCAGACATTTGGTGCCAAATCGGTGGCCAGAGAATCAATCGTCGATCTCGTTGGTGGAAGTTCTCGGGACGGGCCGATTCTCGCGGGGATGTTTGCGTCAGAGGAGAAAGACAAAGACACGCGGTGATCACAGCCAGAGCACTGTCGATGTCGGTCAAACGGTCGCATCGGATTGATCTTCCCTTCGTTCCAGTGGGATCGCTTTTATTGTCTCGCTATGCCGATTCTGAGAGCTCGTCACCAAGAGGTGAGCAAGAAAAGAACGGCCACGCCGGGGAAATGATGAAGCCGACGTAGCCGTTTCCTGCCCCGATACTTGTTTGCATTTTATCGGGGAGAAGGGAAGACCACACAAACATAGCATCAAGGTGTGGAAGACAACGAAAGAGACCGCATGCTCGCGGCGAACTAGAGAGGGAGTCGTCCTCTGCGACCCAAACAAGCCGTCAGAACCTACCCCGAACGCGCCCCATGACTGCCGGACTGAGGCAGGACTCGGAGGCTGTCTTGATGGACAGAGCGATTCCATGGACATCTGGAGCGATTCTGACTGGACTCCTGCAAATCAGGCCAGGCGCAGCTTGGCGAACGCGTGATGACAGTCTCTTCCGTAGTCCTGGACCTGCGTGACGACCCAAGTGAGGGTGGCGCGGAGCGTCTCATTCGTCATTGCCCGGCAGGCTTCGCCGATGGTCTTCATGCGACACGGAGCCCAATTGTGCACGGTCCTGCCTCAGTTGGCCCATGAGCAGGCTGTAAGCCAGCATCACCAGGTACCTATGCCGGGTCCGGCCCTGAAGTCAGGCTCCTCGGGAAAGGGCTCACGGCGGGCAGACTGGGTCGGTTCCCGTAAAATCAACCGTTTGCAGCACGGTGTCCTCGCAACCATAATGGGTCTCAAGGATCCGAAACGTCGTTCCGCGAGGTTTCCCAATGAGAGATGTCTTGGCTTGGGGTGTGGTGCTGGCTTGGTTCGTTATGGCCGCATTCGCTGGAGATGGTGAAGCAGCCATATCCGACGGTTATCTTGATGCGGGTGTCGGCATTGTGGACATCACGCCCACCGATCCAGTCGTGCTGGCGGGATCGCCGGAGACGTTGAAATCATCGTCCGTAGGTAGTCGCCTTTATGTAAGGGCTCTGGTCTTGGCGACTGGAGGGCAGAAGGCGGCGATTATCACCTTGGACACCTTAAAATACCCGGTGGAACATGTGGTTCGGGCGTGTCAGCAGATTGAGCGGACCACCGGCATCGCGGCCGGCAACGTGATCATCTGTGCCTCCCACACTCACCGCGGCCCGCTGTGGTCCTATTACAGGGACGCACTGGTAACACCCATTGCCGAGGCGGTGGCGCTTGCGGTGCGTGATCTGGCGCCATGCACGCTCGGCACCTCGAGGGGCAAGGCGGAGGGCGTGAGCGAATGCCGAAGGGTGATCAAAGACGGGGAAGCCTGGGACCGGTGGCTGTTGCCTCCAGGGGAAGCGAGCAAATATCCGGCGGAAGGCCCTGCAGATCCCGAGTTCGACGTGCTGGCGGTGGTGGGCGAAGATCGAAGGTACAAGGTGGTGGTGTATAACTTCGCCTGTCACGCCGCCTGTACCCGTGAACTCGTTATCTCCGCAGATTTTCCCGGTGACGTTCAACAGTATGTCCAGAAACACTTGGGATATGAGGTGCCGACGCTGTTTCTCACAGGCGCCTGTGGGGACGTGAATCCGGTTCACAGCGGGCGAAGGGATGTCTTTGGCAAAGAACTCGGCGGAGAAATCGTGCGGTGTTTGGGACGACTCGAACCCATCGCCAACCCTGCGATTTACGTGAAATGCCGGGAGATGGCCATGCCGGGAAGAGAGCACCCAGAATTCAAGGAAGAGGACATTGCCCTCAAGTGGCCTGGACAACTCGGACTCTTCAAGAGGTCGTTCGACGACACGAAGAAGTGCGCAAAGCCGACCTATCAATTCTTTTTCACCGGCATCCGTATCGGCGCTGATTTTGCGATTGTGACCAATCCCGACGAACTGTTTTGTGGAATCGGCATGAGCATCAAGAGACAATCACCCTTTCAACATACAATGGTCGCGGAGCAGACCAACGGCGCTCATGGCTATGTGCCCACTGCCAAGGCATTTGAAGGAGGCAGTTACGAAACCTGGTTTGGAGAGCACTCCTATCTCACGACGCGGGCCGCTGAGATCATTGAGAAGGAATCGCTGGACATCCTCAATCACTTGAAACGCGCTGAGTAGCCGCCCAATCTTTTCTTACGCCGCACAAAATCCTCAACCCCTTCTCGACAAATGCGTTCTATTGTGCGACACGATCTCATTCCTGCCCGGCGCACCGGCACAGGTAGCTGATAGCCGTTTGCTCCCGGGACCATGCGGTGTCCCCAACGACCAGGAATGGTTCCCCCTTCTGGTCGATGAGGAATCGTCCATTGTCTGCCGTCTTCAGCGGGAACTCAGCGGCCGACGCAGGTGAAAGGCCCAGAATCGATGCCCCCACGAGAAGAACCGTGCGAAGCGTTGACATTGAACTACCTCATGCCTTTCACGGATTGGGCTGAAACGGTGCTACCGGGCCACCGAGACCTTGCTCAATGGATACCAGCCATCGTCGGCACGCCCCTTGATCCCAAGCCGAGCGACCGGTCGTTCGTCCTTTTCACTTACGACGGCAATGGAGAGAGTGTATGTGGCTGGTGCGAGCGTGCCGGGCAACAGGATCGAATCCCGTACTTCAGCGACTTCACCGGGCGGCAAGTCCTTCGGCTCCTTGAAAAACTCCTCTGTGAAAAGCTCGATGGAACCGGGCAACCACTTGTTGACGGTGGTGTCGATGACGAAGACCCGCTGCTGTCCTCCAGGGCTCGCCAGACGGTAGGCCACTCGATAGGGCCTGTAGCACGGGGCCGAGCCTACATTCTGCCACTTCATTCCCACGTTCAGCTTCTCGCCTGGTCGGACCTGACCGGGATGCGTTAGCTCCTTGAGCACCAGCCGGTATCCCAGCCGTCGCAGAAACCGCTCCAGTTCTTGTCGGAAGTTCTCGTCGTCGGGCAACCGCCCCGACTTTCCGCTATACAAGCTGCCGTGGCAAGCCAAGGCATAGTTGAAGATCCACCGAAGCGGCCACTGCTTCTCGACGAATTCCGCAACGGCAGCAGGGGGCTCGTAGGCAATCGGCCCGTTCTTCCAGGCGTCCTGTGCCTTGCCCTCACGTATCAAAGTCGGATAGGCGTTGTGCATGTGGTTCCAGGTCGGCGAGAAGCTGCCCAGGTCGCCCATCGAGTCCGCCCGCCAACCGGTGCCATGCTGCGTGGCGTGTGCCGTGCATTCTTTCCCGTTGATCAGCATGACCAGCGGTGTCTTCTTGAAGGCAGCCAAGTAGGCGTCCACCACCTTCATCCGGTTTTCCAGCGTTGGCAGTTTGCAGTTCTTTGACCCGCTCAAGTGCCACTCGCCCCACCAACCGATGGAGCCGAGGTCCAGATGGTCGAGGTCAGGATGGCCGTCGTACCGCTCGCCCAGCCGCTTGATGAAGTCGAGGTGGGCGTTCAGGATGATCGGATCGTCCATGTCGGGGATGGGAAGCGGCTCAACGCTGTTGTGGTCGGCAATGAGTATCCTGCCGCCGATTTCCGTGAGCCAGTCGGGATGGTACAAGCGGCCCTTGTAGGGCGAACAGCACATCACCCGAAACGCCAACTTCTGCCCCGAGTCGTGAGACTCTTTGAGCATCCTGTCCAGGAAAGTGTAGTCGATC
>CAYSCH010000459.1:1210-6941 GCA_964429355.1 uncultured Planctomycetaceae bacterium | reverse complement strand
AAGTTGTTCAAACTGCTGGAGGAGCAAAAGCAGGCCATCATCCACCGCGCCGTCACCCGCGGCCTCGATCCCAACGTCCGCCTCAAGCCTTCCGGTGTGGAGTGGCTGGGGGATGTGCCGGAGCATTGGGAGGTGAAACGTTGCCGCTACTTATTCCACAAAATTGACGAGCGATCCGTGGATGGCTCGGAAGAGCACTTGTCGATGAGCCAACAACTGGGATTGGTACCGAGTCATCATGTTGAGAATAGGACTCTGATCTCGGAAAGCTATGCAGGAGGCAAGCTGTGCAAAGTGGGCGATCTCATTCTTAACCGACTCAAGGCTCACCTTGGTGTATTCGCGCTTGCGCAGTATACTGGTGTAATCAGCCCCGACTACACCGTACTGCGGCCCATTGATCCAAGTGGCCCTAAATACTTCGAACGAGTACTCCGATCCCCGGCCTGTCGCGGCGAGCTTCGCACAAGGGCAAAGGGGATCGTCGAGGGCTTTTGGCGCCTATACACCGACGACTTCTATGACATTCGCTTGCCTGTCCCCCCTTGTGAAGAGCGAAATGCTATCATCGAGAACATACGAATAACTACAACCGAGATTGACAAGGGCCTATCGGGAGCAGAATGCGAAATTGCACTCCTTCGTGAATACCGAACCCGCCTGATTGCTGACGTGGTCACCGGCAAGCTCGACGTGCGCGAGGCAGCGGCGCGGCTGCCCGATGAAGCCGATGAACCGGAATGGGTCGACGAGGGTGACGCCATGAGCGCCGTTGACGACGAACCGGTCGACGACCTCGACTCAGTACCAGAGGAGGTAGAGGCATGACGAGGCAGAGCGAAGAAGCTCGTGGTGAAATTGTCCTCGATCAGGACCCGGACGGCACTATCGCACTGGACGTCCGACTGGAGAAGGAGAGCATTTGGCTGAGCCTCAACCAGATGACTGCACTTTTCGAACGCGACAAGTCTGTCATCTCCAGACATTTGAGGAACGTATTCCGGGAAGGAGAGCTTGACCGGACGTCAGTTGTTGCATTTTTTGCAACAACTGCGGCGGATGGAAAGACATACAAAGTCGAATACTTCAATTTGGACGCGGTTCTTTCCGTCGGCTACCGGGTCAACTCGAAGCGGGGCACTCAGTTCCGCATCTGGGCCACCCGGGTACTCAGGGACCATCTGCTCAAGGGCTACACGGTCAACGAGCGGCGGTTGCGCGACCTCAACCAGGCGGTCCGCCTGATCGCCGACATGGCCGACCGGCGGGATTTGTCCGGCGACGAGGCCAAGGCCCTGCTTTCGGTTGTGGGCGAGTATCGCTTTGCCCTGGACCTTCTGGACGACTACGACTATCAGCGGGTGAGCGCACCCCCGGCGGGTGAAAAGATGACCTCGCTCTTGAGTTATCCGGAGGCCCTGCGGATCGTGGAGCGGCTGCGGGAGCGGTTCGGCGGCTCAGCCCTTTTCGGCAGGCAGAAAGACGAGGGGCTCCAGGCCGCCCTGGGCGCGGTGATGCAGACCTTCGATGGCCAGGAACTCTACCCGAGTCTGGAAGAGAAGGCCGCGAACCTGCTCTACTTCCTCATCAAGAACCACGCCTTCATCGACGGCAACAAGCGCATCGGGGCTGCCCTGTTCCTCTGGTTCTTGGAAAAGAATGGGGCGATCCGGGACCGGAAGGGCGAGCGGCGCATCGCCGATGCCGCCCTAGTGGCCTTGACGCTGCTCATCGCCGAGAGCAAGCCGGCGGAAAAGGAGATCATCGTCCGCATCGTGACGCATCTGCTCTGTGAACGGGAAGGAGGGAACTCTGCGTGACCACCGACACCAGCGAGAAGGGATTCGAGCGCTTGCTCTGCACCGCCCTGACGGGCCACTCCTGCGACCCCCAAGGACTGGTTACTGAAAAAAGCAGTGGAGACAGCGGCTGGATCGGCGGCAAGCCCGGGGATTACAGTCGCGAATTCTGCGTTGATCTGGTTCAACTGTCTGTCTTTCTGAAGGTCGCCCAGCCGAAAGTGGCCGAAATCCTCGACATCGAGAACGATAGCCCGACGCGGCGGAAATTCCTCGCGCGGCTGCAGGGCGAGATCGCCAAGCGGGGGACCATCGATTGCCTGCGGAAGGGGATCAAGGACGGGCCTCACGAGATCGCTCTCTTCTATGGCACCCCCTCAGCGGGCAACGAAAAGGCCCAGGCGCTCTACGAGGCGAACCGCTTTTCGGTCACCCGGCAGCTCCGCTACAGCCTCGATGAAACTCAGCGCTCCTTGGACATAGCCCTTTTCATCAACGGCCTGCCCATCGCCACCTTCGAGTTGAAGAATAGCCTCACCAAGCAGACCGTGGCCGACGCGGTGGAACAGTACATGCGAGACCGGAGCCCCAAGGAGCGGCTCTTCGAGTTCGGCCGTTGCGTAGCCCACTTTGCCGTGGACGACCAGGAGGTGCGCTTTTGCACCCACCTGAAAGGCAAGGGTTCTTGGTTTCTCCCGTTCAATCAAGGGTGGAACGACGGGGCCGGCAATCCACCCAATCCCGAGGGGATCAAGACCGACTACCTCTGGAAACGCCTGCTCACCCGCGAGGGGCTAACGGACATCCTGGAGAACTACGCCCAGGTCGTCGAAACGAAGGACGAGAAGACCGGCCGCAAAAAGCGGGTGCAGATCTGGCCGCGCTTCCACCAACTTGACGTAGTACACCGCCTCCTGGCAGATGCAAGCAGAAACGGCGCGGGGCGGCGGTATCTGATCCAGCACTCGGCGGGGAGCGGCAAGAGCAACTCCATCGCCTGGCTCGCCCACCAGATGATCGGCCTCAAGAAGGAAGACAGGTCCGTCTTCGATTCGATCATCGTCGTCACCGACCGGCGCATCCTGGACCAGCAGCTCCGCGCTACCATCCGGCAGTTCGCCCAGGTCGGGGCGACCGTGGGCGCGGTAACCGGCGATTCGGGGAGCAAGACCGGCCAGCTCACTGCCTTTCTGGAGGCGGGGAAGAAGATCATCATCACCACGGTACAGACCTTCCCCTTCATTCTGAACGAGATCGGCGATGCCCAGCGCGGCAGGAGCTTCGCGATCCTCATCGATGAGGCGCACTCCAGCCAGGGCGGACGGACTTCCGCCGCGATCTCGATGGCCCTCTCCGAGGCCGGCGCTGGGGAGGATGAAGAAACCGTTGAGGATAAGATCAATCGACTGATGGAAGCCAAGAAGCTCCTCCCCAATGCGAGCTACTTTGCCTTCACCGCCACACCCAAGAACAAGACGCTGGAGATCTTCGGCGAGTCGGTGCCGCAGCCCGACGGCAAAGTGGCGCACCGGCCCTTCCACAGCTACACAATGAAGCAGGCGATCCAGGAAGGTTTCATCCTGGACGTGCTCAAGCATTACACGCCGGTCGAGAGCTACTACAGGCTCGTCAAAACCGTGGAGGGCGACCCGATGTTCGATACGAAGCGGGCGCAGAAGAAGCTCCGCCGCTACGTGGAGAGCCACGACCACGCCATCCGGCTCAAGGCCGAGATCATGGTGGACCACTTCCACGAGCAGGTTATGGCGCAAAACAAGATCGGCGGACAGGCGCGGGCGATGGTGGTGACAAGCGGCATCGAGCGGGCGATCCAGTACTTCCATGCGATCCGCGACTACCTGGCCGAGCGCAAGAGCCCGCATAAGGCCATCGTGGCCTTCTCGGGCGAGCACGAGTACGGCGGCGTGAAGATGACGGAGTCCTCGCTCAACGGTTTTCCCTCCGGCCAGATCACCGACCGGATCCAGGCGGACCCCTATCGCTTCCTCATCTGCGCCGACAAGTTCCAGACCGGCTACGACGAGCCGCTTCTGCACACCATGTACGTGGACAAGATACTCTCCGGGATCAAGGCGGTGCAGACGCTCTCGCGCCTGAACCGCGCCCGCCCACAGAAGCACGACGTCTTTGTTCTCGATTTCATGAACGATGCGGATATGATCCAGGAAGCGTTTGCCGACTATTATCGGACCACGATCCTCGCCGAAGAGACCGACCCGAACAAGCTGCACGACCTCAAGGCGGCTCTCGACGGTTACACGGTTTATGAAGCGCAACAGATCGTCCGGTTCGTGACGCTCTATCTCGACGGGGCGGACCGTGACAAACTGGATCCGCTCCTCGACGCCTGTGTGGCCGTTTACAAAGAGCGACTCGACGAGGACGGACAAGTGGACTTCAAGGGAAAGGCCAAGGCGTTTCTGAGGATGTACGGCTTTCTGGCATCGATCCTCCCGTACACCCAGGCCGAATGGGAGAAGCTTTCGATTCTCCTGAACTTCCTCGTTCCGAAACTCCCGGCGCCGGTGGAGGAGGATCTGGCAAAGGGGATCCTGGAGTCCATCGACATGGACAGCTACCGGGTCGAGAAACAGGCGACGATGAAGATCCAGCTTCCGGACGAGGACGCCTATATCGAGCCAGTGCCGACGACGGGCGGCGGACGCATCATGGAGGCGGAGATCGATCGTCTGTCCAATATTCTCAGGACCTTCAACGACCAGTTCGGTAATATCCCCTGGACGGACACCGACCGGGTCCACAAGCTGATCACGGAAGAGATTCCGGACCGGGTGGCGGCGGACAAGGCATACCAGAACGCGAGGCAGAACTCGGACAAACCCAACGCCCGCATCGAGCATGACAAGGCCCTGGCGCGCGTCATGACGGCCGTCCTCAAGGACGATACGGAGCTCTTCAAACAGTTCATGGACAACGAGTCGTTCAAGCGGTGGCTGACTGACACCGTGTTCACGCTGACCTATGACCGGCCGCAGACGGGAAGCCGGGCAAGCCAATCGATCTGACAGACGCCTGCGGCAAGGATCAAATCACCTTAACGATGATCGGGGCGTGCCTTTCGGAAGCGGGAGGAATGCTTTCCGGGTAACCCAGGATGATGGGGGCCACGATTTCGTGATCGTCCGGAACGCCGATCTCCTTCCGCATCCCGCGATCGCGGATGCAGGCGCCCAGCCCGATCCAACATGTTCCCAGTCCCCGCGCGGTTGCCGCAAACATCAGATAGGCAGCCGTGAGGCCGCAATCCACGTCCAGGGAGGAAAGATCGCAGGGGCCGATGATGTATACCAGGCAAGGGGCGTTATAAAAGACATTGAAGGATTCTATGCGGAGAACCTCTTCGTATTGCTTCGTCGGGCCGTTCGGGTTTTTGGCGATGTCGGCAAGGAGACCGCGCTTGCTTTCATCGGAGAGCCTTTTCATCAGAGCCCGATCCCGGATGATGATGAATCGGCATGGCTGAAGGTTGCTTGCCGTCGGGGCAAGGCAGGTCTCCTGCAGAATCTCCTCGAGAACGGGCAACGGGACCTCCCTGTCCAGAAAGCTCCTGATTGAACGCCGGTTGGTCAACAGTGTTTTGAAATCCATAGCTCTTTTCCTCCTGGATCAGATTTTTAGCATTTTGGCGTGCAATTTATCCGCGTTCCGGGGGGCCGCAATCCAATAGCTAACGGAGGCCAGCACAATGCACACCATGCACAGGATGAAGGCGCCGTCGTAGCTGCCCGAGATGTCGTAGAGATATCCGCCGAGCCAGGGGCCGATGCAGCCGCCCAGTCCCATGCCGGTCAGCAATATGCCCGCAGCGGTGCCGAAGTGCTTGCCGTAGAAGATGTCCGCGGTGCCGGCGGAGATGACGGCGGTAAAGAGGCCGGCGCCATAGCCGAAAC
>CAYSCH010000459.1:0-1200 GCA_964429355.1 uncultured Planctomycetaceae bacterium | reverse complement strand
GGGAGGTGTCGCGGACGGCGATCAGGGAAATCAGCCCGATCAGGGCGGTGGCGGAGGAAAGGACCATGGTCTTTTCCCGGCCGATACGGTCGGACATTACTCCCGAGAACTGACCCAAAAGCATGGCCACGCCGTAAAGGGCGAATACGGATACCGCAAAGACACTGCTGTAGCCGGCGTCTTCGGCATATTTGATCTGGTGCGACAAAACCAGAAAACACGAGATGCCCCAGAAAAGAAAATAGGACAGAACCAGAAACCATAACTGATAGCTATGCAGCATTTGCGGCATGGTCCAGTTTCTCGAAAGGGCGCGGCCCTTCGCGGCCCTTTCTGATTCGAGATCTTCGCTGCCGTATGCCTTCAACCCCTTGCTCTTCGGGTGATAATGAAAGACGAAGTGATGCAAAGGCAACAGAACCGCGACGAGGATGACGGCCAAGGCCAGGTAGGCAAAACGCCAACCCAGACGCAGGATCAGATATTCCGCCATCAGGCCGTACACAAAACTGAACCCCCCTCCCATCTGCCCCAGGCCCATAACGAGCCCTCGCCGGGTGGCGAACCAATTCATCAGCGCCGGCGAGATGATCGGCCAAGCGCATAAGGCCGTTCCCACGGGGACCGCCACGCCGAAGAAAATATAGAAGTGCCATACCTGGCGGGCAAAGGAACAGCCGATCATGGCCAGAGCCAGAAGGATCACCCCGACGCGCATCATGATTTTGGGTTTCCACCGGCCGCCGAGGGTTCCTGCCACGGGCGCCATCAATCCGTAGACGAAGACGTTGATGGACATCATCAGAGCGGTACTGCCGCGGCTCCAGCCAAACTCATCCAGGATCTCCGGGAAGAATATGGAAAAGGAGTGCCTGACGCCATACACCAGCATGCCGGTGATGATGCCGACCGCGATAATCACCCAACCGTAAAAAAAGGGAGAATCCCTGTTCGTATTCATCATGGTTCAGTCCATGCCGATACATAGCACGGAGCGACCGAAGAAACCCACATTTATCTTGCCTCTCCCGGAGACTCGCTCTATCACGCCTTCGATCTCGAAGGGAGAAGGCATATGGAGCACTTTGTCCATCGCGGGGAATTTGCCGATGTTCCGTTGGATCGAATCGCGGAGACATTCCATCAGGAATGCGCAATGGATTCTGACTGGAACCAGGCCGACTTCGACCGGGAAGTGGA
>CAYSCH010000458.1:2560-6957 GCA_964429355.1 uncultured Planctomycetaceae bacterium | reverse complement strand
AGGGGACCTGGTGGTAGTTCAGGGGGCGGGCGACGAGCAGGTGGTGGAGCACATAGTGGGTGGCCTTCTCGGGCTGGTAGCCGTACTTGCCGTAGATTTGGATGCAGTCGTGGTAGATCATCTCGAAGACGGGGAGCGGTTCGGCGCCCAACTGGTCGAGAAGGTCGGTGTTGTGATAGTGGCCGCCGCTCACGCCGGAGAGGCCCTCGAAGAAGTCGGAACAGGGGATCGCCCATTCACGGCCGCACTCGGAGCCGAAGATGCCGAACAGGCCACGGGCGTATCGTGACAGCTGTTGTTTCCAGTGCATATCGTCGGCCCGGGTGAGGGGGTGATGGGGGTCGAAACATTCCTGGAGCCCGACGGCGTAGGTTGTGTCGATGAAGTAGGCCCCTGGGGCGATCTGCTTGTTGACTTCGGGGAGATTCTGGGGGCGTTGGGCCAGTTCCAGAGCCTTTGCGGCGCAGGTCAGATAAGCCCGTCCGCCGAGCCAGCGGCCTCCCATGCGGACATTTCCTTCGCGATCCTTCATGAGCCAGTCTTCGCTCCAGGATGGAGCGTCGCGATACATGTCCTGGTAGTTGTCGTGCAGACCGAGGGTGTAGCCCATTGCCGCCACACGACGGGCGCAATCGGCCAGGGCCTCGTTGCCGCCGCACTCGGGGGCGGCCGGCATGTTGTCGGGATGGCGGCAATCGTAGCCGCCGTTGGTCCATCCGCCGAGAATGAAGAGGACGCGGTCGATTTCCAGATCGTTTTTCAGATGTTCGGCGATCTGGGCGGCCTGGTCGAAGGTCCACTCGACGCGGACCGATTCTTCGGCCGTGCTCTCTTCGTTCATGTGGCGATTCAGACAGGTCCAGAGCTTGACGTTCGAGGCGCCGAAGAGTGCCTCGCGGCGGGGCAATTCCCGCAGTTTTTCTTCCCAGGTGACGAGGTAGCCCTTGGCCTTGGCCACCTCGCGATAGGCACGGGCCACCTCGCCATAGGAGGCGTCGCCGAGCAGGCGAATGTCGAACGCGGCCGACTTGGGCGAGAGATCCAGGCTGGGAAGCAAGGCCTGCCTGGATGACGGCACGGGAACGTTCTGGGTGACGCTCTCCAGGTGGAAGACGGAATCGGTATCGTGCCAGGTGACGAGGGCGGCGGAACCGGCCTTGAACAGGCCCACCATTTCGGCGTGGCAACCCTCATAATCCGACGTACGAAAGTCGTGTTGAAAGGCCTTGCCGCTATCAGCCGGTATGAGGAGTCCGAGCCGGACGGGCACAAGGACGCTGTCGTGGTCGGCGTCGGTCACCCATAGGGCTTCGTCGAGGAGGCGAAGCCGGCGCAGGCGCGTATCGGTGCAGGCCGCCGAGATGCGGAGCGTTTCGTCGTCAGGCAGGAGCTCAATGCGGATGCCGAGAGTCGAGTTGCCGGCGCCAGGGAGGGTGTGACTGAGTTCCAGGAGCCGCGGAGCGACGGTCGCGCGAAACTGGTTGAGGGGCAGGAGCTGATCCGCCTTGCCATCGCTGAGCACGGCGGTGCCCAGTCGAGGCTGGCGAGGATTGCTTGACCAAGTGACGCCCGTGCGTTTGTCGGCGATCTGATAGGCGCCGGAGCCGGGCGAGATGCTGAAGGAGATTTTGGGGGAGTCGAGCAGCAGCGGGTCCGTTTCGGCTGCCTCGGCGGGATCGATCGGGCCGATGGACAAGGTCAAGCAGGCGAGTGCCAGAATTGTCGCGGCATACGACTTGGTTTGGATTACCATGGTGTGTCCTTTGCTGATTCGCATCCGGAGCCGATGTCAACACCCCTGGAACCATTGGCAGGTGGCGGTTTTCACGGTCCGGGCCTTGTCGGCTGGGCGTTGAACGATTCAGATAGCGGATATCATTGCCGTTTCTTCTTGTAGACGAGGATCGCCGCACCGGGCCGTTGGTCGATTGTCAGCGGGAGGCCGCTTTCGAGCAGTTCTCGGCCGGTCATGTCCGTCGCGCCGGTTGCGTCGAGGTTGGTGAGGGTGTAGACGGCGTCGGGCTGGAGCCCGTGAAGCTTCACGCGAATCGCCTCGTAGGGGCTGTCCTTTCGACGGAAAAACTGGATCATGCCTTCGCCCTCCTCAGGGGAGTCGAACTGCCAGCCGAGCCAGTTGGTCTGGTCCATGGTCCAGGGGGTGAGCGGATAGTAGTCGCCGTAATAGAGGTGGCGCAGCGCGAGGTACTGGTCGAGCACGCGTTTGCCCCAGGCATAGGGGAACTCGGGATAGAGCTTCTTCTGCGGACCGTTGCCCGAGCCGAACCAGTTGACACACAGGCCGCTGGAGATGCTGCTTCGGAACTCGTAGTCGTCGCCTTCGAGGTCCTGGCTGGTGGCACTCAATGGGACCCAGGCCATCAGGCCGAAGGTGTGGCATTGGTGCGCGACGGGGTCGCGCGGGCCGTCGGTTCGCCAAAAGGGTGTGGCACGACCGACGGTCTCCAGGTCGATGCGCCGGCCGCCGCTGGCGCAGTTGTCGATGATCAGATCGGGATGTTTTGCGAGCAGGGCGTCCCAGAAGGCGTAGAGGCCCTCGATATAGCGGATCTCGCTCATGCCTTGGCGGTCGGCGGTGTCGGCGGCCTCCCAATAGGGCCTGGGGTCCATGTTGAAGTCCTGCCGGTAGCAGCCGAGGCCAAATTCGTCGATTCTGGAGGAGATGAAATCTGTCAGGAAACGGCACGCCTCAGGATTGCCGAGATTGAACAAGCAGTTGTCGTCTTGGATGTCGATGAGCCAGTCGCGGTGTGATTGGAACCACTGGCTGTCTTTGCGGACTCTTTCGGGCTCGAACCAGAGCATCAGTTTGCGGCCGGATTTTCCCAGGGTTTCGCTCAGGGGTTGGAAGCCGGAGGGATAGAGGTTCTTGCCGACGGTCCAGTTACCGACCTCCTTCCACCACTGGCCGGCCACACCCGCCGCGCCGTACCAGCCGGCGTCGATCCAGTAGTAATCGATGGGCAGGTTGTGGTCGACGATCTGGCGGATGTTGTCGAGATGGACCTCAGCGCTGGTGCCGCCCCAGTTGCCCCAGGTGATGGGGGCCACGAGCGGCTGGCCGCCCAGTTTCGGACGGTGATGGGCGAGGATGAATCGTCGCAACAGGTTCTGCCCGTGCCAGCGGTCGCCGTCATAGGGAAGGAGCAGAATGCGGGGGGAGCGGATGGCTTCGCCCGGGTGGAGACGAAGATGGGTCTTTGCCATTCCGGCCGTGAGCGTCATGCCACCGGGGTTGTTGGCGAAGTCGGCAATCCAGTTCCCGCTCCAGCCGAGGGCGACGACGGCGCCGCCACTGGGACGGGTGACATTGAAGAACGGCAGCACCTGGCTCGACGAGCGGCCCTCGTCGGCGGCCAGACGGTGTTTACCGCCAGGGGGGACTGCGGTTGTTTGGGGGGCGAAATCCTCGAACGATGCTACGCCACCCTTGGACCAGTGCAGGGTGGCGGCGCCGGCATCGGGCAGCGGGAGCACCGCGTCGAGGGGTTGGATGTTTTCGAGGATCGGCGTGTCCGACTTGCCGCCATTCTCGAAATACACCACCCACTCGACGGCCGGGAAATCGGTGAACTCGATGGCTACACAACGCACGGTCAGTCCGGTAGCTGGATCGGCGAAGGTGAGCGTACGCTCGCTGCGCCGGTTGTCCAGCGGGCGTTGGGAGCGATCGAGCTTCCAAGAGCGGGAGAGCTCCGCAAAGGGTTTGCCGTCATAGAGAAACGAGAAGAACGGCTCCGGATCGTAGGCCTGGCATCCGGACTCCAGGAGGGGCAAGTCGGCCAGCCAGAGAGTCTTGCCGTCGGCCAAGGTAACGTTCGCGTCGGCCCAATCGGCCTGATCGCAGGAGATACCGTCACCGGCGTCGCTGACCTCCAGGAGGAATTCCGTGGCTCCGCCGAGGTCGATTTCCGCGACCGCAGCCGGTGTTGTGGGACCCATCAGGCCGGAGTCATACACTTTCTTGTCACCCAGCGTCACCGCGAAGACGACCGAACCTCCGCCTCCGCTCGTGTTTTCATTGAAATCGACACCGACGGTGGAGGTGAACGTCTTGCCGGGCTGCGGCAAGCGGACGAGGACTTTGCTCACGGCGTGGCAGTAGAGGCCGCGGGTGTACTGTTTGTCGCCCAATTGCATGGGTCTTCCGTTACGCGAATTGAGTTGTACAGGATCGTTGTTGGCCAGAACGTGCAGGCCCGCCTGGAGCGGTTTCTCGACGGCCGTGCCCTCGAACTTTGCAGCCACCCAGCGGTGAACGGTTGCCATTTCGGCGGAGGCCGGTTGGGTGGCCGTCACAAGGGATGGCGACAGAAGGGAGAGGGCTGTGAGGAGAAGCTGAAAAATCTTCGTCTTCATTAGGAGATTCCTTCGAGGGG
>CAYSCH010000458.1:0-2540 GCA_964429355.1 uncultured Planctomycetaceae bacterium | reverse complement strand
TTTGTGATGGAGGTTGGATGCGGGGCGGGGCGAGGAACCAGGGACTTGGATTCGCATTGGCGGTCACGCTGCCAAAGGGGCCGTCCGGGACGATGGAGCCGGCACCTACGGCTGGTCACTAAACGAGTTCTTGGCACGAACTTACAGTCGAGGTTTTCTGTAGGGCTCCATTGTTGTCATCATTGTTCACGCAAGAGTTGGGTCAGGGCTGGAGGTAGCCACGGAGACGGGCTTTCCAGTAGGCTCCGAGGAGGCAATAGGCAGCGCCCGGGTCGACCGGGTACTTCGCCTTCATGATGGCGTGGGCAAGGTCGGCTTGCTGCTGCGGGGCCAAGGGGGGCTCTCCCAGTATCAGTTGAGCCAGGGCCGTTTCCCCACACTCACGGACGCTCGGCTGGCGATGGGTGGCGGCGAAGACTCGCTTGTCGGCCGCGAACGTCGACACTCGCAGCATGGCTTCCTGAATCTGCGATTTTCTTTCAGGTTCTGACTCCAGATCCCGCAACACTTCCAGGGAGGATTGCATCTGTAGCACTGCGTAGGGGGGTATCCAACGGGCGATCTCGGTTTGGGGGAGATTCGGAAGCTCCAGCGACTGCGCGATGGCGTGGGGAAGATACTTGCGATAGAGGCGGTAGTGTTCGTCGTTGCGGCCCACGTCCCATGCGGCCGCGTAGAGCATCGGAAGCCGGGCCGCTTCATGGGTGCGAACGTCCAGCATCCGGCAGATGCCGCGTGGATCCTGGGTGCCATCCGCTCGCAGAAAATCGTAGTTGTTTTCCGGGGTCACGTTGCGGGTCATGCGGTCGGCGACGGCCTGGAGGATTTCGCGAATCGCCTGCTGGTCCTCCGTTGCACATAGGGGGCTGTGGTAGTAGCGCCACAGGCCATGGACCAGGTGCGTGTATTGATCACGCGACGAAGTCACGTAGATCGACTTCCCGTCTTCCAGGCACACGCCCCGTGCGACAAACCCCGGCACTCCGTGCGCGGTGGCGCAAAACTGGAGCCCCTTGGCGACCGCCAGGGCGTCGGCCTTGAGCGCATCGTTGTGAGTGACTTCGAACTGATCGCAGATCGCGACGAGAAGGATGCCGCCGAAAAGCGGTCCGTCGTCCATGCCCGTCCCGTAGCCGCAGTCGTTGGGATCCAGCCGCTTGACCCTTTCGGCATTGGGGAGGCGTGCCGGCTCCGCCGTGAAGAACTGGCTGGTTACCGGATCGTGGAAGCGAGTCCAGATCGCGTTGCGAGCTTCCAGCATCTTTTCGTACAAGACCTGGTTCTGCGGGAGGGCGGCAGCCTCGTCCGCAGCGATCTCCTGCGAATCCTGGTTCTCAGCGGGTTTGCCCGCCGAACTGATCGAAGCGACGAAAGCAAAGATCACTACCGATCCAAACCTACTCAATCGCGTCCCATTCATTTCCGTGATTGCCTCCGCAGCCGACAGGCCCGTCACTATGAGAGTCCAAATCGTGCAGGTCTGCCCCAACATTCTGTCATTCGTTTCGACCGCTCTCGGGTTACCGGTTGTCTGATTCAGCCCCCAATTCTGGTCATAGATCAAGCCAGATGTCAAATTTCACAGGGCGGCAGGGCCGGTGAACCAATACGAGCTACCGCTCGGCCGAAATGGTTTGCTCCCGGCAAGTCGCGGATCCACGTGAAAAGCTTCACGATCTTTCAGGTTAGTCGTACCGTGCAGCTGACACGAGGATCCGTTCCATCGCGTTCTGCTGTGCCGATCGGTAAGCCCCATGGCACTGAAATGGAGGAACAAGTCACTGGGCGGCGTTTGGCGGGGCCGAGGGGACTCTACCAGGATTCCTGATGGACGGCATCGTCGCGGTAGCGGGTTCGTGGCGGCTGGGTCTCGGCGGGCCAGCCGAGGGCGATGGCGGCGACCGGAACGACGTGGCGGGGGATGCCGAGAAGCCCGCGGATGTGAAGGATGCGTTCTTCTCGGGGATGTACGCCGAGCCAGCAGGCGCCCAGGCCGAGGGCGTTGGCGGCGAGGAGGAGGTTTTCGATGGCCGCGGAGCAATCCTGGAGGAGATACGACACCTGGCGGTCGTGGGTCCGCTCGAGATTGCCGCAGACGATGATTCCGACGGGGGCGTCGGCAAGCATTTTGCCATTGGGGAGGCCATCGGCAATCCTTGCCCGCATGGGGCGATCGCGGACGACAATGAAGTCCCACGGGTCTTTGGCGACGGCCGATGGTGCGGCCATGGCGGCCTCGAGGATGTCGCGGATCAGGTTATCGGCGACGTCCCTGGCCTGGTAGCCGCGGATGCTGCGGCGGGTGAAGGCGAAGTCGAGTTTGGGGTTCATGGCTTTGTTCCTTGTTGGTCCAGAGGGTGTGATCATCCGATCCCAGGGAAACGGCAGGATATCCTCAGAAATCGCTAGGGCGGATCGAAACCACCGGGGTGCCAGGGGTGGCAACGGAGGATGCGGCAGACTCCTTTCCAGGTGCGGAGGAGAGGGCCAAATTAGCGTACAGCCTGGACGAAGTATTGGCTTCATTTTGCGTGATAACG
>CAYSCH010000457.1:0-6987 GCA_964429355.1 uncultured Planctomycetaceae bacterium | reverse complement strand
GGCCGCTGAGGCCATGGCCCCGCGCCCGACTGCTGCGTTTGTCTGTGTTTTCGCCGGTGCCGAGATGGCAGATGATGGAGGAGTTCATGAGTAGATTCAACAGGCTTCCGATCCTGGGGCTGGCCCTGTTTCTGGCCGCAGCTTCCTCGGTGTCGGCGCAGAACCAGTACATCGGATTCGTTTACCCGGCCGGCGGCCAACAGGATACCACCTTCCCGATCCGGTTGGGCGGACAAGGGCTCGCCCATGCTTCTGGCGTGGTTGTCAGTGGTGGAGGCGTCTCCGTCCGGCTGGTCGATTACTACAGGGTTATGGACAATCAGGAGCAAGGGTTGCTCCGGCAGCAACTGAACGAGTTGCAGAAGAAGGAAACGACCGTCGACGACGCCATGGCCGCCAAGATGGCCTGGTTCGAGTTTCCCGCACCCATCGGCCCTCCTGCCGCATCCGAGGAGGTTCGTGGTATCGTGTGCCCGGCATGCGGTCGTCTCAACCCGCTCGATGCGACCGTCTGCAGCAACTGCAACGCGAATCTCGAGAAACCAAAAGACCCCAAGCCGGGCGAGCCCGAGGCGAAAACCGAACCCCCTAAATCCGAGAAGGAAGTGGCCAAGGCAAATCTGATCCGGCGGATCGAATCCAGATTCGCGGAAGACGAACGTACCCCGGCCGTCCGTTCCCAGACCGAACTCGTGTTTGCCGAAGTCACGATAGACCCCGACGCGAAACCGGGCCGGCGAGAGATCAGGGTGGTCACCAGACTGGGTGTCTCCAACGCAATCTCCTTCTACGTGGGCCAGGTGCCCGAAGTCGCCCGCAAGCCGATGAAGACTTGCCAGGTCCAGGTGCTCGGCAAGGAGTCTCAGGCCCAACGCAACAGGCCGCCGGAAGAAGAGGAACTGAGCATCACGGTGCCCTGCACGATGAACGGCCAGATCGGTGCGGGCGAGGTCAACCGCTATCGTTTTCAGGCCATCAAGGGGCAGCGCCTGGTCATCTCCGCCAAGGCTCGGGACCTGGTCCCCTACGTGGCCGACGGGGTGCCCGGCTGGTTCCAGGCGGTGTTGAAGCTCTGCGATGCCAGCGGAAAGGAAGTAGCCTACAACGACGATTTTCGTTTCAATCCGGACCCGGTGATCTATTACGAGGTCCCCGAGGACGGAGAGTACCTGCTCAGTATCAACGAGGCGCTGTTCCGCGGCCGTGAAAGTTTCGTCTATCGAATCACCATCGGCGAGCTGCCGATGGTAACCAGCATCTTCCCCTTGGGTGGCCGCGCGGGCGAGCCGGTCACGATCGAGATGGACGGCTGGAATCTGGAAAAGGCCACCCTGGCCCCACCCCCCCAAGACGCCAAGCCGGGAGAATACCTGATCGCCGCCACCGACGGAAATCTCGTCTCCAACCACGTGCCTTTCGCCCTCGACACCTTGCCCGAATGCCTGGACGCCGAATCGAACGACGAGCCGTCCAAGGCGCAGAAGGTGAGCCTTCCCATCATCGTCAACGGGCGAATGGATACTCCCGGCGATTGGGACGTCTTCGAAGTGGAAGGGCACGCCGGTGAGACCATCGTTGCCGAGGTCCACGCACGCCGGCTCGGCTCCCCGCTGGACTCCTTCGTCAAAGTCACCGGTCCGGACGGCAAGGTGATTGCCTTGAACGACGATCATATGGACGTTGGATCTGGGCTCAACACCAACCACGCCGATTCCTATCTCATGGTGAAGCTGCCCGCCGACGGCAAGTATTTCGTCCACCTCAGCGACACGCCCCGGCGGGGAGGTAAGGAATATTCCTACCGGTTCCGCATCAGCCAGCCGCGGCCCGATTTCGCCTTGCGACTGGTCCCGTCCAGGATCGTTATCCGCAGTAAGAGTTCAGCCTCGGTGACCGTCTTCGCCATACGCAAGGACGGCTACGACGGGCCGATCAAGCTGAGCTTCAAAGACCTGCCGGAAGGGTTCCAATCGCCCGGCGCCACGCTGGCGGCCAAACAGGAGGCGATAGGACTGGCGCTGACCACCAGCCTCACGGAGATGGAAGAACCGGTCTACCTCACCCTGCTCGGCAGTGCGCCAATCGGCGACCAGGAAGTCGTCCACGAAGCCGTGCCCGCCGAAGACAGAATGCAGGCCTTTCTCTGGCGCCATCTGCTGCCCGCCGAAAACCTGCCGGCCCTGGTCTTCGATCCCGCCTACCAGCCGCCCGCCGACCGCGTTCGCCCTCCCATCCGCGACGAAGATCGGCCCAAGGACGCGCAGCGCACGCTGCAGAAATCGTCCGTCGACGGGTATCTCAATCAGATCGAACGCATGTATCAAGAATGGTTCTTCACAGACGAGTTCGCCAACCGCGAGATCGCCGGCATAGAAGCCCGTCTGATTCAATAAGATCCGCAGTGAACTTCGTCGGGCCGGGAGTCTCCCGGAGTCGGCGCGCGAGGCCCTGCCCTCGCGCGTCGCCGCAAACAGCCGCAGGGACGGAAGAGTGCCCCCGCCCCCTTTTCGATCAGCCGAGCCACTTCGTGCGGTAGTCGGGGTGGACGAAACGGGCGGCCTCCGGAGCGTTCTTGGCCTCCATTTTCTCGCCGTCCCAATCGAGGCTGCGCCCCGCTCGGAGGGCGACCACGCCGGCCAGGCCGATCTCGGTGAGCTTGCCGCCGGTGTCGAAATCGGAGAAGGTCTTGCCCTCTCCGCGGCAGGCGTCGAGCCACTCCCGTCCGTGGTCTCCGACTCGCGGAAGCGTCTGGGGGATGTCTTGCGTGGCGTCGTGGTGGAGCACGTCCGCCAGACGGGGCTCGCCCTCGAGGCGGATCAGGCCGCCCGTGTTCCAGTGGCTGGTGTAGATGCAGCCTTTCTCGCCGACAATCAGAAGCCCGCTGGGCTCATTGTTGCCATAGACCTCGGTCAGGGGCTTGAGCACGTCGGCCGGAGGCTTGCCGCTCCCCTGCCAGTGGAGAGTCAGAGGCACGAGATCGCCGCGAGCTGGGAAGTGGAATTCAACCGCAGCCTTGTCGGCAATCTGCTGGCCGTCTTCCATGTTGACCACGATCTTCTCGGGATAGCCCAGGTCGAGGGCCCGCATGGGAAGATTGATCGTGTGACAGCAGAAATCGGCCATCCCGCCGTTGCCGAAATCGAACCAGTCTCGCCAGCGGAAGGGATGATAGACGTCTTTCTTGTAGGGCCGCAGAGCCGAAGGACCGACCCATAGATCCCAATTGAAGCCGT
The DNA here is from genome assembly GCA_964429355.1 of uncultured Planctomycetaceae bacterium. Taxonomy (GTDB): domain Bacteria; phylum Planctomycetota; class Planctomycetia; order Pirellulales; family Thermoguttaceae; genus JAAYAY01. The sequence goes on along the minus strand of CAYSCH010000457.1, from coordinate 3,754 downwards.
CAGGAATGGGATCCTCCCCCTCGGCGCTGCCTTCCTTGGCAGTAACACCGATGCCCCACTCGTACATCTCACGGATCTGGCCCAGTGCGCCGGCCCGAATGATCTCCGCCGAGCGGCGGAGCGAATCGCTGGCGCTCCCCTGGTTGCCCATCTGGGTGACGACCCCGGAAGATCGGGCCAGTTCCCGAAGCTCACGGGCTTCGGCCACATTGTGGGTCAGCGGCTTCTCGCAGTAGATGTGCTTGCCCGCCGTCATGAACGCCTTGCACAAGGGAGCATGCCAGTGGTCGGGCGTGCCGATCAGCACGGCGTCGAAGGTTGACGCATCCTCGAGCAGTCGCCGGTAGTCTTCATAGGCCTTGGCGCCCTTGGTTGCCTCGCCGCCGGATTCCAGGGCATCCGCGCGGGCCTTCTCGATCATTGCCGCATCGGGGTCACAGAGGGCCACGAGATTGGCTCCCCCGGCCAGCAGGCCCCGCATGTCGCCGCGCCCTTGCCCGCCGCAGCCGACCACTGCCAGGTTGAGCCTGCTGTTGGCGGCGGTGGAACCAGGCTCGGCACCCGACAGGATCAGCGGGCGAGCCAATGCCGCCGCGCCCACGGCGGCTGCCGAGGTCTTGAGGAAACTACGTCGCGAGGATAGGTTGCCGTTCATGGACCGGCCCTGCACCAAACGGACTGCCATGGTTGTTCTCCCAGGATTCGTTGTGCTTTGGAGCATGCTCAAACGGGTAAGGCTTTGCGACTATTCTGGCCGATGGCCGGGCCGGGAGCAATGGTTCCGGCGCTGCTTTTGTGGCAGTTAAAGCAGTAGTCCTTCAGAAAAGGAGGGCGGCTTGGCGATCGACACCTATCCGAAAAAGCGGCTAAATGGCCTTGCGTGATTCCCTGAAAAATAGTTGTTATGAAGAGAGTCGCGTGGGCTTGCCCGCGCTCGCGTTCCGTCCGTGTTTTGCCCGTGAACTCTGTCAGCCCCGTCCCCTCGAGTTCTCCTACGCCTTGCCGCAATTTCCTCCGGGAATCCCGCAAGGCTATTCAGAACAACGGATGCGTGGTTCGAGGCGGCCGATCCGGCTGCCCGAGGATTTCCACACCAGGAGAGTGCTTCCATGTCGCACCAGAGTCCGTCGTACAGTATTACCATGCGGCTCCAGTATCCCGACCGAACGGGCCAGTTGGGGCGGATTGCGTCGGCCATCGGCGAGGTCGACGGATTTATCGGGGCAGTGGACCTTGTCGACGTACGGAACAACCTGATCACTCGCGATATCACGGTCAACGCCAGCAACGTGGAACACAGCCACCGGATTGTCGAACGAGTCCAGGCGGTGGACGGCGTGGAGGTCGTTCGCGTGTCGGACCGGACCTACCTTCTGCACCTGGGGGGCAAACTCGAGGTGAAGTCGAAGGTGCCGATCAAGACCCGCGACGATCTTTCCATGATCTATACACCAGGCGTGGCCCGGGTGTGCCGTTCGATTCATGAGGACCCGGGCGCCACCTTTGCCTTGACGATTCGGCGCAATACCGTGGCCGTGGTAACGGACGGTTCGGCCGTCCTGGGCCTGGGCAATATTGGCCCGAGGGCCGCCCTGCCGGTGATGGAGGGCAAGGCCGTGCTCTTCAAGGAGTTTGGCGGGGTCGACGCCTTTCCCATTTGCCTCGATACCCAGGATACGGAGAAGATCATCGAGACCTGCTGTGCCCTTGCTCCGACCTTCGGCGGGATCAACCTGGAGGATATCGCCGCGCCCCGCTGCGTGGAGATCGAAGAGCGGTTGACGGAGCTCCTGGAGATTCCCGTTTTTCACGACGACCAGCACGGCACGGCGATCGTCGTGCTTGCCTCCCTGCAGAACGCGCTTAGAGTCGTGGGCAAGAGTCTCAAGGATGTGCGCATCACGATCAGCGGGGCCGGCGCGGCGGGGGTGGCGATCGCGAAACTGCTGGCGAACGTCGGCGCCGAACAGATCGTGGTCTGCGATCGTGCGGGGGCGATCTTCAATGGGCGGGCCGTCGGAATGAACCCACTCAAGCAGTGGTTGGCCGAGCACACGAACCCCCAGCGGATCGCCGGATCGCTGAGCGCGGCGGTGGCGGGTGCCGACGTGTTCGTCGGCGTCTCGGCAGCCAACCTACTCTCCATCGATGATTTGAAGTCGATGGCCACCGCCCCGATCGTGTTTGCGTTGGCGAACCCGGACCCGGAAATCGACCCTGAGCTGGCGGCTCCCCACGCGGCCGTTCTGGCGACGGGGAGATCCGACTACCCGAACCAGATCAACAACGTGCTCTGCTTTCCAGGCCTGTTCCGGGGGATGCTGGACGTTCGCGCCCACCGGGTGACCGAGTCGATGAAGGTCGCCGCGGCCGGGGCGATTGCGGGAGTGATCGCCGAGGGGGAACTGCTGGCAGACAACATCGTTCCGAGCGTGTTTGACCGGCGGGTGGCGGCGGCAGTGGCGCAGGCGGTTGCCGACGCAGCGGTGGCCGACGGAGTCGCCCACCGGGAGCAGAAACCGGGGTTTCGCATCTCGTCGTAAATCAACTTGCCGGATTCACCGAGAAAGAACAAGCCCCGCGGAGAAACGTTTTCGGGATACAAAGTCCCTTCGCTACTCCGCGGGGCCAGGCATCGCAGGTCCTGAGATCCGACAGAAACCATCGGATAGCGGGCCTCTCTTTATACTACACTGCAACGACTACTTGGACTTGAGGTCGAAGTTGAGCGTGTTGCCGCCCGGCGCAACGGTTGCCTTCAAGTCTGAGGTCTTCGCGTCGGTGTACTTCTTCGGAAGAAGCTCCTCCGACTCCTTTTCCGGAGACTTTGTGCCGTCCGAATTCTCGATGGTTTTGCCGGTTTCCTTCAGCTCGATTTTGGAGACCGTAACGATGTAATCGCCAGGGGTTGTACCGGCGTCGGCGTTGCCGAGCAGGGTTTGCAGTTGGTATTTTCCCGCCGCATCGGTCTTGGCGTAGGAAGGAGTTCCTTTTCCTTCCACGGCGGGAGTGAAATTCACCATCGCATCGGCAAGTGGGGCTCCATCCAATGTCACGACTCCGACAACCGACTCCGTGTCGATCTTCCCGTCGCCGCAGCCGATCATCAAACCGAGCATAACGCAGCCTATCGACAGAAGCAAAACTCGCGCAGACTTTGGGCTCATTCGAAAATTCCTTGGGTTCCATGTTTGCTGGTAACGGTTTCTCACGCGGCAAAGGCCAGGGCAAACCGAAACCCTGGCTCGCCCCGGCCCGCACTCGTGAGGATTGGCAGCTTACGGAAGGGTGACGACTTCCCGTTGTCTGGGCGTTGCCATCGACCCCCAGATTCCACCGGTTGAAGTAAGTTTCCACCAATGTCCTTCGCCCGTGTTTCCGAGTTCTTCACCCAGTTTCTTGGTCAGGTCGCCGCAGTCAACCGTTTCCGAAACGAACCTGACGGAGCCATCGACCATGGCGATATTGACGCCACCGGGATGGTAGCTGCTGGCGGTAACCGCCGACGTTCCGTTGTTCTCATTGCCGTCCCGGGTGCAACTGGGCGCGTTCGGAGGCAGGGCGGCGCTGAACGTCACATAGGGCGTACGGGCGTCTGCCCAGCGGTGCCCCTTTCGCGAGTTGAGGTCGGTGGTATTCAGCATTCCGTTCGGGCCACGGGTTGTGGCACAGGCCGACTCCGGCCCACCATGAATTGCCGCGGGTGCTCGTATAAAATGATGTTCTGCAAATTGCCGTTTCGTGTTATGATCCG
>CAYSCH010000456.1:5560-7017 GCA_964429355.1 uncultured Planctomycetaceae bacterium | reverse complement strand
TTCGCAGCCGCCGCAATGGTACTTTCAAAAATCGACCTGCATTCGCATGGCCAGAATATCCGCATCGTTCGCCCCCACGTCGTGGCGGTTGCAGAACGCGTGGATGTAGTTGAACATCATCCGTGCGTTAGGATTCCAGTACCAGTTGACGCCCAGTGTCAGATCGTGGAGCGTTCCGGCAGCATCCTCGGCGGCAAGAGCCCCGTCCGTAAAGTCCAGGTAGGACCAACGGGCGGCCAGCTCCCAGGCACCCCACCCGACATTCGTACCATCACCCGTCCGGACGATCCAGAAGTTGGTGTATGGCTCGACCCGATCGAACACGGCCTCCCGGCGTTTGTAGCCCCGGCTCTCGCCGGTAAGGAAGTAGCTGGCGTAGGCATAGGCTCCGTAGAGATCCACGTCCCCGCCCCCCATCTGGTTGACCCGCGTCAGGAACAACTCGCTCTGCACAGAAAACGGACCGTAGATGGCGGCCATTTCCGTATTGAACACATGGAAATCCTCTGCCGTCACGGCGCCGGTCTGCAGGAAGTAATCCTCTTCATGCGTTTCCGGGCGAGCGTTGAAGCTCACACTGTCGTCCCGATCATCCACGTATCGCCAGGCACCACCCAGGTGGATCAGGCCGCGGCCGTTGGCCGTGTAAACCGGCGTCCACACGCCACGCAAGGCAAACTCGACTCCCTGGGCATCATCGATCCGCTGCTTGTCGTTGTCTTCAATATCGTTGAAGAACACGCCGTAGCTGAGGTGGATCGCATCGTCCGAACCATTGTTGTACGACGCGGCTCCCACTTTGCGCCCAGGTGCAAAGATGTCTGCCAGAGATTGCTCCATGAATGGGTTGTACTTGGAACTGATCAACTGATCGAGGCACATCGGTGCCTTGAAGTGGCCGAAGCGGGCGTAGCCGATCCCCGGGATTTCGTGGATACCGACATAGAGGTCCTTGATCGCTTCCTCTTCGTTCGCCGGCTCGAAGTCGAGTTGGAGCTTGAAGTCATAGACCCCGTAGCCGGTTCCCTCGGCCTCGAGGCGGAGCGAACGGAACTCGAAGTAGTTCTCCTGATCGCCCACTGCCGCCAGATTCGCAGCATCCTGGTGGGCGAACATCACGTAGTCGCCAAAGATTCGGCCGCCGAGCTTGATCGTCCACTTCTCGCCGGAAACGTCTTTCCACTCGATCTTCTCTTTCTTCTCTTTCTCTTCTTCGGCCAGGGCCGCCTCGAGCACGGCAATCCGCGCCTCCAGGTTCATGGCGTAGGAGTTGTTGGATACGAACTGCCCCGGTACCCCCTGGGTGGCGTAGCCCGGATCTGGCCCCGTGTAAGGTTGCTGCATGTCGCCGGCTGTTGCCGGTGCAAGAGCGAACAACAGGACGGCGAGCCCACCACCCATCAGAACCCAGAGCCTTCCTTGCATGAAAACACCTCCTGGCGAGTGCCATTGCACAA
>CAYSCH010000456.1:0-5550 GCA_964429355.1 uncultured Planctomycetaceae bacterium | reverse complement strand
ATCCCCGCAAGGATCGCCGAACCCTCGCGTCGGATTGTCTCGAAAAGCCCTCACAAAACGTATGAGTTTCCCACCGGCATGGATGTGCACAGTCGGTGGTTTTGTTAGCGGCTCCAATACAATTGGAAATCGAACCGTCATGACACATTTATGTCTTGGCACCGCGCCAACCCAAGAGAATTGCCAAAGCGAACACGACAGGACCCGCAAATCCGGTCCACCTTGTGATCGCTGCTGCCTGCCGCGTTCGGATTTTGGGCCTGCGTTGAGATTGCAGCCGGTTTCGTCCGAATCGCCAGTGACGATAAACGCGATTGGGCAACGCGGAGCAGCTCGAGCGGCCGGTGGGGCCCCCGCGCTGGGCCCGTGGCTCATCGTTTCCAAACCATGGTTTGGGGCGCCCTGCCGGGACCAGCACTGGCCGTTTGGACCGGTTGGCCCCGATTCTGCCCTGAATCCCGCGAACCGGCGAACCGGACGACTCCGAGCGAGGCCTGTTGTGGGCCACAGTCGAGTTGCCTAAGATGGGCGTTTGTCTCCATCCGAAAACACTCCGGTCGCAAACATGCGAACCATATCGAAATGAACCGGAACCCAAACCGCTCGAGAAAGGACGATAACATGATCAGAAACACGATCAGAATCCTGGTTCCGCTGCTGGGCGTCCTCGCACTGGCCCTCACCGGCCAGACGGCTGAGTTCCACGTGGCCGCCACCGGCGACGATTCCAATCCGGGCACGCCCGCCGCGCCCCTCCGCACGATCCAGCACGCCGCTGAGCTTGCCCAACCGGGTGATGTCGTCACCGTGCATCAGGGCGTTTACCGGGAACGCATCAACCCGCCGCGCGGCGGCCGGTCCGACGCGGAACGCATCGTCTACCAGGCTGCAGCGGGCGAGAAGGTCGAAATCAAGGGCTCGGAAGTCGCCACGAACTGGGTCAACACCGAGGGCCATGTCTGGAAGATGACCCTGCCGAACTCCTTCTTCAACGGCTTCAATCCCTACAGCGATCTCATCCGCGGCGACTGGTTCAACGGACTGGGTCGCGACCATCACACTGGCGCCGTCTATCTCAATGGCCAGTGGCTCGTCGAGGCGGCTCAACTGGACGACGTGCTCAAGACTCCGCCTTCGAACGGCGAACACGGCCCCCAGTGGTTCGCCCAGGTCGACCAGGAACAAACCACGATCTGGGCCCAGTTCCCAGGCGTCGATCCCAACGAGCAGCTCGTCGAGATCAACGTGCGGCAAACGGTGTTTTATCCCGATCAGCCGGGGCGAAACTATATCACGGTCCGCGGCTTCACCATGTGCCACGCCGCCACGCCCTGGGCGCCGCCGACGGCCGAGCAGATCGGCCTGATCGGCACCCATTGGAGCCGTGGCTGGATCATCGAAAACAACGTCGTCAGCCACTCGGTCTGTTCCGGCATCGCGCTCGGCAAGCACGGCGACGAGTTCGACAACACCTCCGCCAACACGGCCGAGGGCTACGTCAAGACGATCGAGCGGGCCCATGCCCATGCCATCCCCTGGACCAGCGACAACATCGGCCACCACGTGGTCCGCAACAACACGATCAGCCACTGCGAACAGACCGGCATTGTCGGCAGCCTGGGATGCGCCTTCAGCATCGTGACCGGCAACGTGATCCACGATATCCACGTCCGCCGCCTGTTCACCGGCGCCGAGATGGCGGGTATCAAGTTCCACGGCGCGATCGACACCCAGATCGTCGGCAACCACATCTACCGGACCTGCCGCGGGCTGTGGCTGGACTGGATGGCGCAAGGCACCCGCGTCTCGCGAAACCTGTTCCACGACAATCTCAGCGAGGATCTGTTCGTCGAAGTCGACCACGGGCCGTTCCTGGTCGACAATAACCTCTTCCTCTCGCCGACCGCGCTGCTCGATATGTCCGAAGGGGGCGCCTTCGCCCACAACCTGATGACAGGGAAAATTGTCAGCGCCGAGGAGCTGAGCCGCGAAACGCCTTACCACCCGGCCCACTCCACGCGGGTCGCCGGACTGGTGAACATCAAGGGGAGCGACAATCGCTTCTACAACAATCTCTTCGTCGGTGCGGGCGTGTCGCCCCCCGAACCCCAGCCGCAGGACAATCGGCATCGCCGAGTTGCCGGGTTTGGACTCTGGGTCTACGACACTCGCCAGTTCCCCCTGCAGACCGGTGGCAATGTCTATTTCCATGGCGCACGCCCGTACGCCAACGAAACGGACCCCGCCTTGAAGCCGGAAATGGATCCTGCCGTGAAGCTCGCCGAAACCGAACTCCAGTTCACCTTGGCCGAAGCCCTGAAGTCTAACACCTCCCTCGTCACAACGGAGCTGCTGGGGAAGGCGAAGATACCGGGTGTGTCCTACGAAAACCCCGACGGCTCGCCGCTGAAGGTCGACACCGATTACTTTGGCAAACCCCGCAATCCCGCCAGCCCAACGCCCGGCCCCTTCGAGAATCCCGGCCAGGGAACCGTCAGGCTCAAAGTCTACTGATCCACTTGCTTGAGAGGCATGCTTCTGCGAAAAACGGTCGAGATACTCGTCAAAGGTCCACAGACCACGGGAGAGATAAGATGAGCGAGAACATTCCGTCGCGGCGTGAGTTTCTGAAGTTGACCGGCGGCCTGGCTGCTGCAACAACCCTCTCGGCCCTCGCCCCTGCGCGGGTCCACGCCGCCGGCAGCGAGACCCCTATCCAACTGGCGATCGTCGGATGCGGCGGCCGAGGCACGGGCGCCGTCGGCAATGCCCTTTCCACCACCGGAGGACCCGTTAAACTCGTCGCCATGGCCGACCTCTTCGAGCCCCGGCTGAAGAGCAGCCTGAAGGGGCTCACCGACGGATTCGCCGACATGATCGATGTCCCCGCCGATCGCCAGTTCATCGGCTTCGACGCCTACAAGAAGGCCATCGATTGCCTTTCGCCCGGCGATGTCGTGCTGCTGACCACCCATGCGGCGTTTCGTCCCATGCACTTCGAATACGCGGTCGAGAAGGGCGTCAACGTGTTCATGGAGAAGTCTTTCGCCACCGATTCGCCCGCGACAAGGCGCCTTATCCAAGCGGCCAAGAAGGCCGACGAGAAAAACCTCAAGGTGAGCGTCGGCTTCATGTGGCGCCATTCCCAAGGCCGTCAGAGAGTCATCCAGCGAATTCACGAGGGAGCGATCGGCGACCTTCACACACTCCGGATCTACCGGGTCCACGGACCGGTCCACTGTCCTAAGCGGCCCGCGGATCAGAATGAAGTCATCTTTCAGCTCCAGTATCCCAATAGTTTCACCTGGGTCTCTTCAGGGTTCTACATCGACTGGCACTGCCACAACATCGACGTGGCCTGCTGGGCGAAAGACGCCTGGCCCGTCTCGGCCCAGGGAATGGGCGGACGTTGCTACGAAGAGGCCGGCAACCAGTTCGACCACTACACCGTCGAATACACCTTCGCCGACGGGGCGAAATTGTTCGCCTTCTCGCGGCACATGGCCAACTGCTGGGGTACCTACACCGACCTGGCCCACGGCTCCAAGGGGTCGGCAGTCCTCATGACCGACCTGGCGTCTCCTAAGCCCAAGATCTACAAGAGCCAGAACATGGTCCCCGAGGACCTCGTGTGGGAAGATCCCGAGCCCGAGCCGAATCCCTACGTCGTCGAGTGGCAGGTCCTCCTCGACGCGATCCGCCACGACAAGCCGCATAACGAGGCCCACCGTGCCGCCCAGGCCAACTTCGCCGGCCTGATGGGCCGCATGGCCACCCACACCGGCCAGATGGTCACCTGGGATCAGGTGGTCAACTCCGAATTCCAGTGGGTCGCCGATATCGACCACCTGACCTTCGAGACGGAAGCCCCTATCCACGAAGGCCCTGACGGAATCTATCCGGCCCCCAAACCGGGTCTGAGCGTGGAGGTCTAAACCACCCAGTAACCCATAGATGGACGATTTGGGCGGCCATTGTCTCCGGGCAACGATTCGGATACGATACTTCGCTGGTCGGACGGTACAACACGGGGAGGACCTATCGCTGTTTGTCGTAGGGCCTTAAGAAGGCGTTTCAGGTTCATTGCGCCCCCGCAAGGGGGTAAGAGTGGAAGTGAAAGCCGAAGTATCGTCGTGGATTGGCGATCTTCGGCTTTTTTGTTGCGCAGGAGGTTTGTTCGTGCAGACAGTGGATATTTCACAACGATGGCCGGACCTCGGCCTCCCAGACCAGATTACCGACGTGCTCCGAAACTGCAGGTCCCTGTGTTTTCCTCGAAGCCGCCAAGAGGTCCTCTCCCTGGCCATGGGCGGGCAGGACGAGGGACTGTTTGAAGTCGCTTACGAAATCCCGGAATGCGGACGTGTCGTAGAGGCAACGGTTGCCAAGTGCAGAAATGGTCTGGCCGTTAATTACACCGAGCCGTACATGCGGCGCCGTGATCCCGATTGCTCCGTGATCGGTGATGCCAGGCCAACAGACAAACAGTCCTTTCAGGACCGATTCGGCAAGCCCTTTGAGCCCCTGAGGGACGACACGTTCCAGTGGTTGAAGGGCCAAGACCTGGTGGTATTTGCGTTCATTCTCGGCGGCTTCGATCGACAAACCGGCCATGGGGCTCTGCTCATCGCTCCCAAGAACGCAGGTTTCTTCATCGGCGGCCTGGCAGACCTCCAGGAGATGCTGCCGCCCGATCAGGTGCCGGAGAACTTCCGCGTGCGGGCAGCGGTCTATGTTGCGCCCCCATTTCGGCACACCCGCTTTGCAGGCAAGCAGGTGGTCGTGCATTATCGCACAGACAACGTCCACGAGGTCTTCTCCTACAACCTCTATCCCGGACCGAGTGCGAAGAAAGGAATCTACGGCGTACTCCTTGCCATTGGAGAAGACGAAGAGTGGTTGACTCTCCATGCCTCGACAGTGCAGGTGGTCACGCCCTATGACAATATCACCACGATCATGCACGAAGGTGCCAGCGGTTCGGGCAAGAGCGAGATGCTGGAGTACGTCCACCGCCAGGAGGATGGCCGTCTGTTGCTCGGCAAGAACATCGTCACCGGCGAGGAACGGCGACTTGTCCTCAACCAGGCTTGCGGCTTGTGCCCCGTCACGGACGACATGGCGATGTGCCACCCGGAAGTCCAGAACGAGGCTGGATACTTGCGGGCTTATGACGCGGAACAGGCCTGGTTTGTCCGTGTGGATCATATCCGGCAGTACGGCACAGACCCGCACCTGGAAGAGCTGACCGTCCACTCTCCCGAACCGCTGATCTTCCTGAATCTGCAAGGAGTGCCGGGCGCCACTTGCCTGATCTGGGAACATGCCGAAGACACCCGCGGCGTACCCTGCCCCAATCCACGGGTGATCCTGCCCCGTCGCCTTGTTCCTAACGTGCTCAATGAGACGGTGGAGGTGATGATCCGGAATTTCGGCGTCCGCACCCCGCCATGCACCGCTGACCATCCCACGTACGGCATCATCGGCTACTTGCACATCCTGCCTCCGGCCTTGGCGTGGCTGTGGAGGCTGGTCGCTCCTCGAGGCCAT
>CAYSCH010000455.1:0-7019 GCA_964429355.1 uncultured Planctomycetaceae bacterium | reverse complement strand
CGGCTGTGCACATCCATGCCCGTGGGAAACTCGTAGGTTTTGTGAGGGCCTCTTAATTCGTCATTTCACCGCCGCCTCACCGCCCCGCCGCGGGGCACCGCTGTTTCACGTTGACTTTCCCTTTTCGGGGCGTGATACTTGGATCGGCGGCTGCCCGAGCAGGCTGGTTACCCATCGGCCGTGGGCAGAGTTTCCGAAAACCTCAGGAGGTGAACCGTAATGGCTGCGAAGACTGATCGTCGTTGTTTTCTGGCTCGGGGTATTGCCGGAGCGGCTGGGGTCGGTGCCGCCTTGACCAGCATCGAGGAGAATATTCTTCGGGCAGCCGTCGATGAAGGAACCGCCAAGCCGGCAGGGGAGGCCGCACCCACAACCGATATTGCCCCCGCCAGTTTCCCCACTGGCAAGATCGGCAACGTAAGCATGAGCCGGCTGCTCATCGGCGGGAACCTGATGGGCGGGTGGGCTCACAGCCGCGATCTTATGTACGCCTCGCAACTGTTCAAGGAATACAACACGGAGGCCAAGATCTTCCAGACGCTGGACCTCTGTCAGGCCCTCGGGGTCAACACGCTGCAGATGGACCCCAAGTGCTGGGAGCCGATCGAAAAGTACAACAAGGCTCGCAGCACGCCGATCCAAACCATGGTCTGCATCCCCTTCATGGAAGACAAGACGGCCATGAACGCCACGATTAAGGAGCAGATCGACAAGGGCGCGACACTGCTCTATTCCCACGGCGGAGTCACCGACTCCCACATGATGAACGGGGGCAACATGGACGTCATCGCCCAGATGGTCGACCTGATCAAGGCCCAGGGCGTGCCGGCCGGCGTGGGCGGCCACTCGCTCAACATGCCGATCCAGTGTGAGAAACAGAAGGTCAACAACGACTTCTACGTCAAAACCTTCCACATCGACCGTTACTGGTCGGCCACCCCGGCAGGCCAACGCGAAGAATACGACTGGATGAGGCCTAACACGGACAACGACCACAACGCCAACAACGACAGCATGTGGTGCAACAATCCTGAGGAGACGGCCGCCTTCATGGAAACGGTCCAGAAGCCGTGGGTGGCGTTCAAGGTTATGGCCGCCGGTGCCATCAGCCCGCACATCGCCATTCCCTATGCCTACAAGAACGGTGCCGACTTCGTCATCGCCGGCATGTTCGATTTCCAGGTCGAGCCCGACGTGAAAATCGCCCTCGGGGCTCTGTCCAAGGCCCAGGACCGAAAGCGCAAGTGGTATAGCTGAACCACGAATGACAGAAGTCAATTGGCGAGACAGTCAGGAAGCCGGCGGTACAAGTTTGTACCTCCGGCTCACTCGAACGAACGATTGCGACTCGTTTGGAGAAGCCTATGCACCCCGCAATGGATCAACTCTCGCGGCTTCCCGCAACAGAACGGCTGGAGCTCGTTCAAGAACTCTGGGATAGCATCCGTGAGTCTCCGGAAGAATTCCCCGTTCAGCAATGGCATCGTGAACTCATAAGAGCGCGTCTGGCCGACTTCGATGGCGACGCGAAAGAACAGGGAATTTCGCGCGAGCAGGTGTGGCAACAAGTGGACCAGAGGCGTGGCTCATAAACTGAGGTTCCACCGGTCGATACCAGATGACCTTGTCGAGGCGATCAATTACTACGAGCAAATATCGCCGACGCTTGCCGGTGCTTTTCGCGCAAACGTTAATCGGCGACTTGATGATATTGCCGAGACCCCCGAGCTGTTCCCGTTCGATCAACTGCCGGTGCGTTTCGCGAAGATTGAGCGGTTTCCGTACTTGATCTTCTTCACCGCGAAAGCCGGGTTCATCGCAATACTCGCGATTGTTCACGGGGCCTCAGATCCGCAGAAATGGCGGAGCCGAGTTTGATGCGTCAAACAGGCGCATCTTCAGCTTCGATCGTTCTTTCGACCTGCAATGGCAATCGGTTGCTTCGCTTCCTGTTGGATGACGACAATCTCCGACGTAACGAGGACGAACGTTCTTCGCGACGTTGCTGAGGCCTCGGCCGGCTCGCTGATTTCCAGGACAAGGGCCTCGCCGCTCTTCAGTTCTTTCCGCGGGATGATCAGGTCCTCACGCGGGGTAGCCAACCACACAGGCTCCGGCATTACGGTCGACTCAACGATTGCAGCTTGTCTGGCCGGCAGCAACCAGCAGAACACGCCGCTGGGGCTGCTCCAGACGGGCGGCGTGACGCATTTAACCAGCACCACCAACCACAAAGCGTAGGCCAGGTGGGGCCGGTTTCGGGCGAGGAGACGAACGAGGATCGCCACGGCGAGGACCAGCAACGTTACCTGCCAGAGTTGGGACAAGACCAGGGCGAGGAGGTTACTTTCCATGGCCATCCTCCTCGAGCCGATCGAGCAGGGCTCGGAGTTGGGCCAGGTCGTCGCTGCTGATGCCGCGGTCCTCGATCAGGTGCTGCACGAGCGGGAGCGTTTCCCCACCAAAGAGCCGCTCGACCAGGTCGTCCACCGTTTCGCGGATCACCGTGGCCGGCTTGACCGAGGGGGCGTAGACGCGAGTCCGACCATCGAGCCATGTGCGGGCGTAGCCCTTCGACTCCAGCCGGCGCATGTAGGTCTGGACGGTGGCGAAGTCGATCCTCCGATTCGCCTGGAGCATGTCGTGGACCTGCCGGACCGTCGCCTCGCCCAGTTCCCAGAGCACCCGGGCCACTTCCAGTTCGGCCTTCGAGAGCGGGGGCCTTTCGCCCATTCTGTACCTCCTTCGTCCGTACGGGAACTATCGAGTACAAATGTACGTGAGCGTATTATGCGTACATTTGTACGTTCGTCAAGACGAGTCACTGGCAGTCCCGTGCGTGCGGTGGATATCGGGGCGATTCGGCGTCGATCCCGTTGAGCTGAGCCCCTACGAAGAGGGGGAATCGCATTTTGACGATTTCGTCGGTTTCGTTGCCAATTGATGGACAACCCGGAACGGCGGATTACGATGAAGGGTAGCGTTGGGCGCCGTTCGTCCACCGCCTGGTGATTTCAAGCCCCCTGACAAACTTCCTCGAAGCCACACGCGTGGGTCGGTGCAGGTTGGCGTTAGGGCGATTCCGACAATATTCCGTCTTTCCAGCGGAGGGTTTCCGTCATGACGTCGCGTTTCCAAATTCTGTGGGCAGCCTCCCTGTTGGCCATGTGTGTGGTCTGCACCGGTCTGACGGCTGGGGAGAAAGCCGCACCGGTAGACGCCGAGGCGGTGGAACTGTTCTCTGCGATCGATCAAGGAAAGCTGGAAGTCAAGCTGATTCCGAAGGACTCCACACTCTGCAACGTGATTGTTGAGAACAAGACAGATAAGCCCCTGACGGTCAGGCTTCCGGACGCCTTTGCCGGAGTTCCCGTGCTGGCACAGCCAGGCATGATGGGAGGCGGTCTGGGCGGTGGCGGTCTGGGCGGCGGCGGCAGCAGCAGCAGCAGTTATGGTGGAGGTGGTGGATCCCAAGGCTTCGGCGGCGGTATGGGTGGCATGGGTGGCATGGGCGGCATGGGCGGCGGCATGATGGGGGGCGGTTTCATGAATGTGGCCCCCGAACGGGTCAACAAGTTCAAGGTCACCACCGTGTGCCTCGAACATGGCAAATCCGAGCCCCGTGCGGCGATTCCCTACAAGATTGTGCCCATCGACCAATTCACCGAAAAGAAAGAAGTCCACGAACTGTGCAAGATGCTCGGCTATGGGAAGATACCCTCCCAGCATATCGCACAGGCGGCTGCGTGGGCGTTGAATAACGGCATGAGCTGGCAGGAATTGGCCGCCAAGCCGATCATACGTGCCAACGGCATGCGGCAGCCCTACTTCAATGCCATGGAGATTCGCGCGGCAATGCAGGTTGCAGCCGCTGCGGCCAAGACTGTTCAAGAACAGCAGGAGCAGGAATACACGAAGTCGCAGTCGCTCAGCCAGAACTGAGCCGCCTTGGATCTCTCAGGAATAGACGCAAACCGCCGCTTCCAAACGCGGCGGTTTTGATTTCTTGGTGCTGCAGGGCTCCTCGACTGCGTCCTGTGGCCAACCCGTCTCTGACGCACAGGACGATGGAGTGCGATCCCTGATCGACCGGAACAATCGTCGCAGCGGGAGGTGGCAGACAGGCGGGTCGGGCGGCGATTCGCAGAACCGGACTTATGGGGACACGGGCTAGGCGGCTGGGTGCGGTTGACGGAAATCGTGTCCTCGGGTAAGTAAAGGGAACCTCACCGAGCGGCTATCAGGAAACGGGGCCTGGCGCACAGGTATTGCATGTCGAGCCCCTGGCCTGCACGAGACGCCGGGTCCCTGCCCCCTTTCTGGACAGGTTCTGAGTGTTTGAAGGAACGACCTTGAACGACCCCTCTGCACCCAAACCGAAGTCTTCAAGCTGCCGCCATCTCACCCCCCCTGACCTTTGGCATCCTGGACATGCCCACCTGGTTGGCATCGCCGGGTCCGGCATGCGATCCCTGGCCCGGATCTTGCTCGATGTCGGATGGACGGTGAGCGGGTCTGACAACGCTGCCACTGAGCTCGAACACCTCGAAACGCGAGGGGTCCGCATCCGTGCTGGTCACGCGGCTGAGAATATTCCCGACGCGACCACCCTCGTGGTCTTCAGCGACGCAATTGGCGGCGACAATCCGGAACTGCAGCGGGCGGGTCAGCGGAGACTGCCAACCCTTCGCTATTTCCAGGCCCTGGGCCTCCTGTCCGCCGCCCGTCAGACAATCGCCGTCGCCGGAACCCATGGCAAATCGACAGTCGCATCCATGCTCGGGGCGGTACTCATGGGTGCCGGCGTCGATCCCACCCTCGCCTTCGGAGCCGAGCCTCTGCCGCTGAATTGTTCCAACCAGACCACGAGCCATGCTGGAAACGGCCCGTTGATGGTTGTGGAAGCATGTGAGTATCACGCGAACTTCCTCCAATTCCATCCCCAGCAGGCCATTCTCCTGGCCGTTGAACCCGACCACTTCGACTGCTACCCCACCCTCGCGCAACTCGAGCACGCTTTCACGCTGTTCATTCGTTCCGTTCGATCCGACGGGCGTCTGCTCGTTTGCCACGAGTGCCTGCGGAGCCGGCAGATCGCGAAATGCGCTTCGTGCCCTGTCGAAACGTTCGGATTTGCGCCCGAAGGGGATTGGCAGGCTGCGAACGTGAGCTCACGCTCGGGCTACTATTCGTTTACGGTTCGTTTTGCTGGCGTGGATCTGTGCCGTATCGATCTGAGAGTACTGGGCCGGCACCAGGTGCTCAATTCGGTTGCCGCAGCCGCGATGGCGATCCGCAACGGCGTCGCACCAGAACAGGCGGCGTGGGGACTCTCCCATTGGCGCGGCCTGCGTCGCCGACTCGAATTGGTGGATCAGTGTGCGGGTGTCACGTGGATCGACGACTATGCCCATCATCCGACGGAGGTGTCTGCAGGTCTCGCGGCGATCCGCGAACGATTCCCGGGCCAGCGGGTTTTTTGTGTTTACCAACCGCATCAGGCAAGCCGCACGGCCCGGTTACTGGACGAAACGGCCGCCAGCCTGCAAAATGCGGACTGCGTTCTGGTGACCGACATCTTCCGTGCCCGTGAACCTGACCCCACACCTGGGGAGGTATCGGCGGCTGATCTGGCTGATCGGACACGGTGCCTGGGCACCAAGGTACCTTCCATCCACTCGCCATCCGAGTGCAGAGAATTTCTGGCGGCCCAAGTTCTCCCGGGTGATATTGTAGCCACGGTGGGAGCGGGCAACATTCGAGAGACCGGTAATGAACTTATTCGCAGGCTTCGAGAACGTCGTACGGCGGGATGAACCGCTTGCCATGCACACCTGGTTCCAAATCGGGGGACCGGCCGAGTATTTTGCTGAACCCGAAACGGCGGACGACCTGATCACACTGGTTCGACGTTGTGCCGAGAACGATGTGCCGGTACGGGTACTGGGCCGGGGCTCCAATCTGCTGGTGGCTGACGAGGGAGTGCCGGGCCTGGTTCTGTTCCTCTCTTCGCTCGAGTTCCACAAGATTTCGGTGAGCGGCGCCACCCTCACGGCTGGCGGGGGGACACGCCTGGGTCGAGTCGTCACCACCGCGGCCCACCGAGGCTTGGCCGGCCTGGAAGGGCTGGTGGCCATTCCGGGCACGGTCGGGGGTGCCCTCCACGGCAATGCAGGAACGCAGAGCACCGATATCGGTCAATGGGCGCGCCGAGCAACGGTGATCACGACCACGGGCGACACATTCCACCGAGACCGCGACGACATGACGTTCGGATATCGGCGAAGCAGTCTTGACGAACTCGTCATCCTCGAGGCTTCCTTCGGTCTGGAAGAAGACGATCCCCAGGAGCTTTCCAAACGCCTTCAAAAGCAGTGGATTATGCGGAAAGCGGCCCAACCCATGGGGCATCAATGCGCCGGATGCGTCTTCAAGAACCCCCGCGGCATGAGAGCCGGCGAACTCATCGAACAAGCGGGTCTCAAAGGCACTCGCATTGGTGGTGCCGTCGTGAGCGATCGGCACGCAAATTTTGTGATCGCCGAACCGGAGTGTACAGCCGCCGACGTGCTGCGTCTGATCGAACTGATTCGTGTCCAAGTGGCCGATCGGCTTGGAATCGACCTCGAAATCGAATTGGACATCTGGTAGTCGTCTTCCGCAGAATCCGCCGCACAATCGCTGTCGTGGATCGATGATTTCCGCCCAAGGAGTGGGTACTTGTTCGCGGGCCGAGCAGCAACATGGAAGTCCGGCCCCCCGGCATCTGGCGGTGACCGGGTGGGCGGTGGTCGGGTATTTCGGGATATTCCAATCCGCGGCCCTAAGCTTGGCTCGAAGGACTCTTGTGACCGATGTAGGGGAATAGCAGGCACCAGTTGTATCGTGGTATCCTCCCCTGACAAACTGACGTTTCGGCCGATTGTGCTGAATATGCCGGCTGGAAGGTTGCAAGAGATCGTTTTGAGAAGCCCTCACAAAACGTACGAGTTTCCCACGGGCATGGATGTGCACAGCCG
>CAYSCH010000454.1:0-7019 GCA_964429355.1 uncultured Planctomycetaceae bacterium | reverse complement strand
GGGATCACCGCGAAGGACGCAAAGAGCGCGAAGGATGCGGAGGGATTGCCCGGAGAAGTTCCGTCGAGGGGCAAAAGAGGGAGAAAGGAAAATGGAGGAAAAGAAAATAGTCGACGGTCCGTTGATGGGTCATAGGCGATGGAGGGCCAGACTGGGAAGGGATCACTGAGCGAACAGCGTCGTCAGGCGCCACCCAAGTTCAAGAACGTGCGGCAAGGGTGGAGACGAGGGGACAGGAGACGGCAGAGAGCAGGTCAGAGGTCAGAAGTCAGAGGTAAGTCAGAGGTCAGAAGTCAGAGCGGCAGTGTACGGTGCAAGGCGTTGTTCTGCATTCCTTTCAGGCGGGTTTGCATTCCGACCAGTACTCTTCCTTGCATTGGTTGATGAAGTCTGCGACCTTTGTGAAACGTTCCTCCTGATCACCATCCTTTGGATGGACCTCGATCACAAAGCTGAGGCAGTTGCCTGGTTCGTTCAGATAGGGCGGCGGTGATGTGGGGAAGAACTCAAGGCGTTCGCCTGCCCGAAGCATATCGCCAGTCACCCAGGCAAGAAACTCAAGCACCCGCCACCCGAGTTCCGTTTTTTCAATTTCGAACTTCACCCAACCCGGATGAATCCAGGATGGGTCGTCGTCATCGGGCTTCGGGTCGCCACAAGAACACCATATGATCCCCTCGAACGACTCGACGGCTTGTTTGACTCTTTCCGCAGGTGTCATGTCATTTCCTTGGGCAGAATAGTTGGCCGATTCGAATCACGGTAAAACTCCACAATCTTACGTGAGAAGACCTGCGGGTAGAAGTCGTACTCATACACGGGCTCAGGAAGAAGATCCCACGCCTGCAGAAATAACGACTCTGCCGTTTCGAGGTCACCGTCATCTCGAGCCTTGAATGCCGCTTCCGTCTTTGCATCGAATGCAGAAGCGATCTCTGGGGGTACTTTTTTCCGCATGGTCTTGCTTCTATTGGATATTGGATACTGGCTGGAGCGTACCGGTAGGATAGAGGGCCAACGTGACTGGAGGCAAGAATCTGGATGAATCGGCCCTGGATGGCCCCGGCTCATTCCGGACAAAAACCAGTTACGGGGTTCAACGGCCATTGACCGAAGGGAGGGGACAAAGCGTAGCTCTTTTTGCGGCCCGTCTGCAACGCCTCACGAAGACCTGGTGTTGTCATTCTTGCTCGAGAGAATTGGCGAGCACAGACATTCTAGTATCACTATGGTTTTCGTCATGATTCCTCCCACTGTTTTGCGTCCCCAATGACCGGACAAGGAGCTGGTTTCCGACGTGAATTTGGTCGCCATTCTCATCTCCTTTCTGAGTCGAACTCTTTCTACTACGCCGATCACCTTTTGCCGGAAGGTACGGCGATTCAATGATAAACTATCTTGCCGCCGCAAGGCGATACTGCTGGTCGAACCGGTGCAACCCACGATAGCACCAATCGTAACTTGTTGGGTTCACCTTTACCTTGTTCTGCACAAATCTTCACTTCCCTGGGCCGCTGGCCAAGGGCGTGCCGGTAGGATAGAGCAACAACGTGAGCGGAGTCAAGTTCCTGAATGAACCCGCCCCCATCTACCCGATCGCCGCGGGGCGGGGCAGCCGCGTCACCCGCGGATGCCGTCTCTTTCACAATGGCCGCGGAATGATCCAAGGGGGCACCCCATAAGCGCCCTCGGGTTAAGACCGGAACTGGTGAATCTCTGAAATGATGGCAACCGAGAGACGCGCACCAAACGCTCCAGGACAGGCACGCCTGCAGTCGCTTCAGCGCGCGGTGTACTCACTTCGATCCGCCAGTGCCACCAGCCTGAATGGAAGGTTTTTGACACACATGGAATGACGTGCGATACTCTGGATCGGGGTTCCTCAAATGCCTGGTAGTTGGTTGACACTTCACCGTCATTGCGATCTCACCGTCCTGGTCCGAATGGAAGGTCAGAATGAAGCTTCTCCGGATACTGATGCCTCGCTGGCTGCGGATCGCGCTCGTGGCGATTGTTTCCGTTGTGGCCCTGCTCCTGATGCTCGGCGGAGCCGGTTGGTGGTATCTGCATCCGGCGGTCGATCGCACGGACGGCGTGGTTTACGGACACCGACATGGTGAACCGTTGACGCTCGACGTGATTCGGCCGCCGCGGCCGAATGGGCTCGGCGTGGCCCTTATGGTAAGCGGCGGCTGGAAATCGGAGCGTGCCGGGTCGGAGCCGGTCTGTCTGTTGGCGCCTGTGCTCCGGCGGGGCTACACGATCTTTGCGATCTGCCATATTTCGCAGCCCAAGTCGACGGTAATGGAGATCATCGAAGACGTTCAGCGGGGGGTGCGATTTGTCCGGCATCACGCGCGTGAGTATGGGATTGACCCGGATCGAATCGGAGTCACGGGCGGCAGCGCGGGGGGGCATCTCAGCCTGATGCTGGCGACGCGGGGCGGTCCGGGGCCGGCGGATGCCGACGACCCGGTCGATCGTGAGAGCAGCGCCGTTCAGGCCGTGGCGATCTTCTACCCGGTGACCGATCTCTTGAATCTCGGCGATTCCACGGAGAATCCGGGAGATGGTGGGCCGCCGAAGAGTTTTGTGAAGGCGTTTGGGCCGGAATCAACGAACATGGATGTGTGGAAATCGATCGGCCGCGAATGCTCGCCCATCTATCACATTACGGGGGATCTCCCGCCGACGCTGATCTATCACGGCGATGCAGATACTCTCGTCCCGCTGGACCAGTCCGAGCGGTTTCGCGATCGTGCCCTCGAGAAGGGGGCGAAGGTGGAGATTGTCGTTCATCGCGGTGGGAAACATGGCTGGCTGACGATGCTATGGGACCTGCGGAAGTTTGCCGACTGGTTTGACATGCACTTGCGCCGCGGTGGGGGAATCAAGTGACCGCGTCGTTCTCGACAAATCTCGTGTGCCCGGTGTAAGGTTTTGACTCGGCGGGGCACGGGGCTGCGTGTGTTGGACCATACGGGAAAACTCCTGTGGAAGAATACCGAACTGGCAAACGTGTGGCACCGAAGAGTTTTGTGAAGGCGTTTGGGCATGTACGTGCGCTGCGATCCGGGAATCCGCCGAGTTGGAGCGAAGGCATTCGGCTCGCCCGCTGCCTTTCCAAGAGGATCTCGCGCAGAGACGCGGGGCGCGGAGAGTTGTCAACCAGAGGCCGTTCGTGAAGAAAGGAGGGGGCCACGGATGAAACACGGATGAAACACGGATCTGGGAGGGAGTGGTTTTAAGAACGCAGGCTGAAGCTTGGACTCCAACAGACGCGGGGCAAGCCCACGCGGCTAACGGCGCATGGGAAGCGAGGCGGCGGGGGGAGGGGATTCACGACGATCGCGTCGAGGCTCCTTACGGGATGAGGTGGCCGATGAGGCCGCGAGATCGCGTGGAGGCTCCGACCATGGCGAGACCGGTCTTGACGAGGATCTGTGCGCGCACGAGATTCGACGCCTCCTGGGCGACGTCCGTATCGAAGAGCCGGCTGACGGCGTCGCTGATGCTCAGTTCCATCTGGTCGAGTATGTCCATGCTCGAGTCGATCGAGTACTTCTCGAAGGCGCCGGCTTGGGCTCGGGCGTGGAGGACCTGGTCGCGGGCCGTGTCGAGGGTGTCGATCATGCCGCTGAAGTTTCCGCCAGCCAGGCTCAGCTTGCCACCGGTGGTCATTTCGCTGAGGGTGCCCGAGTCGCCGCCGAGACTGGCGGCGTTGACGTTGGGCAGGCCCAAGGTGGAGGTTTCGCCCGGGGAGGGGGAGAAATTGAGGACCATCGCCTCGGCGGATCCGTCGAGCAGCTTCCGCCCGCCGTAGGACGTGGAACTGCTGATGCGGTTGATGGCTTCCACCGCGGCATTGATCTCGATCTGCTTGGCCTGCATTTCGGCATCGCTGAGCATGCCGCCGGAGGCTTCCACGACGTTGACGCGGATGGAGTTGAGCAGACTACCCACTTGCGACATGCCGGAGTCGGCCACATGAATGACCCCTATGGCCCGCGACGCATTCTCGTTGGCAGCCTGGAGGGCGGTCAGTTCCGATCGGAGCGTTTCGACCGCGATCAGGCCAGCCGGATCGTCGGCCGCGCTGTTGATCCGCTGGAGCGTGGAAAGGCGCAGGGCGCTCTTACTGAGCATCGAATAGGATCGACCGAGCGAGTGAAGCGACGTCAGACTGCTGCCCGAGAGGAGAGGGCCGGTTCGCATAGGACAGGCCTCCATCTACGCGGTTTCAAGGGTGCCGGGATCATTGGGGTGGAAGCGTACGAGGGGCTCAACTGAAGGATAGCATTTTTTCGGCGGCGGCCGCGTTGTTCCGGCCGGACGGCGGTCGTAACGCGTTGTTGACGAACGAGTTGCGGCTGGAGTTGGCGAAGGACTGGTGTCACATACCACGCCCTTCGCTACGCTCAGGGACGTGCCAATCGCGGGGCAAGCCCACGCGGCTATCATGGGCTCAGGATCGCCCGGTCCTGGAACCCGTAGGTCACCATCGGCACCTTCGGGTTTGGCTTCCGCCGGGATCGTAGGTCCAGATCGCCAGGTTCACCCAGAAGAGGATGTCCTCCGACGAGGCCTGCCGCATCGCATCGGCAAACCGCTCGTCCGACTGCATCCGGCGATAGGCGAGGTGTCTCCACCGCAGGTGCTCGACCTGGTCTCGGGGGATCCACTTGTGGTAGTTCGTAGCCGCAGCTACCATCGCTCGCCTCATGTACGGCGGGCGGCCAAGAAACAAGAAAAGGGCACGTCGATGTGTCGGCACCGACATGCCCTTGTGTTTCTCGGCCCCTCAGTCGCCGGCTGGCCGGCCAGGTGGTGAGGTTGCCCGTTGGATTGTCAAAGGGCAGGTATCCTGGTTGGACGCATGCGTCTCGCGTCCGAGGCCTGCTGAAGCTGCCACGGCTTCGTGCCCAAACGCCCGCCCACGTCGGCCAGAAACAGGTCCAGCGTCTGCTCGAAGGTGTATCCGGCATGCGCCCGGGCGAAGAGCAGGAATTCCCGCACCCAGCGCACCAGGTACGGCTGGTGCTTATTGAGCGCCAAGTTCCTGTCTTGAAGGAACTTGGCATAGCCGTCGAGCACCTCGTGCAGATGATCACCGCGATCCGCCATATCTGGTTTTCCTGTTTATCCAGATCGGGATAACACCGGAATACCCGTGGTTATGCATCAAATGCCAGGCTGCGTCTGCCTCCCCTGCGGGCGGAATTTTCGTCCCGAGCCACTTGACGGGGCCCACACATCGCGGTAGCGTCACTTGCGCCAGCCCGGCAAAAGGGGATTTCTGTAGAAAAACGAGTTATCCAAGTGAAATCCATGAAACTGCCAATTCTCCTCGTCGTGTTTTCGCTCCTTGGCATCTTCGGTTGCCGACAGGACACGCGGGATGAAAAGTCCGAATGGACTGCGGGCGATGCTACAGAGTCATCGTGTGGCGACTCACTTTCCTCTTCCGTTCGCCGCAGTCACGGCGAAATAGTGAATGCGTGTGGAATGAAGTTCGTCCGCATTGAGATTGACACAGACCTCGACGTTGAGAGCGATCCACCCGTTCCGACTGAAACGTACTACATTCAGAAAGATGAAATCTCAAGCGTACACCTACGCAGCCTTCGGGCGTTCGTGAAGAGTCGTAACGTAGAACCTAAGCGTCGCGAGGTCCACTTAATGTCTTGGCCCTGCGAGTGGCGAGACTTCAGCAACCTAGCTGCGATCATGTCTGAATATGACCCGGACTACGACTACGGGCTGCCATCCAGATCGCAATGGATCTTTGCTTGCATGAGCGGCTACGAACAACGCTGCGATGAGAATAGGCCAAACGCATACGGCATCGTCGACATGCTCGATGGCGATGTTGAGGTTATTGACGAACTCGGTGTTTTGATGGGTCGGTGGATAAACAACTGGGGCGAACACACTGGCAAACCAAAACCGGACTGCCCATGCGAACACTGGACGTTGTGCAACCCGGATGCAGACGACAGCCTCAACGAGATAATTGTTGGCAGGTTTATCTTGTTACCCGAAGGAACCGTTCATACCACCGACGAATCGCGGCGGATAACCAAGCGATGCACGCGAGCGGCGATGACGGCCGGGTTTGAAATGGTTGACTTTTCGTCGCCGCCGCGTGATCGCAGTCGTTAGCCCACTTCGTGCGCATGGCAGAGATTCGCACAATGGTTACGTTTGAGGATCCGTCGTTCAACATGACGGAGCGTAGGGATCATTTTATCAACGATTGCTGTTACGGCGACGACGTTGCTCGAGCCCTGATTGAGCGGCTTCGCGCGCGGGGCATCCAGACTGACGCAGAACCAGGCCAGGAAGATTTTGGTTGGTATTTTGGCTTTCACGTTGGCGGCACTGACTATCACTTTGTTCTCGGCCTTCGTCCCGCGGACAGCGGCGACCCGGCAGTTTGGATTGGTCAGCTTGAGCGGAAGGTGGGACTAGTTGGTTCGTTATTTGGTGCTCGGAAGCGAGGGATTCAGCCTGATGGTGCGACCACCATCCACTCAGCGATTTCGAGTTTGCCACTCGTCCGCAATATTCGGTGGCATCGGATGGAGGATTTTGATGCACTCAGAGAGGAGTTTGGACAAAGTGATCCGGTGGGCTAACAATCGGGTGGAGCGAACAGCCGCTATGCGTTTCGGTTTTGACGGTGATGGGTTGCAGACCGCTGTGACTGCAGTCGTGAGCGCGCTGCCAGCGGCTATCGCTCACCCGTGTCGTTAGCCACTGTCCTGTCAAACCACCGTATTTTGAATAGCCGGCGGCAACCAACTTACCCCCTTGATCGGGTGGCAATTCCGTCCGGTGCAGGAAACGGTCGCCCGGAGGTTTTTGGATGGCGGCATGAGACGAAGGTATGATGGGACTCTTCGCGAAGGTTGTCTCCCCCACCAGATCAGAGTAAGTTATTGGCTTTGGTTCGCCGTGCCCCACGACAGAAGGTAATCGGCGAAGAAGAAGTCAGGCGAGTGCGTTTGTCCGATGGT
>CAYSCH010000453.1:0-7092 GCA_964429355.1 uncultured Planctomycetaceae bacterium | reverse complement strand
GAGGCTCCTAGCGATGCCCGAACCCTTGATCGCGCGACGGCAAATCCCTTCGACCGTTGCTGTCTGCCCGGGGGATAGACGCGGCAAGTCATGGCGGTGACGTAACGTGCTAAAGCGACCATGACGAAATGGCAGTATGGTGGCTGGAGACGGAAAGGTCGGAAGATCAAACGCGATAAGCAGGGAGAGCTGTCGGGCACAGGACGTGGACGACACCAGTCGTTATTAACAGCAGCGTGGAACACTGCTTGACCAATGGTCCAGGCCCCCCGGCGGAGTATCGCCCGCCGGCGGGAGCGAACTTGGCGATATCGGCGAGGACGGATGAAGCGGCCCGACAGCAGTCAGAGTTCCCATAGTAGCGACGAAGCCGTGCAGCAAAACGCGGTGGAGTCAAGGGGAACAGGAAGGTAGATGTGAGATGGCCAAATCGCAGAAACGTAAATCCTCTGGCAAGCGGCAGCAGGAACGTAAATCGGCTGCCAAGAGGCGAGAGGAGGACATCCCAGTCACAGTGCCGTTTGCGGCTACACCGGCTGGAGAGACACCGGGGATCAACCAGTGGGCTCATCGTGCGGTTTGGACGGACCACATGTTGGCGACACTTGTGGACAACAAGGTGAAAGGAGGTAAATGGCACACGCTGATCGATAAGGTGTACAGCAAGTTGAACCTCTTCTGCTCGGCCGGCAAGGTGCTGGGCAAGCGAGGCGCCGCAGGAGTCGACCGGCAAACCGTGGAAAGCTTTGCCGAACACGAACGGGAGGAACTCCAAGAGCTTGAAACGCAACTTCGCGAGGGCAGGTACGTCCCCGCACCGGTGCGTCGGGCCTGGATTCCCAAGCCGGGCAGTTCGGAGAAACGTCCGTTGGGAATCCCGACGGTACGGGACCGGGTTGTGCAAACGGCCCTGGTCCACGTGATCGAGCCGATTCTGGACCACACGTTTCATGAACGAAGCTTTGGCTTTCGCCACGGTCGCAGTTGCCATGATGCCCTGAGGTGCGTTGAAGGTCTGCTCACGGCCGGGTATGTGTACGTCGTGGACGCGGATTTGCAGGCTTACTTCGACACAATTCCGAAGGACAGCCTGATGGAGATTATCAAACAGAAGATCTCCGATCGCCGCGTCCAGGCTCTGGTACAACAGTTTCTGGACCAAGGGATTATGGAAAACCTGCGGACTTGGACTCCAGAAGCCGGAGTTCCCCAGGGAGCCGTTCTCTCTCCGGTCCTGTCGAATGCCTATCTCAACCCGTTGGATCATCGTATGGCTGAGGCTGGTTTCCAGATGGTGCGCTACGCAGATGACTTTGTCATTCTTTGCCGTACGCTCGCCGAAGCGGAAGCTGCTTTGGCTGCGGTCCAACAATGGGTGGAGGCCCATGGGCTGAAACTGCACCCGACCAAGACGCACATCGTGGACTCGCGGGCAAAGAGCTTCTCGTTTCTGGGCTATTCTTTTCGCGGCAAATTTCGCTTTCCGCGGGCGAAGAGCCACCAGAAGTTCGTCGACCGCATCCGCGAGCTGACTCCGCGGAAATCGGGTGAGTCGCTGGAGGTAATGATCCAGCGGATCAATCGAGTGACGCGGGGCTGGTTCAACTACTTCCGTCACTGCTACTGGCGCATCTTCCGAGAATACGACGGTAAGATCCGTCGCCGACTGCGGCGGATGCTCCTGAAGCGTCATCGACGGAATCCCAAACGCCTTTCTCGAACGCAGCGTTGGCCCAACGCCTACTTTGCGGAAAGTGGGTACATCAGCCTGACTGCATCCCACGTACGCTTCGTCCAATCCACAGGAACCTACTGACCGGAGAGCCGTATGCGGGAAAACCGCACGTACGGTTCGGAGGGAGGGGCGGCCGAACTCAATCGGCCGTCCCTACCCCTATTCGGGAGTGGCGGGGAAAGGCTGCGCGGCTCAGTCGTAGACTTTCGTGCCGGCCTGAATCGCTTGCCGGTTCGCCTGTTCGCGGTCAAGGCGGGAGGCGTATTTCGCCTCTCGGAGACAGTCAGTGCCACAGGGCTCAAAGCCGGGCATGTCGGCCCGCGGCCTGGAGGCCAGCATGAGTTTTCCCGCCTCGATGATCGCCAGGGCCTCCCGATAGGCCGGGTCGTTCTTGCCCGCCAGATTCGCCAGGCAGGGGCTCAGTTTGGGTCGATCGAAGTTTACCTGGAGACCGGGATTGTTGTTGTGGTCGCGCAATCGGCCGAGATCCAACCCTGCCAACGCCGCCAGACGGCCCAACTGGCGGCTGTCGAGGGGGCAGCGTCCGGTCAGGCTGTCGGGATAGGCGCAGGCGTAGGTCGGGTAATACACCCCGTTCAGGTCGAGCCAGGTCATCACGCGGTCGATTTCCTCCTGGCTCAGCCGGATGTTTTTGTGCTCGTCGATCGTCGGACGGCGGATCTCGCCCGCGAGCCGGCTCGCGTGGGATCCCCAGGCGTAAGCCTGGAGAATCTCCGCCGGTCCGGCCCCCGCACATGTCACGTAGCCTTTCCGCCAGAGCTCGCTGTAGGCGGTGTTGAAGGTGATGAGCCGATCCGGGGCGAGATTGAGTTTTTCGCCGGCAGGTTTGCCGTAGTCGTGGCACTCCACGCAGTGCCTGTCCAAGACCGGCTGAACCTCGGCCGTGAATCCAAACGCTCGCGGCGGGCCGTACCAGGGCTCGAGGGCGCTCGGTGGCCGCATCATGGCCTGCGGCGCGGGCCGATCGACCCAGGGTGGGGCCGTACGGCGTTCGTCGTGGCACCCGGTGCATCCGATTCGCTCGCCCGATTGCAGCACCGTGGCGCTGCGCATCGATTGGACCATCATCTCGTTCTCGTCGAGCAACTGGAAATAGACGAACTTGCCGGCGGGAACGGCGAAATGGGCCGATCCGTCCGGTTCGACGGGCACCTTGCCGAGGATCCGCTTGTTTTCCAGGCTGTGCCAGTTCATGGCGGGCGCCGTATAGCCCTGCCCGTTCCAGCTTCCCGGCGACCAGTGCCGCTTCTCGGGCGACTCGACCACGCGTAGCCACTTGACCGAGCCCGGCTCTACGCCGGCCATGTGCGTGCCTTCGTAGACATTGGCCACGTAGAACACGCCCTGAGGCGTTTCGAAGTCGCAGCGGGCAGCAGCAAGCGGAGGACGGAGACGGGCCTTGATCGGCATCGGATCGTAACAGCCGGGCTGTTCGGCATGGAGCAGCACCTCGTTGCCGAAAACGTCGACCAGGTAGATTCCCATCTGCTCGCCATTTCCGGTCATGCGCGAGCAGAGGAAGTACTTGTCGCTCAGCGGCCAGGGATCTGCATACTTGACGGGGAGCCGGGTGGTGGTGTCGCATTCGAAGGGGCCGTCGATTCGGGTCCAATCGGCCACTTCCTCGGGCCAGGTTCGCACGACTCCGGGCCGGCCATCGATGGCCAGACGCCGGTCGATCATCGCCAGGGCTCCCCACAGCCGGTCGTGGTGGGGCCCGAAAATGCAGAGCGTTTGCTGGGTGCCGGGAATGAGGTGGGCGCTGAAGGCGGCGCCCGGCACCGCCGTGTTGTTGCCCCAGTAGACCGCCTGGTTCGTGCCGTCCGGATTGACGGTCCAAAGTCCGTGGGCATCGCCGAAATTGCGATCCACGTACTCCCACCGGGCGTAGAGGATCCGCCCGTCGGGCAGCAATTCCGCATGATTGTCGAACAGGGTGTTCTTCGTGATCTGGTGGATATTGGCCCCGTCAGGTTCCATCCGGAACAGGTTGGCGGCGCTGTCGCGGGAGCACATGTTGTATTTCGGCTCCCGCGTCGACGAGAACACGATCCCGTTGTCGGGCAGGTAGATTGGATCGAAGTCGCAAACCCCTTCCGCACGGGTGAGTTGCCTCAGCCCGCTGCCGTCCGTGCCAATCTCATAGATGTGATAGTCCTCACTCTTTGCCCTCCGCATGGCAAACACAATCCGCCGGGCGTCGAAGTGGAGGTCCGGATCCCTGGCAACTCCCTCGGGCAGTTCCAGAAGCGTCGTGACCTTCCCCGTTTTCAGATCGAGGGTCTTCATCGCCCCTCCCCCCTCGAACAGGTCGGCGTGGGCGATGCCGCGGTCGGCGTTGAATTCGCCGGTGTGGAACAGGGTGTCGATGGCGTGGTAGTGGCTGCGATACGGATGGCGGGTGACGAACAGGATCGGCTGGTCGCAGACCAGGGGGTTGGCCGACAGGGCCTCGTGCTGCAGGGCAGCCAGTTGCGCAGCCTGCTGTTCCTGCGGCAGCGAGTCTACCTGCTCCAACCGGGCCAGGAACTCCGGGGCTCGCCGGTAGCGAGTGCCGAAGGTCTCGGCCAGATCGGAGATCGCCGCTCGCACTGCCTCGGCGCTGGCGGGAGGAGGCAGAAGCTCGGGCGAGGCCGGCGCCGCCTTGGGCATGACGCGGACGATATCCGTAGTCTCCGCTCCCTTGGAATCGGTGACTTCCGGCCGGAACCACAAAACATCCCAGTGTTCCTGCCCGAGATTGTCATGGGTGAACGTGATCGATTCAACGGGGAAGTCGGGCTGAAACTCCACCCAATGGAGCTTGCTGTCGCCCGGCGGCAGGATATGTTCGAGAATCGTCTTCTCGTTGCCGCCGGCGTCTGCTGCGGTGACGGTGAACTTCAGCCCATTGGTGCTCGATGCGGCCGCCTGGTTGGTGAGCGAATAGCAGACGCGAAATTGTTGGCCCTCGGGAATCTGCACCTTCCACCGCGCATGGAGCACGTTTCCGTCCGGAAAGGCGAGCATCATCAGGCCGTCGCGGTACTGTTCTCCCACCCAGGCCTTGCCAGAGGCCACAAAGCCGCGGGAGTCGCGCTCCCACTCGAATCCACCCGCAAGCTGATGATCCGCGCTGTTGTTGCTGCATTGCGGGCGCCAGACGAAAGTCTGGTTTTCGTCGGCGTTCCAGACCCTTGCGCTGGACGGCTGGAAGATGGTTACCGCTTCGGCCGCCTCGAGGTGCGTCCACGATAACGCGAAGGCCAGGATGATCGTTTCCCGTCTCAGTAGCACGCCACGCGATCTCACTTGAATGTTCCTTCCGGCGAAACCTTCGAAGCTCTATGGGGTTGGCAGCGAATCGATTATGTTCGACGGGCTCGCTCGCGGCAACCTGCCGGAAGGACGGCTCAAGAGTGCGAATCGCACTCCTCGGCGGATTCTAAATGGCCTGCGGTGATTCGCGGAAAAACTGTCGTCCTGAAGATAGCCTCGCGGCCTTGCCCACCACACGTGATACCCCCGTGGCCCCCCGGGGTGGCACGTCCCTGAGCGTAGCGAAGGGCGTGGTTTGCGACCCCCATACACAAATAGCCTTGCAGGATTCCCCGCACAGGGTGCCTGTCAACTCTTCCCGCCTGGAATCACGCAACTCAATCAGACACGAACCTTCGATGTGTAGGCAAACTCGGCCACGATGGGGTGAACGAGGTTTTCAAAGTCCTCGTAGGCCAGTTGAATCAACTCGGCATGGGAGCCGGCGTTGAACGCGATCTGCTCGTCGAGGGTCAGGCTCCGGTCGACGTAGACGGGAACCCGGTAGAGATTGCCGAAGGGGGGCATGGCGCCCGCTTCGCAATCCGGAAATCGATCTTTGAACTGGTTTTCCGTGGCCAGCGTCACCGACTCCGCATCGATCTGGTGACGGAGCAATTCCAGGTCGAGCATTCGGGTTGAGGGGAGCACCGCCATGGCCATTTCGCCATCGACGTAGAGCATCACTGTTTTGGCCAGTTCGCGTCCCGGAATGTGGGCTGAAGCGGCCGTCTCCTGGGCCGTATAGGCCGGAGAATGGCGAATCGAAACGTAGCGCACGTGGTTTTCGTCCAGGAACCGTTTGAGCTTCTTGGCGGGCATGACAAACTCCTTCGCAGATGGAGACCTCTTTGAAGTAAGAGTGGTCTGCCCGCTCGCCGAGGGAGGTCAGAGCTGCCAGTGGAGCCACAGAGGCGGTCGGCCCCCATGCCGGTTAGAAACTCCCGCGTTCTGGCAGCTCTTGGAACTGCCCTGGAGAGGCGGAAAACCCCTCTTACAGGGAAACCAAAAGGACCAGCGAACGTCGAGGTGGACGAGATCGCCGTGGTGCAGTGCCGGGGGAAGTCGATCGCGTCTTGTCCAAGAATCGCGACGCCCGCCAGACACAGTATAGAGAAGACTTTTGGCAGAAACTACCCGCTGATCGAGTTAGTATAACGCGCCGATACACCCGATCGAGGGAACAGGGAGCGGGGAGCACGGAGCAGGGAGCAGGGAGCAGGGAGATCGGAGATGGAAGATGGGAGATGGGAGATGGGAGATGGAAGATGGAAGATGGAAGATGGAAGATGGGGGGGCGCGGGCCAGGGGCCATCGGGCGCGGGAGATGCCGAGGCGCGGAAGGACGGACGGATGGCTGAAGCCGGTACTCCAACCAGCGCGGCAAGCCTACGGGACTATCGAAGATTTCTTCATTCCCGCAACGTGGGAGAAGACGTGGACGGATGGCTGAAGCCGGTACCTCCAGCCAGAGTGGGGCAAGGTTTTTGTGACGACTACCGGTCCACCAATCACGCATGGCGACGTGAAGGACAGGCCATCAACCTGTCCTACGTGAACTACTGCAGGTAGGCGTTCATTTCGACTTCGAGGGCGGCGGCACGGTCCAGGATGGGGTGGATCTGGTCGGTAGCGGAAACGAGGGCCCTGAGCCAACCGACGTACGTCTCCAGCGATACCTGAATGCCCGGGCCTTGGCCCATTTGCCACTTTTCCACGAGGCTCTCACCCAGATGGGTGCAGCGAGTGACCTGTTCAACGGGCACGACCATGGCTGCCGACTTGATGGTGTGAAGAACACGGGCCAACTGGCGCGCCGTTTCGTCGCGAAGTTCCTGGGACGACGCCTGTCGAAGGAGGTCTTCAAGCGTACCAGTCCGTTCGGTCAACTCACGATGAAAGGTGCGCCAGAGGCCCGGATCCACGTTCCTCGGAGGGGGAGGCGAAGCGGTTCCATCGTAGGGAGACGGAACCAGTTTAGAAAATCAACGTTCCGCTTAATTATTGGTTTTCTTGCTCTGGCGTCCATCCGGGATAGC
>CAYSCH010000452.1:0-7106 GCA_964429355.1 uncultured Planctomycetaceae bacterium | reverse complement strand
TCCGAACACTAGAAGACCAAATCTTGAAAAACCAATAATTAAGCGGAACGTTGTTCTTTATCGCCCGGCTCAAGCGTTTGGAAGCTGTCTGTCGCGTGATTACCCAGGACCCGCGTCGGGAGCGTCCCCAATGATGGGTGAAGCCCAGCAGGTCGAACGTCCCCGGTCGGTGATTCCCGTCATCGCCCTTACCGGTCGCCCTCCGAGGAGGTCGGCGGAAAGGAACGAGCCGGGTCTTGTCCGGGTGAAGGGTCAGGCCATACTTGCCAAAGCGTTTCGGCAAGACTTCCAGTACGCGTCGTGCATCGTCTTCGTGCGTAAACCCGATGACGAAGTCGTCCGCATACCGGATCAGGTAAGCCCGACCGCGAAGACGTGGTTTCACTTCCTGCTCGAACCACTCGTCCAGAGGCCGCTTGGATCTCTGCCTCGAGTTTGCTGAGACGGTTCTTTGCGTTACACAACCGCGGTTCAAACTCGGCCTTCGTGAGAAGCCCATCTTCATAGGCATCGATTAATCGGGCGATACCACGTTTTAACTTTTGGACCATCGCCGAGAGCTGCTCGGTCTGAGCAACTTGCTTACTCGGTTCTTCGTTCAATCGCCGCTGATACTCTTGGCGGACACGATCGGGATCTCGCAGAAGGGCACACACGTCTTCCCACACGGCCGCTTCCAGCAAGTCGGTGCGGACTTGCTTGTTCCAGCAGATTCGCTCACCGCCAAAACGATAGGCGTCGGTTCCAATACACCGATAGTATGCATAGGCACGCTTTTTGCCTTTGGCGGTGGAACGACTCACGGGCTTTCCGTAGTAGGCATAGTTCAAGGAACAAAGTATTCCGTCGTTCGCGCGACCGCGATGGGTGATTTGATTCTCGTTGACGAGTCGAGAAGATTCCACTTTCTTGACATGATCAACGGAAAGGTTGAGGCACTGGCTGACTCGGAAAAGGAGCTTTGGACTCTACTCGCCGATCGTGAAACCAGAAAAAAGCTGCTATTGACGTTTGTGGTTCGCGACTTGCGTGACAAGGGAAAGACATTGGCGCCCGGAGAATGCTATAGTCCGGATCATCCGCTGATACTTGGTGGCGACCTTTCGGACGACAACCTACGACCGTGTGACATTCGCGTGCATGCGTCCATGCAGGGACAGATCCACGAGCAAGTGCGCCATCTACCACCGGGAACGAAGATCTCGAACATCCGGATCGAATAGGACGGCGTAACTTGGCGTTGCACGCGAGCGAGAGGGAACGCTGGTATCGAAGTCAATGTCACACGCGCCCGCCGCGTGAACTTGGTCGTTCTCGCAGTGTCCCCTCAAACCACCGCATTTTGAGCAACCGAACGGGTGGTCCTCACGGCCGCGCCAACCGTGATTCTCCTGGCCAGCAGCCTGACCCGTACGGGGGATCTGGGGTGGGATGGCCCGTGGGATAGGCCAGGATAACTAACCTGTCCGAGCCAGCGCGGGGCCGGGGGCCGGGCAAAACCTGGGCGCCGCGGGGCGCCCCAGGGGGTCGCGCGATCGTGGTCGACCAGGTCGCGGGCGGGGATTTCTGAGCCCGATCGACCCGGGCCAAGTGTCACTTTTGGTGTCGTCGAGCGACGAGCGGGTGGACCCGTCGCTGAAGGAGATTCGCGTCGTTTTCGATCAGCCGATGCGCGACGGATCGTGGTCGATGTGCGGCGGCGGCGAGCAGTACCCGGAGGTTGTGGGAACGCCTTTCTACGACCGGGCCTGCCGGACCTGGACCGTGCGTGTGAACCTGCTGCCGGACCACGAATACCATTTCTGGCTTAACTGCGCGTGGTTCCACGGCTTTCAGAGTGGCCGGGGCGCAGGCCTTGAACCTGTTGAGGTTCGGTTCAGGACCGGGCGTGGGGATTGAGGAATTGGGGCGGGCGAGATGCGCCGAGGGATGGACAGGAATTGGGGGGATGGGCCCGGCGTGCGTTCTCGGGGGCGCGGGCTCCCCTGTTCCGGTTGGCACTGCTTGCAAGCAAGCAGTGGCACCGCCGAGGAACCGGCACGCCAGCCTCGGTCATCGATCCCATGGACTGGCACTGCTTGCAAGCAAGCAGTGGCACCGCCGAGGAGTTGGCACGGCGGATGAGTTCTGTTTGGGAATGAGAGTTGCATAGGTGGGGTTTTGACACGTCGATACTGTGGGACGTGCAAGGCTCGTGAAACAAGGAGAGATAGTCATGACCCACCGAGAAACGCTCGCGGCCTGGCTCCAGGACGCCTACGCCATGGAAAAAGCTCTGATTCCGATCCTCGAAAACCCTCACGAAGAGCGGAACATGGCCGACTGGGTCCACGAGCAGTTGCCCCTCCTGGTGGAGGAGCACGCACTGAAGGCCGCCGAGGAGAGTGTCAGGAGTTGAACCGGGGATGACGCCCAACGCTCAGCGACAGTGGCCCCTGCCGCGGTGCCCGTGGAGCATGTTCATGTCGTGGCACCAGTTCGGGTTTTCTTACTGGCCTATCGAGCCCGACCCAGTCCGTTACCGCCCAGTCGGGCCGCCTTACGTTGTGGCTCGGGGGAGCCTGGATTACTGGCTCACGGAGCGGTACTGTCGCTACGCGATCAATCCTCGCGGATTGCTGTGCCGCGGCCAGATCCACCATGGCCCATGGCCCTTGCAGCCCGCGGAGTCGGAGGTGGAAGCCAACACGCTCGCGGCGGCCAATGGGATCGATCTGCCCGAGGCGCCGCTGGTGCATTTTACCGATCGGCAGGACGTGGTGGCCTGGTATCTGGAGCGGGCGGCAGGGCCGCCGGTGGGCACCGACCGAAGGTTGGTCACGAATTGCCGCTCGAACGGTGGTGGCCTGCTCCCGCTGGTCGCGGATCGTACGATTGGACTGCCAGAGACGCGAAAGGTCGGCGGGCCCCGGCTCAGAGAGCCGGGCCACGGGGCGTGTAAATTCGTCGGGAGTCTTTACGCTGGTTCTGATACAGAAGGCCAGGGGCGTGTCGGGAGGGCGACGCGTCGATTCCAGGCGTAACTTCTCGTACGACTTTTTACTGGCTGTTCCAGTCCGGTTGATCCCGGCGCGATCCCGTGCTGGTCAATTGCGTTGCCCCCGCACTCGGTGGGCTCAGTGGAATTGTCCTGCTGGTCGCGGCCATCTTAGCCCTCAAGAGACGTATTCGGAATCGCAGCAGGGCCGACATTGCCCCGGTCCTGAAGAGCACACCGCTCAATAGTTCCAATTTTCGCACATAATGACGCTGTTGAGTCGTTTGTTGTGGTCATGCAACGGTCCGAAGGCGTTCTCTGGATCTTCGATATCGGCCGACGCCACCGCGGAACCGCGTGCAAAACGCTGGGCGCATGTTGCGCGAGAAGGTAATGTGGACCTCGGGGGGCGACGCTCTTTGGGTTTGACTTGGAGCGGCGTTATGAGTCCGGTTACCGAATCGCGCGATGACCGCTCGCGTCCCTTTCTGGTTCGGCTTGTCCACACACCGCTGCCGGACCTTCTTCAGCTACGTGTCACGGGCCGATACGACGCCAAAGGCCTGCTGATGCAATCAGGTTTGCCACGAGCGTTGCAGGACTATGCGCTCAGGACTGTTCTTGGAACCGGACTCTGGCGATCGGAGAGGATCGTCGTTGCCCGCGAGCTGTCGGATCGATTGACGAAGGACCTCGCTTGTGGCGGGCCCGTCGACGAATTGGTCGAGCGAATGGAGTCTCCAAAGAAGGCGGCGCGGCGAATCCGCCGTGAGAAACGGCGAGCCCGGCCGTTGGCGTGGCGGGTTGTTGGACGCACGGTTCAGATCGTGCAGTGGTCGATTGCCGTTCTCGCGTTGGCCTATGTCGTGTATTTCGTTCGGTTCCTGATCGGGAAACCAACGATCAGACGGAATTACCTGGCGGATATGAATGCCGAGGCTAAGGCGGTTCCCGAGGCCGAGGCGGCGTGGCCCATGTATCGCGCGGCACTTCTGAAGCTCAAGCCGATTCCCAAAGGCCTCTCGGTGATAGAATCGAGGAGCGGCACGGAGAGAATTGAACCGCTGGATCCGTACCGCTTCTGGCAGACGAACCCAGGCGACGACCATTGGGACACGCTGCTCGACTACACGGTAGAGATTGACGAGGCACTGGACCTGATTCGCCAGGCCACCGAGCGTCCCCGGCTGGCGTTCCAGTATAACGATCCTGCCGATCAAGTCGTCCCGCCAGTCTATTGCGAGAATGGGTCTGGCGATTTGCTTGTTCCCGTTGTGACCGACGAGAACCCCATGGTCGCCGATTTGCCTTCACGTCACTTGCTGCACTTGCGGACATTTGCCTATCTTCTGAGAGCCGACAGCTACCGAGCGGCCCGGGTTGGCGACGGTCGTTCGGCTGTTGCCGACGTGAGGGCACTGATCGGGATGGTGCGGCACTGCCAAGACGCCGGGATCTTCAGTCACCACGTGTTCATGGTCGCGCAACTGAATCTTACCAGCGATACCATCGGAGCTATCCTGGCCGAGAATGCACATTGTTTGACGGACGAAGATCTGGCTGAGCTTTCGGCGTGCCTTGCGAAAGTTGATCATCCCGAGGACTTCCAGGTTCGAGCCGACTGGGAACGCGCTGTTATTCGTGACAAGATTCAGCGCATGTATACCGACAATGGTCGAGGAGGCGGTTATCTAACGAGAGAGGTATCACCCCAACTGATCTGTCTGTGCCGACCTTTGAGCGAACGGCCCTGGGAGAAACGAATCGATTCGCTGCCCGTAGTGCTCCTGGCTCCCGTTCTGACGGTCGGTCGCCGGGAAATGGATCGATTCTGCATGAAAATCCTTGACGAGGCTGAAGCGGAAAGCAGGTTGCCGCTCTGGAGGCAAAAGGACTTCGTGCTGGACCATCGCTTCCGCGAGTTATCCTCGCTGGCGGTCGTTCGTTATGCGCCTGCATTCTTGATGATGCGCTGGATCAACCAGGGAGACTTCCTGATGGGCCAGTTCTCGCGGCAGCGCTACGACGCCGTTCGCGTGGCGATCGCCTTGGAGCGGTACCGACGCAGAATCGGCAACTGGCCGCAGAGTCTTGGCCAGTTAACACCCAATTTGCTGCCGGCCCTTCCGCCGGATCGATTCGACGGCGGCCCCATCAAGTACCGCTTTACTGACGGGCGTCCCGTCCTCTATTCCGTTGGTGTCGATCGAGTGGATGATGGGGGCACGCCACCCGACGACGAGTATACTTGTGTTGACGTCTGGATGCCGCCGAGTGAGGCGGCGGAACGTTGTACGGAGGCCTGCTACCGGGGCGACTGGATTCTATGGCCGCCCAAGCCGCGCTAATGCAAGAGGTGTTTCTGACGCGCTGCAACCTGCCGCAGATGTGTGGTACTCGATATTCGTGCCCGAGATATCGACTGGATGGGAATCGCCGTACGGCGAGGAGCTCGCCGAACATGTTGGTTGCGTCTTGACGCCCCACGAACTATCGTGACAGAATCACCCGGTAGCAATGCCAGGACAACGAAGTCCTTCCGGCGACCGACCAAGGCCATGAAACGTCTCAGGCGTTCTCTCTGGATCTTCGACATCGGCTTTCGCCGAATGAACGCCGATTTGCCGGCCGGCTGGATGCCTCCGATGGGCGTCTTCTCTGCTCTCGCGCTGGCTATTCTGGTTGTCAGCGTATTCGGGCTTCCCAAGGCAGGATCCTTCGCACTGATCGGCTGCATCGATCTGCTGGCGACGAAGCGTTTCGTTCGACAATCTGTGTCGCGGATCAGGAAGCTGGGCGTAGTCGGTGCGTTCCGAGCTCGATGGTGGATCGAGATTGCCGCACTTGACTTGACCTTGGCCATGAGCCTGGCGGTGTTTGCGGTCACCCATTTCCTCGGCGGCGGGGCCCTTCCCGCGTGGCAATTTGCCGTCGTTGAGGCCGTCTATCGATCGGCCCGCTATCTCTTCGGCTTCTTTCTGGTCCTGGCCGCCGCAGGATTCGCGCTGGGAATTGTTCAAGGCAGACCGATTCGCGGAAGGGCCCTTGAACTGGTGGCCTGGTTTTTCTGGGCAGCAGTCGGGATCGGGGCCGCCCTGGCGGTCATCCCCGACAAACCGGTCCTCGCGAATTGGGTGGCGCCCTTATTGGCGATACTGAGCCTAGTCGTGCTGTTGGTTGCGGGGGGCATTGCAGTGTGGAATCGGACAACGAACACAACAGCGGCCCCTACGAAGGGACGGAGTCCTTAGACTTCAACGATCCGTGCTCGAGGGTTTAGTAGCCCGGACACGTCACGGCTCC
This sequence comes from uncultured Planctomycetaceae bacterium, assembly GCA_964429355.1. Taxonomy (GTDB): domain Bacteria; phylum Planctomycetota; class Planctomycetia; order Pirellulales; family Thermoguttaceae; genus JAAYAY01. The sequence continues at coordinate 826 of CAYSCH010000452.1, read as the reverse complement.
CCCTGAATAGACTTCAAGGCACTCTGAGCAGCGCGGCGTATCTGCGGATCGGCTTCCTCAAGAGCCCGCTCGAGAATAGGAATTGCCCATTCCGGCATGGGCGTCATCTGCGAAAGCACGAAGAATGCCGCCAAACGCTGAGGCAGTTCCTGGCTGGGAGCGGCCCAAACGCGGAGCTGTTCGATCGGGTCCGGGGCGTTGGCTCGCGAATTGCAGAGGATTCGATCGATGCGCGGATAGCGCTCGTGCAGATCCTCCTCTCGCCAGCGTTCACCGGCCAACCCGGGAAAGGTGCGTGTTCCGGGAGGCATCTCCTGCCCAGTGCGGGCGTTGTACGCTTGGTACGCAACGCTCAGCATTGACTGAAGCTCATAGTCGTCTTGCGATGAGTCGAACACGTCGGCCAGAGAATCCGGATCGGCCAACGCCCGTTCGTATACGTCGCGACCGCGCGAAATCAGCCAGCCGCGAAAGTCCATGAAACCGTCGTCGGAGCAGCCGCCGTTCATCAAGTACGCGGCCCCCCAAAGATCCCATGAATAGGCTCGATCGAGGCACTCCCTCAAGATTCCGTTGAACTCGATGATCGCGGCAGGTTCCAAAGCAGACAATCGGTCGTGGATCGCGCTCACCTGGTTTTCGCAGTGCTCGGGGTGCTTTTCTTTGGCTGACTCGATGATCTGCCAGAATTCGTTGTGATCCATGGCGAGCCCAGAAGGGTCTAATTGGTTTGCCTGCAACCGCCTCCGCGCGCTATCGCAGCTTGCGCAGTGTCAGGGGGCGCTCAAAACCGGCCAGATAGGGGCGCCTGAAAAGCGGCCATTTT
>CAYSCH010000451.1:0-7143 GCA_964429355.1 uncultured Planctomycetaceae bacterium | reverse complement strand
AGGGCTGGCCGGCGTCGATGGCCTGTTGCATCGCGTCGTAGATTTCGAGGATCACTCGCTTCGTCCGGTACTCGCCGTGCTTCTTCACGTCCTTCCGCTTGACGATGGGGAAGGTTTCCATGATGTAGTCGACGGCGTCGCGCGGCGTGGGGAACAGCTCGCGGAGTTGGGGACTCGCTATGCCCGACCCATTGGGCATACCCAGGTACAGATGGAAGTAGGCGGCATCCAGTTCGCACCGCAACAGAAATCGTCGGTCCTCATCCCAGCGGAACGGTGGTCCGTGGTAACTGCAGTCCTTTGCGAATGCCTCGAGGTCCCACGCTGTGTACGTCAATTCGATGATTCGCTCTATCAGCCAGTCGCGGACAGAACCGCCTTCGGTCCATTCGGCGTCAGAGTCAAAGGTCTCAGGAGGCAACGCAGGAAGCTGCTCAAATATGCTCGCAATCAGATGTATCCCTATGATCTTTTGACGTGCAAAATAGTCAAACACGTAGCTCCCCAGCATGCCGAGAAAGCTTGCCAAGGCCGTCACGTCTGGCAGGTCCGTGAAAACGTTCCGCATCGTCGTTTCACTTGCTTGCCTCGGAGTGATAGCAGCAATGACAGTGCGTTCATCCGTCGCGCGAGCGACCTCTCGAAATGCCAGAAACCACCGGGCCGGCCTCTTTGCGGCGACTCGTTTTGCGAGCTCCTCTTCTGCAACCCGGTACTGAGCCTGAACGCGAAACTGGGGATCTAGTTTCTCGTCTGCTATGACCGACCGCCATCCGGCGTCTATGAACGTCGCGAACCGGTGATCGAAAATGTGAATCGCTCTTCCAGTGTACAACTCACGCCAACCGGCGACAGTTGTTGGTAGATTAACAGGTTTCGCCGTCTGAAAGAGCCCGCGCCCATCCGACATACTAAACATGCGATTAACAGATATCCGCCAGGAATTTGTCTCTCCACTCTTTCGTTCAATGAGAACCCCGAGTTTGCGGTAGGCGGCCATACACAAAGCATGGTCGCGCGAATTGACTACAATGGGAGGCGTGAGAGTGTTAGGGCTGCAAGTGGCTATGTCCTCTAGAGAGAGTGCCAGTTGACGCCCTGGATTGCGTAGCTCTGTTACATCGTGAGCAAAGAAACAGAACGTGAACTCCGTGGAAACACGTGATGCTCCGCCAGTCGTGAGCAGGCAAAACCGATAACTGCGATGGACCTGTGGAAAGATTCCGTCCCGATTCTCCAGATCAAGATACGATTTCAACCGACGTGTAGTAAGAAGTTCCTGAAAAAGTGGCGAGCTGTATGCCTCGAAAGCGATTGAAGACGGAATGATGATCCCGGTGCAGCCGAGAGGCCGTACGATTGTGGAGAAGTGTTCGAGAAACACGGGATATAGGTTCGTTCTTCCCTTTGCGGACAGGACATAACGTCCTGCGTTCTGAATCGAATGTCGCAGCCCAGAGACTTGACGTTGTGCTTCGCGACACTCTCTTTCCAGGCGAATGTCGGAATTCTGAGTCGCACTGGTCATCTGGGTACGCAGATGGTTAGAAGCCGTGTTCGCAATCTCGGTTGAACGTGACGCGAAGAATTCTCTTGCGTTAAACTCAACCATATCCCACGGCGGATTTCCAAGCACTACGCTAAACCCGCCATTCCAGCCGGTTTGCTCATTTTCCGGTTTGTCCAGGTCAACCGGCACGAAGAACACCTGCGGAAACGCCAAGTGCCAGTGAAAGAACTGATACTGCTTCGCGAGCCGCTGGATCTCCTCACGCATCCAGGGCGCACAGTCGTGCGGGTTCTTCTCGATCTTTCGAAAGACTTCTTCCGTGATGCCGTAGTCGAAGCCGGAGGGCGGGGATTGGGCAGCGGGCAAAGGGGAATGGGAAGAAGAAGATGGGGGTCTCGTCTTCTTCCAGACGAAGGCGGCACACCAAGTGTCGGCCCAGAAGCGGCTGAACAGGTAGCCGGTGGACTTAACCAATCTCTCGTAACGCTCCTGCTTGCTGCGGACGCCGGCAACGGTGTCTTCGTCACCTTGTTCAAGGTTGGCCGCACTGGCGGCTAGGTCGCCCATGCGGTCCCAGGGCTTGTCGCCACCCATGAAGAAGGTCATCTGGCCGCTGCGTTCGTCGCGGTTCTGCCGCTTCATGGCCGCGCAAGTTTTCTTGTCGTCGCCCTCGATTGCCTCAAAGGCCGCGTCGGGAATGCCCTTCTTCAAGAGGGCCGGCGTGGCGCCGAGCAGGCTGTTACCGCACTGGATATGGTGGTCGAGGAACGAAAGGGGTTTGCCGGGCGTGATCGATTCGAGCCAGAGGTTGATCTTGCACAGTTCGACAGCCATGGGGTTGATGTCGACGCCGAAGATGCAGCGGCCGATGGCGTCGCGGACGGCCGCGCGGACGGCACCGGGGGCCGGCTCCTCGTCGCCCGTGCGGACCGCCGCCAGCCGCTTGCCGACGCGGTGGGCGGCCGCGATGAGGAAGTGGCCGGAGCCGCAAGCGGGGTCGCAGATTTTCAGATTGAGAATGCGTTGTTCGGGGGTGGGAGTCGGGAATCGGGAGTCGGGAGTCGGGGAGGAGGGAGATTGCGAGTCGGATTTCTTTTCCCGACTCCCTTTGACCGCTTCATCCAACACGGGATCGAGGGCCGAATCGAGGAGGCAATTGATCAAGCTGGTGGGCGTGTAGTAGCTGCCGGTGGTCTTGCGCTCGTGGCCGGCGGCGGTACCGAGTTCAAAGGTGCCGGCGTCCTGGTTGATCTTGGGGTGGAGTTCCAGGAGCGACTCGTAGACGCTGCCAAGTTCCTCGGCGCCCAGGTTCTTGTAGTCGACCGCGCGGAGCACGTTGCCGTCGACAGTGAAGGCCAGCTCACGAACGGCCGAGATCAAATCGGTGTTGGCAATATGGCCGCCGGCCAGATCGGCGATAGCCTGCTGCGACCAGAGGAAGCTGCCGAGTGCCGGGAGGCCCAACTCGGGGCAGCCTTCGTCGGAGCCGAGCTTGTCCATGACGAGGATCAGCCCGTGGTAGAGATCGCTGTGGCGAGTGCCCCGCTGCCGCTCGGCCAGGCGGCGGAGCCGGGCGGTCGAGTAGTACTGGGTGTAGCGATCGCGGGCATCTTCGCCTGACTTCGGGTCCAGGAGCAACTGGCGGTCTTCGGCCACGAACAGGAACAAGAGCCGATAGACCATTCGCAGAAGCTGGCGGTAGTAGTCTTGTGCCGAGAGGGTTCCCGCGTAGAGCTTGTCGCGAAGGGGGGCATTCTTCGGGTGGGCCAGGAACCCGCGGCCGAGGGCCGAGATGGCCTGCTCGACACCCTTGCGAAGCTGCTCCAGCGCCCGGGTGCCCTGTTGCTGGGCGGACTGGGACCATTTTTCCAACCAGCAGGTGTGGGGAGTAGGGAGTCGGGAATCGGGAGTCGGGGGCGCGGCCTCTTCGTCTTTCCCTGCTGCCGACTCCCTGCTCCCTTCTGCCTCGACTCTTGACTGATGGCAAAGCAACCAGAGAAGGGAGAAATCGGCATAAACTTCACCATCCATCATGGCTTCGAGGTCGAACTCGACGAAGGCCTGACGGGTGAGGCTCTTGTTGTCGCGGAGGATCCGCAAGAGCTTGCCATTGGAAAGGAAGGCCCAGAGATAGTTGTCGGACCGGTTCAAGAGCTCCTGGACCATGCTGTGCGGGCTGGTTGTGGCTGCGCCGGCGACGCCGCGCGTGCGATGGTCGAGGTCGATTCCCCAGCCGAGCAGATGGATGGGCGTGTGTTCCCAGGAATGGGAGATAGGATAGGACTTTTCGTCGATCTCCACCGCCTTAGCGGTCGTGAGGCGGCCGTAGTCCAGCTCGCGAAACAGCGGCAGGAGCCATTTTTCCCGGGTGACCGAAGTGGCCGAATCGTCGTCGGGCAGTTTTGCCTTGGCCGTCTGAAAGGCCTGCCAGGAGCCGAGCAGCCGGTTCCACGCACGGTTGATCGCCTCGTTGAGCTTCTCGCCGCTGAGGTGGTAGTCTTCGGGCCGAAGGCCTTCCAGGTCTTTGTCGCCTTCGGCGACACGCCCGAGCAGGTCGGCCGGGAGAATGGCACCCTCGGTGCGGATGGTGGTGAAAAGGTTTTGGCGTTTGGTTTGCATTTTCTATACCGTGTTGGTCTTCAGGAAGCTCCGTGCCAGATCGACCATCTGCTCGAACATCTCCGCCGGACGATCGAAAACGACGTGCGACTTTTTGACCGTGCCGGCACGGGCCAGGGCCCCGTCACTGATTGCCGCGAGTAGCAGGTCGAAGTCTTCGAGCAGTTGCAGTTCGTCGGTCGTGAGAGATGCCTCCCACGAGGGCGGTGTATCGTTCCCATGGGCTTCCATGTATGCGGAAATGCACTGAATCTGATGCTGAATTTCCTCAGGCGACCGGGCCGCGCGGACCCGCTGCGACGTATTCAGGAACTTATGCCAGGGGGTGTCGCGCCGATCTGAATTGCAGGTCGGACAGCAGGGGACCACGTTCCCCAAGACCATGCATCCGCCTTGCGCTTCCGGCCAAAGATGATCCAACTGGAGCCTCTCTTTTTCGCCTGACACCCCGCAATAGACGCAAGACCAGGCGAAGTGCTGGCGAACAAGAGCCTCCAAATCGTTCGTTGAGTGTCGGGCGAGGAGCACCGCTCGCAGAGCTTTGCGGAATCGGCCTCGCCCTATTCCCATGTGTGATGATCGTCCTTTGGCCATGAGGTTGCGCCTATTGATTCGCTGGTAGGTACACGTAGATCCCCAACACGTCCGGCGGCAGATTCGGCTCGACGTCGTACTGAACCTTCCGCTCCTTTCGGCTGGTTGCCTCACGAACGCGAACGTGGGCGTCGAGGAGTTCTTTGCCCTGGGCTTCGGCCAGTTCGTCGAGGAAGGCTTTGATGTGGTCGTAGCCTTCGACGACCTTGGCGATGAAGTCGCGGGCCTGATCAGCGTTGACGTTTTCGTCGGGCTCGACCTTGAGCAAGGCCTCGGCCGTGTCGAGGGGGAGCCACTCGGCATTCTGAGGCGAGCCGGCAAATCCGACCACCTTGCAGTCTTCGGCCAGGAGCGGCTGGGGCGGCTCGTCCGGACGGAGCGTGACGATGTGATAGCGGAAGCGAACGAGCAAGAGCGTCGTGCGCCGCTGGACGGACCGAGTGCGAATCACGCCACATCGCCGCGCGATACTCTCGCTCTCGGGATCGAGGGCCGTATCCATCACGTAGGTGGCCAGCGATTCGACCACCGGATGCGTGCGGGAGAGGTAGATCGTGTCGTCGCCCACCGGCAACTCGAACCGAGCTCTGAGCTTGTCGCTCTTGCCAATACGGTCGTGCAGACCGCGGGCAACTTCTTTCAGGTCGATCTCCACGAAGTCTTGCTTCGCAGTGACGAAGGCTCCGTGGGCCTTGAGGGCCGTCTGGGTGAACCCGGCAACCAGATCAGCCGAGCCGATTGCCGCCCGCATGGCGTCCAGTTCGCGGGCAACTTCGTCGGTCTTGATCGTCTCCTGGGCGAACATGGTGCGGGAGCGTTTTTCGCGTTCGGAGGCGGCGTCCCACTTGCTGTGGATGTCCTCTTTCCGGGGCTTGAAGTAGTCATCAAAACCGGGCAGGAACTGGTCCTTCGGGGATCCGGACTGCTCGCGAAGCAGGAGGCCCTCGAAGACCGCCTCAATGATTTGCTCCGTGTTGACCGGCACGGGGACCGAAATGCCCAGCGAGCTGCGGATCTTCGTATGCTTGCGGAGGAGTACGTCGAGCACGATGCCATCGATCTGATTGTCGACGCCATAGTAGGTGAGCACACGAACCTTGGACTTGTTCTGCCCGTAGCGGTCGACGCGGCCTTCCCGCTGTTCGTGGCGGGTGGGGTTCCAGGAGAGATCGTAGTGGACCACGGCGTCGAAATGGTCCTGAAGGTTGACACCTTCGCTGAGGCAGTCGGTGCAGACGAGGATGCGGTTTTCTGCGGTGGCGAGCTGGGCCACGCGCTGTTCGCGCTCGGCTGGCGGCAGGGTGCCGGTGACCGCGGCAATTTCGACCTTCTTGGGCAGCGCCTCGCGGAGTTGCTCGGCCACGTATTCGGCCGTGGGGATGAACCGGCAGAAGACGATCGGCCGGAATCCGTCCTTAAGCAGGGCCTTAATGAGCTTGACGGCCGTCTGGAGCTTGGCGTCGAGTTTGCCCTTGAGCTCATCGGCCTGGCGGGCCATGTCCTGCAATCGGCGCCGATGGTTGGACTGGTCGCTGGCCAACTCGCCGATGTCGCTGCCGGGGACGGCGTCCATCCGCTCGGCGCTCTCATCTTCCTCCTGGTCGAGGATCGTGCGGAGTGCGATCTGGTCGGCATCTTCCGCCGTGTCGGTGTCGGCGACTGCGGCACGGCTGCGGAGCGTTGCCGCGGCGGCGGCCGGGCTGGAAGCCAACGAGCGGAGCAGGGCCAGGGCCGACCACCAGCGAACCCGCTGGCGATGGCGTGCGCCGTCGGGATCGAGTACGGTTTCGCGGGCATATTCCAACACGCGGTGGAAGAGCTTCTTGTATTCGGGGGAGAGCTTGTAGGATTCTTCAGCCTCTTCCCGATCGGGGAAGGGAGTGTCGGCCTGGAGGTAGTGGCGGATGTCGGCTCGGCGGCGCTGGACGAAATACCGGGCCAGATGGCGGCGGTGGTGTTCGTTGTGTTTGCCGGTCAGATCTTCCGGCAATTCGGATAGCTCGGGGCTGAGGATGCCGAGGAGCGAGCGGAAGGCCTCTTCGTTGCCGCTGTGGGGAGTGGCGGTGACGAGGAGCAGGTGGCGATCGGGGTCGGCGGAAAGCCCTTTGAGGAGCTGGTGACGCTGATGGCGTCCGCCCTTGTTCACACCGGCGAAGGCGCAGGTATGGGCCTCGTCGACAATTACCAGTTCCGGGCAGGTGCGGAGGAACTCGTCGCGGCGCCGATCGGACTTGATGAAGTCGATGGAGACGACCACGTGGGGATAGACCTCGAACAGCGACCGGCCCAGGGAACAATTCCGTTCGAGGCGGGAGACGGTGCTGGAGAGGACCAATTCGGCGTCGACGTGGAACTTGTCGCGAAGCTCGGTTTGCCACTGCTCGGCCAGGTGAGGTGGGCAGAGGACGGCCAGACGCTTC
>CAYSCH010000450.1:0-7170 GCA_964429355.1 uncultured Planctomycetaceae bacterium | reverse complement strand
CGCGGTGGCAGTCTGATGGCAGCAGGGATACACCTCGAACTGGATTGCCAGTGTTGAGACGGATAAAGGGTTCGGGAGTCTCTATTTCTGGCAGTTGTGGCAGGGGATAGTACCCTAAGTCATGCCACGACGACTGCGAGTTGCCACTAAAGGATATACGACGCCCTCGGCCCCTGTCCCCCCTCTCCCGTCCCCTCTCATCTCCGATCTCCGATCTCCCATCTCCCTGCTCCGTGCTCCCTCACACCACCGCCCACAATCACCCCTTACTCCCGACTCCTGATTCCTGTCCCCTGTCCCCTTAAGAAACTGGTTGCAACCGCTTCCGCGCGCTCCCACATATTACGCAACCAGCGCAGTGTGACAAATAGCAGGTTGTATTGTTGCCGATGGTGACACAAAGGCGGACTCCTGGGTAAAACATTAAGGCGTTTACAGAATGTTTTAATGCCCTACCACAGGAGTCCTCGCGATGATTATTGAGGTGGAAGATCGTTTTTGCAGGGTGGCCGAGGCGTTTTCGCAGGTGCTGGGCAAGCTGCAACGTGCAGCCGCACGGGGCGTTTCCGTTGACTGTCTGCAAGATAATCCATCGCGGCCAATCGCGCTACCCCTGTTCGAACACTTTTTCAGGATTTTTTCAGGCGACTCAACCGCGCCCGCAACAACGCTTGAACTTCCGCCCGCTGCCACAGGGACATGGATCGTTACGCCCTACGCGAATCCCGGTCGACGATGCGTCGAGCGGCTCTTGGCTGGCATACTTCACGATCTTGACCGGACGTGGTGCCGGCACATCTGACGGCATGCTCCGCCGGCCGATCGCCTTGATCTGTTCATAACGCTCTCGGAAGATCTCGAACCGCTGGCCGAAATGCTCACACCAGGCCCGGGCGACCGAGGTGCAGCCATGCCGGTCCTTCTCGCAAAGCGTGATCTCCTCGAACCGCCCGTCGAGGGTGAACGCGGCCCGGAATCGCCGCCATAGGTCGAGCTTATTCCCGGGCGACTCGACCCGCTCCCAGAACCCGATGTGGACCTTGCGGCAGTCGCGTGCCGGGTTGACGCAGTAGTGGTCGTCGATCAGATACTCGCGGCCCACGTGGACGAAGAAGAAACCGAATCGGCACTCGTCTCTCTCCAGGTGTCCCAATTCCATGGAGCGTCTCCTGAAGAATCGTCGACTGCAATTCTTCAGGTTACCCCATGAACTTGTCCCGAAACAGCCCCGCTTGACCGGCTAACTCAGGCTGGCACGCCCGCCCGCTCGTACCGCCGCCGTCGACGACGGCCTTCGAGCTCGATCCCGTCGAGCAGCATCGACAGTTCGCTGCCGCGGATTTCGATCGACGGCGACTGGGGATCCTGCGGCACGGGCAGTTCGAAGGTGCCCCGAGCCAGGCGGCGGCTGTGCGAGATCACCGGGCGACGCAGCGCGTTGGTGGGTATGCGGACCGCCATGCGGAACCGGATCCACAGCGTGCTCGCCACGCGTCTGATCGAAACGCCAGCCAGGCTCTTTACCCCATCCGCGCTGGAATGGCTGGCGGGCCTGGAAATGGACGAACAGGCTCGCGAGTTGGTCGATCTCGACCTGCGGCAGATGGAACACGTCCAGAAGGAGATCGACTTACTGGACGAAGAGCTGGCTCGCCGGGCCTACGCCAGTGAGGCCGCCAAGCTGCTGATGACTTTGCCGGGCGTGGACGCAGCGACGGCCATGGCGATTCTTGCTGCCTGGGGCGATCCAACGCGCTTTCGCGACGCCGACCACGCCGCCGCCTACCTGGGGCTGGTGCCCTCGACCAAACAGTCGGCCGACCATTGTTACCACGGGCCGATCACCAAGCAGGGCAACTCGCACGCCCGTTGGATGCTGATCGAGGCGGCTCAGCACCTTGACAAGCACCCCGGACCCCTGGGACACTTCTTCCGCCGCCTGGCGAAGAAGAAGAACCGCAACGTGGCCGTAACGGCCGCGGCCAGGAAGCTGGCGACCATCGCCTGGCAGATGCTGATCGCCGGCGAGCCCTACCGCTACGCCATCCCCAAGAGCACGGAGGCCAAACTGCTCCGTCTGCGGGTGAAGGCTACCGGCCAGCGCCGCAAGGGCGAACACCCCAATGGCACGAAGTCCGTGGCCAAGCTGCCCGGCGGCAGCCGCACGATCCGTTCCCTCAGCGAGGTCTGCCGGTCCGAAGGGCTGCCCGCCCCGCGGGAGCTCTCGCCCGGCGAGCATCGCACCGTCGCCGCCTGCGACTGCAAGGGATTCGTCGCCACGATCGCCCAGCCGCAGGTCGTGCCGCGCCGTACCGGGAAAGCCGGAAGACCGACATCTGACCATGCGACAAAACCCTCCTCAACAAGAAAGGCCAAGACATCCACCTAAAGTAATACGGATATCCAACTGGAGACGCAACGCCTCCGCTTCCAACCCGGTGGCCGAGGCATCCTGCCAGCGGTGCGCGCTGCCGGCCTGCCACCTCGCTCGGTTTCGCCCGGCTCCTCCGGGCGAGCAGGGGGACGAGTCCCCTCCCCCTGCATGCATGTCGGTGGCAGCCAGAATCGGTACCAGTTTGTCAGCGGTGGTGGTACCGGTTAGCGGGTTGCCCGGCGGGTCGAAAGAGGGGCAGTGTTGCGGGATTTAGGTTTCCGCTGGGGGTAAGGTGAGATGAGCCACGGGGGCTGGATGCCCAGTTGATTGCAGAGCTGAAGGGAGGCGGGATAGAGTGGCCGCCTTTGGGCCAATCGCCATAGATCGAGTTGATTCCCTGCCGCACCGCAGTGGAAGCAGCGGAAGAGGTTCCGCTCAAGGTCGACCGAGAAGCAGGGGTCCTCAGCGTCCGACGGGGTGTGAATCGGGCAGGGGCCGCGGAAGGCCGTACCACGGCGGCGCGAAGCGCGGAAGCCGAGCAGCCGAAGTACCTGTTCGATGGGGACTTCGCTGCGGAGCTTCTGATAGTCGAGGCTGGGCATGAGACAGCGGCTTGCCTCGTCAGGAAGGTCCACTGGTGTTCTTTCGGTCAAGTCGCCGTGCGCGGTGTGCCCGGTACGACTTGCCTTCGATCTTCAGCACGATGGCTCCATCGACGACCCGATCGAGGAAGGCCATGGCCAGCGGGGGATCTCCGAGGTAGTCATTCCAGGCCTCGAAGTCGACGTTGGTCACCAGGGCGATGCTGCGGCGGGGATAGCGGATTTCGATCACCTTGTACAGCAGATTGGCGGCCTGAGGGCAGTCGGTCCGCTCCAGCTTCTCGAAGCCGAACTCGTCGATGATCAATAGATCGAAATGCCCGTAGTAGCGGAGTCGCCGTGTTAACGTGTCGTCGGCACGCGATTTGGCCAGATCCTTGACCAGATTGGCACTGGTCGTATAGCGGACCCGATAGCCGATCTGGCAGAGTCGACGTCCCAATCCTTGAATCAGATGGCTCTTTCCTACGCCGCTTTGCCCCACCTTGACCAGGTTCTCTCCGCGACGAACGAACTCGCCGCTGGCCAACTCTTCGATCCGTACGCGGTCGATCGCTTTCGCATTGAACTGCCAATCGAAGCTTTCCAGGGTGCCGCTGTCGCGGAAGCAGGCCTCCTCAATGCGGCGTTCGATGCTTCGCTGACGCCGTGCGGTGGCCTGGTCGGCGATCAGGTCGTGGACGAGTTGGAGATGGGACAGCCCCTCGCGCTCGGCCCGGGCCAAGGCGTCATCCAGTTGCTGCTCCGTCATCGGGACTCGCAGGGTCTGGAAGTGTTCCAGGATCTTCGTTCGAAGGTCCGCCGGGGGAAGGGGACTCTTCGTCGCCTGGGCCTTTCTGAGGGGATTCGTCTTTTTGGCCATCGTCTTGATTTTCGAACAACAGTTTTTGGTAATCGCCCGTTTGGCGCGGGCGGACTGAAGTCTCTTTCATCAATCGCCTGAGGTGATCTTTCTCGCGATCTGCCAGGGTCTGGAGGGTGGTCTTCGGCTCGGCGGCGACGTTCAGAATCCGTTCCACCGCCGCGAAGGAGTACGCTCCGTAGGTTACGGCACGCTCCAGAGCCGCTACCAGGTCGTGGTGATGATAGTGGGCCCTGAGGGCCAGGATCTGCCGTCCCTGCGACTTGCCCTGGCGGTGTGCCGCCAGCAGGCCGACCAGAAAACGCTCTCCCACCTCGCCGAATTCGGCGAAGCTCTGACGCAACTGGTCGATCTGTTGCTGGCAGTTTCTTGTCGGGCGATGCTCCGGCAGGATGCGAGACTGGGACTCCGAACCGCTTGGCAGCAGGCGATGGCGAGCCAACTCCTCGAGCTGGGGGCCGTAGACGATCAACTCGTCTTCCGTCACGCGGACCGGCAGCACCTGCCCGATATATTGCCACGGCACCGAGTATTGATTGTGCCGGAAAGCGACGAGGCCTTCGCAATCGACCGAGCGGTAGACGACTTCCGCCACGTCGTAGGGATTGACGGGCAGCGGAATCAGGTGGGGTTGTTCCTCGGCATGCGCGTCGAGAGGACGGCGGCCCGTTTTCCGGTGGATTCGCACGTCGGCCACCTCGGCCAGCCAGCGGCGGGTGCACTCGTTGAGATGTTCCAGCGAGCGGAAGCTGCGCCCATTGAGGAAGTTGTTTTCCACATAGTGGAACGGCCGTTCGACCTTGCCCTTCGTTTCTGGCCGCCGGGGCCGGCAAGCGACAGGCCGGTAGCCGTAGTGTGTGGCGAAGGCCAGGAACCGTGTGTTATAAATCGGCTCGCCATCTTCATACCTCGCCACCACCACCTTCATGTTGTCGTACAGGCATGTTGCCGCCACTCCGCCCAGGTGCTCGAAGGCCCGCACGTGCTGGCGGATCGTGGTGGCGAAGTCCTGGTTTTCGGTAAAACACAGATACTGCCGCCGCGACCAGGCCAGAACATAACTGAACAGGTACACGCGCCGCCGGCCGTCTTCGCTGAAGTCCAGGTCGTACTGGGCGTAGTCCATCTGCGCCTGCTTGCCCGGGGCGGTTTCGAAACGCTCGACCGGCGGCCGAACTGGGGCCGGACGGATCTGACGCAAGCCGTCCCGCACCAGCGAGTAGCTGCCCTTGAATCCGGCAGACTGCAACTCCTCAAACATCCGCACGGCCGTGATGTGCGGGTAGCGGACCAAGAGGTCACACATCATGGTTTGGTAATCGTCCAACTGGCTGTTCCGCTTCGGCCGCACGCCAGGCAGCGGCGAGGCGGGTTGCGGGCCGCTGCGGGCCTGGAGATGGGCCGCCAGCACACGGCGTACCCGACTGCGGCCGACACCCAAGTCACGCGCGATGGACCGCTCCGGCTGGCCCGAGTGAAATCGCCGAACAATTTCGTGATCCAGGTTCTCGCTCATGGCAGATCCAACTCCCCTAGAAAATCCTCGGTCAACTCCGCCACCTGACGACTCTCGGCCAGCAGTCGTTCGAAGCCCGGACGCAACGGCTGGCGGTCGCACAACCGCAACGCGCCCCGTCCGCGGTAGCGGAGCCATGACTGCATGCCCGCCAGCAAGTCCAACAACCGAACCAACTGCTGGGAAAGGCGATTGCCGGCCGTGCTCATCCGCGGGTCCCAGCTTGGGCTCGCCTCCCCGTGGTGCTGCTCCAATGCCTGACGCGGTTTTTCCAGCACGAAATTGCGTTTCTCTTGGGTTCCCGCCGACAACAACAACTCCACCACCCCGCGAACTTCGGCCGCTGTGAGCGACTCGCGACGAGCCGTCTGGACCACCTCGGCCTGGTTGCCCGCGGGCAACCGTGTCAACTGCCGTGCCACGGTGGGAGAAATCAGTCCCAGCCCCAGATCTTCGCGAGCCGGCTCGGCCAACTTCTCCAACATGGCCAGCCGCCGGCAGACCCAGCTCTTGTGCCGCCCCAACAGACTGGCCACGGCGGGCTGGGATAAACCGTCCTCGCGAACCAGCGCGTGAACGATCCATGCCTCCTCCAAAGCTTGCACCGGACCGCTCAAGGCGTTGAGCGTATAGACGGCCGCCTTGGCCGTGCTCGCATCGGCCTCGAGCGGACGCGCCCACAGGCTGTTCATGCCTTTCAGTTGGCAAGCCGCTGCGTAACGCTTGAATCCATCAATCAGCATCAGGCGCCCGTCGACCGTGCAGACGACCACCGGCGACAACTGACCATAACGCTGGAAGGAACGGAGCATGATCTGCTCCGCCTCCCCACGCTGGAGTCGATAGCGGCGAAAGCCCAGATCCAGCTCGTCCAGCGATACCTGGCTCGGCTGTTTCCAGCGGTAACCGTTCATCTTGCTCTCCACTCGCCAAAACCATGCTGAAAGAAAAGGCCTCTTCTCCATTCGCCTCTGGAACCCGTACTCTCGACGCTTCATGAGACGTCTGACTCCATCAAATGCACCGAGCATCGGCCTGGCAATACGGCGCACACCGATTACGGCCCACGCCAGGAGAACGCGGCTTGCGGCCGCTGGAACGAAGGCTCGCTCCTGCGCCATCGCGCCTCGCGCACCAGCACGGCGCGTAACGCCTGACGGCATAACAAGCTACAGAATCTCTGCTGGGGACTGCGCGAGGAAATCTCAAACCAGGTGTAACAGCCCGGACGATCGCAGAAAGATTCTTGTTCCGAAGACCCGTTGTGATGGCCCTCGCAGCCACATTCTTCCGCCTCGGCCAAACTGGTTCGCCGTTCCTTCGAGCGCTGGCGATACTGTCGGCATTGCTCCCGGCGACGCTCTCGGCCCCCTTCCGTCCGCCGATAACGCCGCGCAGCACGCCATCGCGACCATCGCCGGGCTCCCCGCGAGCAATCCCCACTGCAATAGCGGCAGCAAGGATGGGAGGGCCGAAAGTATCGCTCACACCCCTTCAGCAGACAACGCCGCAACCGGCCCACCCACTTGCGGCTGTGACCAATGGCGCCCTCTTGATCAGAATCCGAATTCAGAGCATGCTGAGATGGGCCCACGGGAGGTCTTGCTCCCGAAAGGTCAAGTCTCGGAGGAGGAGCGCCTACTCCTCCTCCGAGTCGCTATTGAACCATCACCACGGACGACTCCCCGTCCAGCCTACAATAGTCCAACTCTCGCCCGATCGCCACTCGACGCCTCCCTCCTGGCTGCCCCCAACCTCCGGCAAACCAACCCTACCACCGCTGACAAACTGGTATCGATTCTGGCTGTCACTGACA
>CAYSCH010000449.1:0-7199 GCA_964429355.1 uncultured Planctomycetaceae bacterium | reverse complement strand
CACCTTCATCGAGCCTGTCCTCAACTCGCAGACGGCCCCCCTGGCGGCCGGCTTTCCCGTCGTCTGCGTCTTCGTTCACGACCGGGTCGATGCGCCGGTGCTGCGGTCGCTACGAGAGGGAGGAACCGATCTGGTCGCCCTGCGATGCGCCGGCTTCAATAACGTGGATCTCCACACGGCCGCGGACCTGGGAATCAAGGTCGTACGCGTGCCCGCCTATTCCCCCCACGCGGTCGCCGAGCATGCTGTCGCGATGATCCTCTCCCTGAACCGAAAGATCCACCGTGCCTACGCCCGAGTCCGCGAAGGCAATATGGCCCTCGAGGGCCTCTTGGGGGTCGAACTTCACTCCAAGACGATTGGGATCCTCGGCACCGGCAGGATCGGAACCATCGTTGGCGAGATCATGCACGGATTCGGCTGCCGGATTCTCGCCTACGATCCCTATCCCAACGATCCATTGCGCCGGTTTGCCGAGTACGTTTCCCTCGACCAGTTGGCCGCCGAGTCCGACGTGATCACCCTCCATTGCCCCCTGACTCCCGAAACTTATCACCTCGTCAACGCCGAGTGGCTCAAGAAAGTCAAGCCGCGCTGCATGCTCATCAACACCAGCCGCGGTGCCCTCATCGACACACGCGCGGCAATCCATGCACTCAAGTCGGAACGTCTCGGCGCTCTGGGCCTGGATGTGTACGAAGAGGAAGAAAGCCTGTTCTTCGAGGACCTCTCCGAACGCGTGATCCAAGACGACGTCTTCGCCCGGCTGCTGACTTTTCCCAACGTGCTCATCACCGCCCACCAGGGATTCTTCACACGGGAAGCTCTGGGGCAGATTGCTGCGACCACCCTCTCCAATATCCGCGAGTTCGAAGACGGCAAGCCGCTCACCAACGAAGTCCTGGCCGAACGCGAAGTCCGGCAGAAGTAGTCACTGCTGCCCAACACGCCTGCCTCACCCCCAAGTCGCCCTGACAAAAGGTAGCAGTCCCCCACCGGCATGGGTGGGCACGATCGGCGCTCTTGTCAGCTCCAAAATCTCAAATCTCTTCTTCCCCCCACCCCCCTCTTCCGCCATAATGCCTTCCGACCCTAACGGAGAAATGCTGCATGACCCAAGATCCCTTCTTCGACGCCCGGATCATCGACGGCGACATCCTCGCCGTCCTCCTCCGCGGCAGTCTCGATTCAACCACGACCGACGAGTTCGATCGCGAGATCCAAAAACACCTCGACGCGGGCAGGGCCAAGATCATCATCGATTGCCGATACCTCGACAGCCTCTCGAGCATGGGCATCGGACGTCTGGTCTCGCTGCAGACAAAACTGCGCCGTAAAGGCGGCACCGTAAAATTGGCGTCGATCTCCGGACCCGCCGCCGACGTCATTGCGCTCGTCGGTCTTGCCAAAATCCTCGATATCTATGGAGACCTCGAGTTCGCCCGTGAATCCTTCTACGCCTAGGAGGTCAAGCCGGCCGGGCATCCGACGAATACCACGACAGTCCGTCGAATCGTCGAACCGCCTTGCCGGTCCACCACGCCGTAAGGCCAC
Source organism: uncultured Planctomycetaceae bacterium (assembly GCA_964429355.1). GTDB lineage: Bacteria > Planctomycetota > Planctomycetia > Pirellulales > Thermoguttaceae > JAAYAY01. Next base: position 5,645 of record CAYSCH010000449.1, on the reverse strand, counting down.
CCGTTCCTATGAACAAAGAAGAACTTGAACTCCTCATCCGCGCCAAGAACCCGATCATCTCTATCGAAACGCCCGACGAGCCCCGGGCCGTGCGAGTGGTGCGAGAAGTGGTTGCCAAAATGAGCCGGCCGCTGGCCGAGTGGTCGGTCACAGACGGATTGGTGACGGCTCCCCCGGCCGCAAGAAGCGAACTGGTCAAACCAGGCGCGATCCTCCCCGCTCTGCGCTACATCCGCGACTCGTCCTACCCCATCGTCTATCTGTTCAAAGATATCGCGCCCCTCTGCGCCGATGCCCAGGTTGCCCGCTTTCTTCGCGACCTGTATTTTTCCCCCGATTCCCGCCTCTGGACCCTGATTCTGGTCGACTCCGGCTCGCTCCGTCCCGACTCGCGACGCCTGACCGTCCCCTTCGACGTCGGCTGGCCCGATGAACAGGAAATGAAGGAGGTTGTCCAGAATGCCCTCGGTGCGGCCGCCGATCGTGGCATGACTGAAATCGCCGTGAAGCTCACCAATCGACAGATGGATCAGCTCGTCCAGATGCTCCGTGGGCTGACGGCCTCCGAGGCCGGCCGGCTTGTGGCCGCCGCCGTCCACGGCGACAACGTCCTCGACGCCGACGACCTCAACCGTGTCATGGACGCCAAGCGCAATCGCCTCAGCACCACCGGCTGCCTGGAAACCATCATCGCCGACGTCGCCCCGGAAGACATCGGCGGGTTGACCAACCTGAAGAAGTGGCTCAACCAGCGCCGCGGCGGGTTCAACGCGGCCGCCAAGAAGTTCGGCCTCGACCCGCCCAGGGGAATCCTCCTCCTCGGCGTCCAGGGCTGCGGCAAGAGCCTCTGTGCCAAGGTCGTCGCCAGCGCCTGGCGCATGCCGCTGCTGCGGATGGACCCCGGGGTGCTCTATCAGAAATATATCGGCGAAAGCGAAGCCCGGCTCCGCGAGGCCCTCGCCCAGGCCGCATCGCTGGCGCCCGTCGTGCTCTGGATCGACGAAATCGAAAAGGCCTTCGCCTCGGCCGGATCGAATTCGGCCGACGGCGGCCTCTCGCAGCGAATGTTCGGTACCCTCCTCTCCTGGATGCAGGACCACCGCCATCCGATCTTCATGATCGCCACGGCCAATAACATCTCCGACCTTCCCCCCGAACTGATGCGAAAAGGCCGCTTCGACGAGATCTTCTTCATCGACCTGCCCAAGGAACGCTATCGCAAAACCATCTTCGCCATCCATCTCCGCCGCCGAGGCAGAGACAAAAATCAATTCGACGTCGATCGGCTGGCCAAGGCCACCGAAGGCTTCACCGGCGCCGAGATTGAACAGGCGATCCTCTCCGGCATGTACGCCGCCTTTTCCGACGGCCAGGAATTCGTCACCGAGCATATCCTCGAGGCTGTTGAAAGAACCCGCCCCCTCTCGGTCGTCATGCACGAATCCATCCAGGGCCTCCGCGCCTGGGCCGCCAACCGCTGCGTCCCCGCCGACTAAACCATGGGCTCCGCCGGCATGCTCCCCGCAGCCACCAACTGCCGCCGGACCTCATAGGCCACGATCCCTGCACTCACCGAAAGATTCAAGCACCTCGCCTGCGGCCGCATGGGGATCAACCGGCAGCGATCTAGATCCGCCTCAAGCAGACGCGGCGGCAAACCCCGTGACTCACTGCCGAAGACCAGCACATCCCCGAATTTGTATTCCGCAGCCGTGTAGTCCCTCGTGCCCGTCTTCGTCAGAAACCAGGGCCGGAAATCGCCCAGCGCCTCCAGCAAAGCGTTCCAGTCGTCGACGACTTCCCAGTTGAGATACTCCCAGTAGTCGAGCCCCGCCCGTCGTATGTACTTGTCGTCAAGCTGAAACCCCAGTGGCCGAACCAGCCACAATTTGGCGCCCAATGCGACACAAGTCCGGCCGATCGCACCCGTGTTGTGGGGAATCTCCGGCTGGTAGAGAACGATATGAAACGGCGGCTGGGACATGGCGGAGCAGGGCAACAGTGAATTGGTCTGTGTGACGCCCGGCCGGCAATGTGCGGAAATGTCCCACAGGACAACCGCCCTCGTCTCACGTCACGAAGAAACGACCGAAACCCTTGATTCTCCCCGATTCGCCGGACCTTTTCAATCCTTGTCGAGCCCGAGAGCCCGAGTATCTTGCCGACAGGACGCCCGGCTGGGAAGGAATCCTGAAACACGGTGTCTACCACACCCGGAAGAATCTCGGCGTGGACCAGTCTGTCATGTGGGGCGAGTTCTTCTTCGTCGAAGCCTTGAGCAAGGTGCTCAAGCCGGATTTCTGAACCCACTTGTTCATTGGCGAGTCCCCCCTGCCCACTCACTTCCCGAAGATCGCCCGCATGCAGATCTCCGACCATGTCTCGAATCCGCTCAGGTCGGCCAGGATATCGTCCACCGGACGGAATCCGCATTCGACGATCTCTGTTTCCCGTGGATGGACCGATGGTGTTTCCACTTCGAACAGGTGCACCACTCCCAGGTGAACCTGCCCCACCTCCGTTTCATCGTCGTTGATCAGCCCGGCCCGCCGATCGGTGTAGGGAGTCTCGATGGCAACTTCTTCCTCCAGTTCCCGCCGCATCCCTTCGGCATAAGGGCAGCCGTTGCTGCAGGCGTCCGTCGACGCGATATGCCCACCGATGCCCACACTGTGTTTTCGGTGCAGCCGTCCCTCTCCCTGGCCCGTCCCGCGTGTGTACTGAAGAACCTGCTGTCTTCCGGAGCCGTCGCGGTGGCAGAAGATGACATACGGAATCAGTTGCTTGTAACCGGGATCCGTCTCCACCTCGGAGCGGGGCCGATAGCTGGTATTGCTGGGGCTGAGCAGCTCGGGCAGATAGCGATCGACATCGCCGCAGAAACCCTGAAAATAGCCCAGCTTATGGAACAACTCCGTCGGCACGACCAGCACTCGTTCGGTGGACATTTCAGACACGCTCCAATTCCTTGTAACCAAACTCGCAACGGAACTCGTAACCGACCTCGTAGCCGAACTCGCCAGAGTTTGGCCATTTCACGCTCGCGGCCCAGAATTTCGCCAACTTCCGTCACCGAGCTTCATTCCCATCACACAATCAGCATGGCATCGCCATAGCTGTAGAATCGATACTCTTCCCGAACAGCTTCCTCATACGCCCTCATGACCAGGTCGTCGCCCCCGAAAGTCCGCACGAGCACGAGGAGAGTCGTCCGGGGCAAATGGAAGTTGGTCATCATTGCGTCCACGGCCTTGAACTGGTAGGGGGGCCGAATGAACAGATTCGTGTCTCCACAGAACGCCCGAAGCGTTCCATCTGCCGCTGCCGTTTCCAGCAGTCGCACCGACGTCGTGCCGACCGCAACGATCCGCCCGCCACTCTGGCGACAATCGACAAGCCGGTCGACCGCTTCTGCCTCCAGGCAGCCCCATTCACCATGCATCTCGTGCTTGCTGAGCGAGTCGGTCTCGATCGGACGGAACGTTCCCATTCCCACGTGGAGCGTCACATGGACGATCCCGATGCCTCGGGCTTGAATCCTGGACAGCAGCGACTCGGTGAAATGGAGCCCCGCCGTCGGGGCCGCCACGGCACCGGGTGTGCGGGCATAGACCGTCTGATAGTTCTTCCGGTCCGACTCCACCATCTGGCCCTTGCGAATGTAGGGCGGCAGCGGAACCCTGCCGATCCGATCGAGGAGCCGAAACGTGGCCTCGTCCGACCTCGGCCGGACTACCCAGACTCCCCCTGGCTCCTTGGTTCCCATTTCGAGCTCGACGTCCTCCGTCCCCTCGGCGTTCACCAGGGTGACTGTCTCACCCGGTGCAAGCCTGCCGCGGGTCTTGCAGAGGATCCGCCAATGGCCCGTCGGGCCTGCTTCCAGGAACAGTCCCTCCCAACGTCCTCCCGTCTGCGTTCGATAGCCCACCAACCGTGCCGGCACGACCCGCGTGTCGTTGAGCACAAGACAGTCGCCCTCTCGGAGAAGCTCGGGGAGATCGCGTACATAGTTGTGCAACAACGACTTACGCTGACGATCCACCAACAGAAGCCGCGCATCACTACGGACCAGGAGCGGGGACTGGGCAACCAATTCCTTCGGCAATTCGTAGTCGTAGTGGCCGATATCGTCCATCGTGTTCCGCGAGATCTTAAGCAGCCCAGGCAGCACTCCAACGGCGAAGGTGGAGGCCAGCGGTGATTTGGGCCGCGGCTCAAAAAACCAAATTCATGGCGATGCCTCAGGAATTATCATGAACGGTACATGCTCCGTTCTGAGGGTGCCGCTCGTGTTCGGCTGCCTGAGGTTTACCGCAAGCTCCTCACTGAGTATAAGCTTCCCCTCGGGCACGTGGCAGAGCCCCAATCCGAAGACATTTCCATTGCCGTCGAGAAATCCCATGTCGCCGATTCGCGTGGCCCTGTGCATCACCGACCTTGACGTGGGTGGCGCGGAACGTTGCCTCCAACATCTGGCTTTGGGGCTTGATCGGGAGCGTTTCGACCCGGCGGTCTACTGCCTCGGACCACGTCCCCAGGATCCGCAGGCGTCATGCGTAGAACCGCTCGAAGCCGCAGGGATACCGATCCACTGCTGCGGTGCCAGTCGCCCCCGGCAATTTCCGGGAACGCTCCGCCAATTGCGGAAACTAATGGTCCGACAATCTCCGCAGGTTCTTCAGACATTCCTGTTTCATGCCAATTTCGTGGGCCGTCTCGCAGGTCGACTTGCCGGGGTTCCCCACGTCGTGTCGGGCATCCGCGTGGCGGAGAAACACGCGCGCTGGCACCTGTGGCTCGACCGTTGGACCCAGCGCCTTGTCGATCGCCATGTCTGTGTGAGTCAGGCCGTCGCCGATTTCTCGGTCCGCCAGGCTGGATTGCCAGAAGACCGGGTGGTCGTCATTCCTAACGGAATCGAGCCTGCGGTCACTAGTGCACCCATCGATCTGGCCGCATTGGGCTTTCCGTCCGGACGGCGGGCGATCACCTTTGTTGGGCGACTGGAACCACAGAAAGGTCTCCCTTGGCTTCTGGAGACCGCCCAGCATTGGCTTCCCCGTGTCCCGCACAGCGATTTGCTGATTGTCGGCAGTGGCAGGCAACGCGGCCAGTTGGAAAGTCAAGCCCAGCAGCTTGGCATTGCCGACCGCGTACACTTCGCCGGATGGCGTCCCGATGTAGCCGAGATCCTCGCCGCAAGTGCCCTGCTGGTTCTGCCATCGAGATGGGAGGGCATGCCCAACGTCGTCTTGCAGGCCATGGCTTGCGGCTTGCCTGTCCTGACTACGGAAGCGGAAGGAAACAGCGAACTGCTAGGCGACCAGACTGGCCCCCAAACCGCACCCTACGGCCAAACGCAAGTCTTTTCTGAAAAGCTAGTTACAATCATGTCCAGTTCTTCTCTTGCAGAGAGTCTGGCACAAGCCAATCGATTCCGCGCTGCCAGCCAGTTCTCTCTGATTCGAATGGTTCGCGCTTACGAGAGCCTCTGGGAGAGCCTCGGGCGGCTGTAGGCAGCCGGTTTGTTTTTTTTCCTGCTAAATTTGCGACATGGCAAATCGGCGGAAGTCTGGACTGTGCCTGAAGCTTCGTTCGTGGACCACGTCGTAAGCTCCCGATTCGATGGAATGGCCCAGTTGACG
>CAYSCH010000448.1:0-7200 GCA_964429355.1 uncultured Planctomycetaceae bacterium | reverse complement strand
CAGCCGGTGTGGGGTTGTTGAGCGTCCGGAGTAGATTGCCGGTAGCGTCGAAGATATAGGCGGCGCCGGCGCCCGTCGCGCCGGTGTCATCCCCGGACGCCCCCATGACCACCGTGTTTCCCGATACCGCCACCGACTGCCCAAAAGAGTCCGAGTCGGCTGGTGTGGGGTTACTCAGGATCTGGAGCAGACTGCTCCCGTTGAGCATCTGGCGGTCTTCGAGCGCCTCGAAAACGCGTCTGCGACCGCGGCGTGACAAGGTTCGGCCAGTGGTTCGCGTGGCACCGGAACGAAGGCGATTGAACAGGTTAACGGACATATTCAGACTCCTCGATAGTTGGTGGCGGTGGTAAAATAAAAACAGCGTGAGCCCCCAGCGCGCAGCGTAAGTGAGCGTGCGGGGAACACCGGGCCGGGGAGGAACCGGGTTGGCGCCTTGGGCCTCCCTGGCCGCTTTTCTCTGAAGCGGGAAGTGGAAAGCGGAACTCGGAGAGTGGAACTGGCTCCACGCCCGTGGGTGAGGGCCGCTTTCAGCTTTCCGCGTTCGGCTTTTCTTCGGTCTTCTCCTTTTCTATTGCAGCAGGATCGGGCGGTTGGGGTGCTGGGGCGGATTTCAGCAATGCCTGTTCGTGCTGTTCCTTGGATTGTTCTTCCGCTTTGGGAACTGGTTTCTGTTGTACAGGCGCAGGGGCCGACGTCAGTAGAGCGGTCGCCTCAGCTTGGAAACGCTTCAGCATCGAGGGTGGGGGCCAGGTCGCCTTTCCCTGTTTTCGCCGTTCTTCGCACCGCTGCTCGTAGCCCTTCAGCCACTCGTTCCCTTGATCTAAGCGGGCCTTGGCCTCGGCCTTTTCGCCCAGTTGCCAGTACGCCATCGCCAAGACAAAACCGCTTTCAGCACTTGGCTGCTTTCTCAGCGTCTCGATGCTGCCTTTCCAGTCGCCGCTTCGGTAGAGCGCCCAACCCAGCGATTGCTTGCACATGGCCTCGCCCGGCTTCAGCTCGACGGCCCTCTGGGCCAATTTCAGCGCGAGATCAGGATCCCGAAGACTCTCCGGGGCCGTGGTCAATAGGTCGGCGATTTGGTACTGGTCTGGATCATTCGGCGCCAGTTCGATCGCCTTCTGGATCAGCGCCTTGCACAGAAGTACGTCGCCCATCATGGCAGCCTCACGTGGGCGTGGCGGTAGATAATGCTGCAGTTGTTCCGTCCTTTTGATCCTGATCTCACCCTCTGCGGCGACCCTCGATGCGAGTTGGCTGGAGTTCTTCATTTGATTGCTCGTCCAGTCCTCGGCCGCACGGGTCGCCGCCTCGAGCCAGTCACTGGCCTGTTCCGTGTAGGTGTGTACGGCTTTCTTACGCTCCGCTGGCGAAAGGGTGGAGTCCCGCTCTGCCAGGGTAACGCAGCTCGTCAGGATGCACCCCACAAAGAACTTTTCACTTGCTTCGCTCATCAGGATTTCTCCTGGGCGGGCCTTGTCATAGGATTCGGGGAATTCCGAGCGATCGCGATCACCTGCAGAGTCGAACACTGAGAGCAAGCCTTCGATCGCTCGTACCGCCTGAGCATGGTCACCGAGCTGAGTCAGAGTCGATGCCAGTCCGGTGGAACAATTAACGACATTCACCATGAGCCCGCGTTGCGAGGGCGTGCTCTTCAGGGCCTCTTTCGCCCGCGAAAGGGCTCGTTCGAGAACCTGGCGGGCTTCGTCATACTTCGCTTGTCTGTTCAACAAATGAGACAGGCTGCGTGAGGTTTCCCCGTAATTTCCTTCATTTTCCGTTACGTCCGGGTGGCGGTCGGCCAGCTTCTCGTGTACCCCAAGAGCGGCCCTGAGATGTTCCTCGCTTTCGAGGTTTCGGCCTTGGTCTTTTTCGGCACCCGCTAAGTTGGTTAGGGCATCTCCCAGGCCATCTTGATACTCAGTGACATCGGGAAAATCCGCCGCCAGCCCCTCGAAGAGCGCCACTGCGCGGCGAGTCACCTCTTGCTCCTCGTCAAGACGATTGGTCCGATGCAGGATGACACCAAGGTTCGTGAGGTCATTTGCCAAAGACAGACGGAATCGCACGTCATCTGGGCGTTCCTTCTGGAGGTGCGAGAGGCGGAGAACAGCCTCTCGCAGGGCCAGTTCCGCCGCCTCGTTCTGTTCTCCCCACCACATCCGCTGCATTCCCTGAGTGCCGTAGTTTTCTGCCAGACCGTAGCGGTACTCGACCTCGGCGGGGAAATCCTTTACAAGCGATTCCCATATCTTCAAGGCCGAACCCACGGCGGCTTCAGCTTCCGGCAGCCGATACGCTTGGGTCAGTTCGCCGCAGAGACGCTGCAACGCGCGGGCCAATCTCTCGCGGTACCTGGCGTCCGGAAGGGACGCGGTTTCCAGTTTCGTCAGCCCGTAACCGTTCACGCCGTCAGCCTCCAGCTCGGCCTTTTTCGTTCGGTCCGTATTCCGATAGATTCGCGCAAGTGCGAGCCTGCCGGTTGCGAGATCAATGCGGAACTCCGGCCGAACCGGGTACTGGAGCACCAGATCCGTGCTCTGTTTCACCGACTGGATGAAGGCCGTCTCAGCCGCCGTCAGTTCTCCAAGCTTCTCTTGGATAGCTCCCACTCGTTGAAGCGCCACCACGGCCTCGTTACGGACCTCCGGCTCGGTTCCCTCTTCCTCGGAGAAGACCTGGTAGAAGGCAAGGGCCTTCTCCAGAAACTCGCGTTGCATATCGGTCAGATTCCCCTGCTGGGCCAGCCATTTCTCGGCCACCTGGGTGTACATTTCATCCACGGCCGTCCGAGCCAGTTGCAGGCGATCCTCGGCCGTCCGCAAGGTCGCTCCAACCTGCTGTTCGGCATGGGTTGCCCGGATGGCTTGCCAGACGCTCACCCCCGCGCCCACGATCAGGGCCAGGGCGATCAGCGCACTTGTCACCAACGCTGTTCGGTTGCGACGGGCGAACTTTTTGAATCGATACGCCGCCGAAGGCGGGCACGCCTCCACCGGCTTGTCGCCGAGATACCGCTCCACATCGGCTGCTAATCCGTTGACCGACTCATAGCGCCGATCACGATCCTTGTCCATCGCTTTCATGACAATCCAGTCCAACTCGCCGCGGAGCTGCTGGCTGAGCTTGCGGGGCTCGATCTGGCGTCGTCCGGCAATCGTCGACACATCGGCCGCTTCGAGCGTGCTGACGCGAGCACTGGGACGCGGTGGATCGACTTCCCGGATGATCCGCCGCATCTCATCCACACCGGCAGTCCGCATCGCGTCCCGTTCAAACGGCGTGTGGCCTGTGAGCAGCTCGTAGAGCACCACTCCGAGCGAGTAGATGTCGCTGCGAGTATCAACATCCACGCTGCCCTGACCGGCCTGTTCGGGGCTCATGTAGAGCGGCGTCCCCACCATCTGACTCAGGCCGGTGTGGAGCGATTGTTCGGCCAGGTGCTGGCCTACCGCCTTGGCGATGCCGAAGTCGATGATCTTGGGCACCGGCCGGACATCATGCACTTCGACCAGCACGTTGCTGGGCTTCAGATCGCGGTGGATCACGCCTTTCTGATGGGCGTGCTGCACGCCGTGACAAAGGCTGACGAATAGCTCCAGCCGCTGGCGCGTCGTGAGTTGGTGCTGATCGCAGAATTCGGTGACCGGGGTCCCCTTGACCAGTTCCATCACGAAATAGGGTCGTCCCGCGTCGGTCGCGCCGGCATCGAACACCTTGGCGATGTTCGGATGATCCATCAGGGCCAGGGCTTGCCGTTCGGCCGCGAACCGCGTCACGACTTCGCGAGTGTCCATGCCGGGCTTGATGATCTTCAGAGCCACCGTGCGGCTGAGGGGCTCCCGCTGCGACGCCACGTAGACGACGCCCATGCCCCCTTCGCCAATCTGCTCCAACAGCTTGTAGGGACCGATCCGAGTGCCAGGCTTCTCGCTGATGAGCTGGTCGATGGTGGCGTCAGGGGCGACGACAGGCGGGCTTTCGAGAAGACTATTGCCTTTGTCGTGGGCAAGGAGCAAAGCTTCGACTCGCTCACGCAGGAACGTGTCACACTCGCAGGCTTGGGCCAAGAAAGTCTGACGATCCTGGAGGCTTTCGATCTCAATCGCCTCGATGAAAATGTCTCGCTCGTTCATGGCAGACTCTCTTTCAGGATGGCCTCAAACGGGCTCCACAATACAGTGCGAGAGAAACCGTCAATTTGCGCAGGTAGAAACGCCGAAAACGCGAAAACCCCTCTGCGTGGGGACTAATTGCCGTCGATCTCTTCGCGCAGCCAGGCTTTGGCGTATGCCCAGTGTTGATTTGCCGTTCGGGGTGAAACGTCGAGGATCTCGGCCGCCTGTTTGATTGTGAGACCGGCGAAATAGCGGAGTTTGACCAGTTCGGCAACTTTGGGATCCTGACCGGCGAGCTTCGTCAGTGCGTCGTCTAAAGCCAGGAGTCTCTCAGGAGCCACGGGCGACGCCAGTTCAGCTTCAACAAGCTCGTGGCGCAGAAAGGAGCCGCCGTGTCTGGGGCTACGTTTGCGACGGGCCTTTTCGACCAGGATTCGCCGCATGGCCTCCGCGGCCGCCCCAAAGAAGTGCCCCCGGCTGTTCCAATGCTCGGCCTTGTTAGCAGCCACCAGACGGATGTATGCATCATGCACCAAGGCCGTAGCCTGCAAAGTCTGGCCAGGAGCCTCCTGGGCCATCTTCTGAGCCGCCAGCTTCCGCAGTTCGTCGTAGACCAGCGGCAAGAGCTGTTCAGCGGCGGAGGGGTCGCCCTGTTCGATGGCGTTTAGAATCTGGGTGACGTCAGTCATGGACATGGCTTTCAGACAAGGGCCTGTGCCCCAGGTTATACCAGCCAGCCAGGGGATCCGCCATAGGTAGTACTGCCGTGGATGGGTTCCGGGCGATTCTACACTGAACACCGCGCCTCGAATAACGTCCCTTTCGACCCCCGTTCCACTGGCGTTTCCCGCAGGCCACTCGCCCGTTGAGTCGTTCCTGGGGATACATCCGGTCCGGCGGAGAGCTGGTGGTGCCAGCCGGGCCGGCTGCTAGCGCGACGTCGCCCCAGGGGTGGCCGCCGCTGGTTCCCTCGCAACCCGCGCTGCGTTCAGTTCCCGCTGATCCCCAACCCATTGCATGGTGATGGTCAAGAGACCGTCTCCGATCTCTCCTGACACGATCCAGAGGCCCTCGCGAGCTCGCTCTTCGTCTTGTTGGCGTTCTGGGTCCAGTTTCTGTAGTCGTGCCGCCGGAGGCCTCTCCAGTGCGGTTCTGCGGACAAGGAGAGCCGCGGGGACCAAGTCATTTGCCAGCAACGTGGTCCTGCCCTCCCGGTGGAACCAGACGCAATCGAGTCACACTCGGTCGATCGTTCCCACCGGGCCCCGTCGTGATTGGAGTCCTCCCAGGCCAGGCCCTCTATCCGAGATGACTAGATCTCGGCGAAGAGGTAACCACTGGCGTCAGGGCTGCCCGGACCGACCTCAATGTTCCAGATGGTGTTGGAGTCGTGGAAGTTGTCGACCTGACCGCCCAAACCTCCGGCGGTCTCGATGCCATCGAGCAGACCGGCCGTCGGTATTCGTTCCAGCTAGAATCGTGTTTCCGGTGGTGCCGTCGAACCAGGAGTGCAAGCGGTCGGCGCACGCCCCGAATCACTCTGCCCCGAACTCGATCAGCAATCCGCGCAGCTTCGTCCAGAACGACGTATCCGCCTCGTATCGCCCGGCGGGCATCTGGTTGCGGAACCGTTCCAGGTAATCCAGCCGCTCCTGAGCAGCCTCAACGTAGGAATAGTCGTCCGACGCCATCGGATTGGTGAATCCGGGATCGCCCGGCCCGTAACAGTGGACGAATCGTCCCTCCTCATCGCATGCGATATTGGCTGTCAGCAGCGGAAGCTTCATTTTAAACTCGTAGAGCATGCGATCCTTCATACTCATCCCCGCCGTGGCCTCCTCCCAGGCCTGAACGACGGCCGGCGGAGTGTTGCTGTCGGGAAAACGCAAACCCCAGGCAGCTCCCGATCGGGTCAGCCCGTCACGGTCCAAGTCCACCTGGGCGGGAGGAGGAATTAGTAGGTTCAACGCCCCTTCTTCCGAAAGCTCGTCCACGGCCACCCGGTCTGCCAGGCGATGGATCTCCTGGGCAACCGCCAGGTCCTCGGTTGAAAGACTCCGCAAAAATGCCTTCGGATCAGCATACCCGCCGTTCTCCAACGCACGCACGAGGATCTGGCCGTAGGTTTCCTTCAGCCGTTCCGCCTCGGCTTGCCCCTGGTATCGCCCACTGCGGCACTCTCCATCGAACCAGTCCGACCACGACGTCCTGATCTCCTCGTTCAACGTCCGCTCCGTCGGGACCGCGGCGGCCGAGGCGTATCCCTCCCGCCCCACGGCCGAAAGAACCTCGCTGAACACGCCTTGGACCGCATGCTCCGCACTGCGGTCCTGAGTTGCCGCCGATTCCCTGCTGCCGCCAATGGAATTCAACAACATCGCTACTCCCCTCGGTCCCGTCATGCTCCTCGGCCTATCCTCCACCTATCCGGTCTCCTTGACCGGCGCCGGCAACCCGCGATCCCGCCGCAACCGCCGCCCCACGTTTCTCACAGAGTCCGACTCAATCCCTAATCGGGGCCGATTCCTCTGGCAAATGCCAATAGCGGATAAGCGACCACCCGCAGTCCGCACATCCCTCCCAACCGCTCCCGACTAATTGAGCCGAATACCCCTTCTAATCGGCCAAATCGGCAATTCTCCCCAGTAAAACGACCGGAGAAAGTGCCAGCTACCAAATTTGACAAGACTAGGCAAGACAGGTAAGGCCAATGCATACGCATGTCACACATGGCCGACACACCACCACACGTGATAGCCGCGTGGGCTTGCCCCGCGCTCAGTTCCTCTCGCCACCGACACGCCACCACACGTGATAGCCCCTGAAGGCAGTGCTTCGAAAACCGCAGGTCGGGCCGACCGTCGTCCAGGACGTGGATCGCTGGCTGCTGGTCGCCGCAGTGCTCGTAGACCGAGCCAATCAGCGCGGCACGGCACCGGGGCCGATGGATCGTCTTGATGCAGAAGGTGACTCGATCACGTATGGACGATGGTCCCTCCGGGGTAGCGCATCCAGTGAAAACCGTGCTTGCAGAGTCCCATGACCCGGAAGTCGGCGAGTCCCGGCAGGTCTCCGTAGT
>CAYSCH010000447.1:3177-7229 GCA_964429355.1 uncultured Planctomycetaceae bacterium | reverse complement strand
CGAACACTAGAAGACCAAATCTTGAAAAACCAATAATTAAGCGGAACGTTGTTTTTTTTGGGTTGATCCCGGTATTCCGGGAGCCGTAGAAGTCGTCGCAGGGGCTGAGTCTCCGCTTCCGTCGGCGCGAATCGGACACGAAACGACACAGGGTTGCTCGGCGTCACCGTGAAACCTTCATAGGTCAGTCGCTGCTTGATCAGGTCTCCCATGATTCGAATCAATTCGGTCTGGCGACTTCGGTCGGAATCGAGCGAGAAGGTGACGCTGACCGGTTCATTCGGGGTCAACCTGGCAGGCTCCTTCTTCTGCATGGCGGCTAGCGAAGCATCAATGGCCTCCCATGGAATTTTGAACAGCGAAAGGCACTCGAGTCGGCCCGGCACAGTGCCGATCAGGTGTTGATCGTCAAATACACCCAGCCACGTCGCTTGTGTGAAGGAGATATTCACATGGAGGACGTGCCGCTGTGCCTTGCAGTCGAAGAGGTCCTGCTTGGCGAAAACGGCCGGCCTGGCCGGGAACCACTGGATGAGGGCCTCGTCCAACGACTCCGACATCGATCCAAACGGCTTGTCGAACAGAATCTCCCCCTTGTTATTCCAGCATGTAAAACGCTTGATACTTTCCGATACGGCCATCAGCTCCTTGCTGCTCGGAGAAAAGCAAAGCGTCGCGATCGAGTGCGCGGAGAATGGGTCCGGACGACCCAGCGATGGCTCGTCGACGATCCAGCCGCCTTCGTCGATACGAACCTTATCCGGTGCAGATCTCAACGACTGCAATCTCGGCTGTTTCATCTTGACAACCGTTTCACCGGTAGCCAGTCGGATCACGGCCAGGCGATCCTCCACCGGCGCGGCCAAATATCGCCCGTCGGCCGTGAATGCCGTCTGGCGACCGTCGAGGCGTGCCGCAACCGTGAAGTCGCCGTTCTCCTTGCCCGTGGCAAGGTCCCAACTCCAGACGGTCGACTCGTCGGTTGAGCAAATGAAGAGATTCCCGCCTGCTATGCGGATGAAATCCACGGGATGGGATTCCGACGCCGGTACCGTGAACAGGCGTTTGCCGGTCGCGGTTTCCCAAACGGCCATCCGTTGCGGCTCGTTGACCGTCCAGCCTTCGGCTTTGACAAAAAAGCGACCATCGGGCGATAGAAGTGACTTCTCATTGAAGATCGTGGGCGTGAGCGGTTCCTGAAGGCGTGACAGAATCTCGCCGCCGGGGATTCTGACGACCGCGTCGTTCACAACCGCAGCAGAGCACCCCGGGGGGCCCAGTGTTACATCCGTGCCGAGTCCAACGGCGATCGCATTGTCGGGCCGCGTTGCGGGGGGCGGGGCGGAGTTGAACCCGTCGCCAGCGTTCTGTGTGGATGGTGCCCCGTCGGTTCCACCCAATCTGTCGCGCACCAGGGGAGTGGGTTCCTCCATGGGTTCCTGCGGTGAATCGTTCGCCACTTTGAGCTTATGCTGTGGGACCGGAGAATCGGCGACCCGGCGACGTTCGTTGCGACTGGGATCGGTTTTCTTCGTCCTATCGACGCCCGCAAGAACTACCAGAGAAACAACCACCAGGGCCAATAGGCACAACACCCCAGCAACGACGCCCAGAAGTGTCTTGCTTGTCCACCACGAGAGCGCGAGCCCCCTCGGACGGGAGACACCGGGACGGGAAATAGATGTCGGAGATATCGCCCGATCTGGAACGAGTATCCGGCGCTGGCATACGCTGCAAAATACCTGACTTCCCGCCTGGTCGATCCCAACTTCGTAACGACTACCGCAAACTGGACACTGAAACAGAATGTTCATTAGACCCGATTTGCCTGTCTCACGCAGGATGTACCACCGTCCTGCAACACAACAGCAGAGTCTGCGGCGGTCCTCACGGTGTTGCAGCAGATTTTGTCATCCCCGACGCAGTTTCCGTCGGCGCGACGATCCGCGGAAGGGGTTGAGGGGCTACTCCGTTCCAGGTCCAGATTGGTGCTCCCACCGCATCCCGAACCCCCTGGCCGTAGGTCCGCAGTCGGTTTGCCTCGATCGCCTCTTGGTGGCTCCACGACTGGTATCGCATCATTCGGCCGCGAACACCGGTCGGATCCCAATGGAAGGCCGGCTTGGCGAGCTTGGCGGCGGCGACCGCCTGCGTTTCGGTGAAGGTAGCATAGGCACGGGGGCCAGCGGGGGAGCCGGCCGCCTGGGGACCTTGCGGAGCCCTGGCAACGCCCGCCGATGGTGCCGTTGTGGACTGCGAGGCCTGGAGACTTTGGGGATCAGAATAGGTTCCCGGCTGGAACATCCAGGTTTGCGCATCGGCACTGGTTGCCACGGCAACGACAACGGTCAACAAGGCGGCGATCAGGAATCGGTTCATAGTGTTCGCTCCCTTGGGAGGATCGGTGTGATCGGCACACCAACTATAGCTTGTCGCCGGCGTCCAAGTGCCTCTGCAAGTGGAGAAGGGTGTGGTTGTAGCGAATGCGCCGGTCAGGTGCAATTACAGGGCAACGCTCCGATCTTCACGGGAATGGTGGAAGATTCGAGTACCGGGGGGAACATCAAGTTCAGCCTTCCGACCGCCATTTCGTGGGTGACAGGATTCGGCACCCGGCAGAGCGTGAACGAAAAGGGGAACTCATTCTCCGGCTGGCCCGGCGTGTGCTTCTATCTCGTTGGGCTTGCCCGGTTGCCAATGGAACCGGATATCGCCCTCAGTGAGCCGCCCTGGCTGACGCCGGCCCGTTCCCTGCATCTTCCCGTCGCCGAGATCCTTCCGCATCACGGCGGCCAGTTTTTTCATCGCAGCGAGCACATCGGGATGCTGGTCCCTGACATCACGGGTTTCGGCGATGTCAGTTTCCAGATCGAACAACGACAGTTCGATATTGACCGGATCATACTCGACGGGGAGACCTCCCGTACCGCCCTTTCGGCCGGAGAGCGTTCGGTAGCCATGGGGAAAATGAAGCTTCCATTTTCCCATCCGCATGGCGTGAAGCTCGGAGCCGTAGTAGAAGAAATAGGCTTCGTGGGGGCTTACGGCGCCCTCCCGGCCGGCGATCAAGGGCCAGATGTCTTTGCCGTCGATCTTGTTCTTGGGCAGCGGTGCATCGATCCTCGCGGCAATCGTGGGCAGCAGGTCGATTGTCATCGCTGGGGTGGAACAGACAGAGCCGGCCGGAATCGTGCCTGGCCACCACATCACCGTCGGCTCGCGACATCCGCCCTCGAACATCGTGCCTTTACCTTCGCGCAAGGGGCCGGCGGTGCCGGCATGATCTCCGTAACTGAGCCAGGGACCGTTGTCGGCCGTGAACACTACCATCGTATCCTTCTCGAGCTTGTGTTGTCGAATCGCATCCAGGATTCGTCCGACGGACCAGTCGACTTCCATCACCACGTCGCCGAACAATCCTCGTTGGCTCTTGCCGCGAAACTTGTCGGACACGTGGAGCGGTACGTGAACCATGGAGTGGGGCAGGTAGAGGAAGAAGGGTTTTTCCTTGTTGCGGCCGATGAAGTCGACCGCCTTGTCGGTGTAGAGCGTGGTCAGTTGGCTCTGATCGTCGGCCGTCACATCGGCATCGAGGACCTTGGAGCCTTCGATGAGCGGGAGATCCGGGTAGTTTTTGCCGGCGGTAGGGTGCCCCGGCCACATGTCGTTGGAATAGGGAAGGCCGAGGTATTCGTCAAATCCGTGTTGGGTGGGCAGGAACTTCGGATGATGTCCGAGGTGCCATTTGCCGAAACAGGCGGTTGCGTAGCCCTTCTGCTTGACCACGTCGGCGATTGTCATTTCGTCAGAACTGATCCCGTGATTGGCGGTATGGCTGAGGGCGCCAAGGATACCGACACGGACGTTGTAGCAGCCAGTGATCAGGCCGGCCCGCGAGGCGGAACAGACCGCCTGCGTCACGTAGAAGTCGGTAAACCGCCGTCCCTCGTTGGCCATGCGGTCGAGGTTGGGGGTCTGGTAGCCCTCAGCGCCGAAGGGACCGATGTCGCCGTACCCCATGTCGTCGATATAGATGATCACGAAATTCGGCA
>CAYSCH010000447.1:0-3167 GCA_964429355.1 uncultured Planctomycetaceae bacterium | reverse complement strand
GCCGATACGGCAGTCGCAGAGAGGACAGAAACGCATATCACGGCGAGCAGGAGTTGGGCAGGCAGAGTGCGGAGATTCACGGTTACACCTCCCAGGTTGGGCTGGACGACAAGCGGCAACGAATCCTCGCCCAGTGTAGCCGACGGCAGTGATCGATGCACGACCCGGGAGAAGTGGCGAACCGGCGATTTCCCGATTTACTTGCGATCGGCAATTGCCGCCAGGGCCTGGGCCGTCTGGACGTCGGTAACCAGATGGGTCCAGAGCCGCAAGTCGGGATTTGCCACGAGCGGCCGGAGAGCCTCGACCTTCGGATTTCCACACTCACCGCAGGGACCGGCCAGCAACACAACGTACTTGCCGGGAGTCCGGGCAAGTTGGACCAACTCGTCGAGTTCGAAGAGGGTGACGGCCCGGACCGGGCATTCCTCGATCAGAGGGCCGGTGTCGGTATAGGGTCGGAACTGAACGTCACCCTTCCATCCGGCCGCATACATCTGCTCCAGCACGTCGGCCTTGAGAACGTCTTCCTCGATCAGGTGCGTGAGAAATTTCACCAGCAGGCCGTGTTCATGATTGGCCGCTGCCAGCGAGGTGACAATGATGTCGATTTCACTTCGACGTTCGAAAGACCGGCGGACCCCGGGACCTCTCTTGACCCGTTCGTAGTCCTCCTTGAGACTCACGACGGTCTCGGTAAACAGGGCGACGTATTCGACTTTGGGGAAGGTGTCTTCAAAATAGCTGAAGTAGGTGATGGGGGCCTTCTGCGGTTCGTTGACCAGGAAGCCACCGGCCGACAGGGCATGGAGAACCAACGGGGGACAGTCGAGGTCTGATCGGACCCGTTCGGCCAGACGCTTGGCTACCATCATCGTGGCGAATCCGGCGCCCATACCAATATGCACGGCAGCAGGGTCATCGCCCGGTTTGGCTTCCGCCTTGCGCCGCTCGATCACCCGGTCCACCAGGTCGAGAACCAGGTCAGCCGTTGCGCTGGTGACATGGCGGGCGGCGTCCTGGGCGTTGGCATTGACCACCTGAATCACCGAATCGTCTTCGGACGGCGTCAGGTGATATCGTACCGCGAGGCGCTCAGCCAGACGTTTCTCCCTCGGAGCCTGGAGAAAGAGGAAATGGCGGCGAACGGCTTCCCAGAATAGGGGGTATATTCGCTCACGGGTGAGGTCATCGCGTCCATAGTATTCTTTGAGCCACTCAGCAACCGCCGCAGCGGCCCCCTTGCGCTCCTTGTCGCCCTCGCTTCCATCGGACTCGAATTGGCTGCCCAACTGACGGAGGAAGCGGTCGCACACGGAAAATACCAGTTCGTCGCTTTCCTGCCCGGGATGCCAGCGTCTGGCCCGTGCCATACCATCCTCCAGTTCCTCAATCGGCGAGGTATCGAATTGCCTATCTTCCCATTTGTCTCTCCAATGTCAATCTATCAGTCGCTGAGAGGCATCGCAAGGAGCGGGAACTGGAAGGGCCCTGAGGGCAGGTAAGGGAGCAGGTGGTATGGTCGCTCGGTCGCAATCGCTGTGGATCGAAATGGCGCGGCCAGTGGCCCGTGCGGACTTGTGGTGTGGACGTGTGGGGCGTCAGCATGGTCGGAGCCCTGCCTGGATTGCGGTCGAGGTGACGGCAAGTTCTTCGATTCCGTGTGGTTCATCATGAGTTGCTCGCCCCGTTGGGTAGAAGACGTGGGGATACGCTTGCCGAATCACTGGTGGCGGTATTCCGACGGTCAACGCATCGACCGGTGATCTCCCAGAAGTGACATGTGCCGAGGGTCGCTTTTTTCCGTGTAAGACAACGTTGGATTACAGAGTAGACAACACTCACTCGCTCGGGCCGTTCGCGCAGCCTCGCGGTTGGTGTGAGGGACGGGGGAAGCCGGCTGCGGTTCGGCGGGCTGTGAAACTGGGGGCCTGCTCGACCGTTTCACGATCGCATCGGAGGCCAGGCTTTGCGACGCCGCCCGGTAGATTTTTTCTGTCCGGCTGCCATACTACGGCATAGCGAGCCGCCTTGGCGGGGAATGCGGCGATTTCAGAAAGGCCACAAGAATGACACAGAGACTGATGGATTTCCGCAGCGATACGGTCACTCGCCCCACGCCGGCGATGCGTGCTGCCATGGCCGCAGCAGAAGTCGGAGATGACGTCTTCGGGGAAGACCCGACCACGAACCGGCTCCAGGCGAAGGTGGCCGAACTGCTGGGGAAGGAGGCTGCAATCTATGCTCCTTCCGGCACCATGACCAACCTGATCGGAGTCCGGCTGCACTGTAAGCCGGGCGACGAGATGATTTGTGAAGCCGGGTGCCACATCATCAACTATGAACAGGCGGGCTACGCTCAGCTCAGCGGCGTTGCAGCCCGAACGGTCGAAGGCCAATATGGCGTGATGGAACTCGACCAGATCAAGTCGCTCATCCGGCCCGACAATCCTCACCAGGTTCGGACGCGACTGGTCTGCCTGGAAAACACCCACAATCGCGGTGGCGGTAGGATCCAGCCCTATGAGACGGTCGAGCGGATCTGTCGTTGGGCTCACGAAAACGGTCTCAGGACCCATCTCGACGGAGCCCGGCTGTTCAACGCCTCCGTGGCAACCGGCATTGAAGCTCCTCGCTGGGCAGCCCATTTCGACACGGTCAGCGTCTGCTTCAGCAAGGGGCTTGGAGCGCCGGTCGGATCGGCCATTGCCGGTTCTCGCGAGCTAATCGATGAGGCGCTGCGCCATCGGAAGGTGCTTGGCGGAGGAATGCGGCAGTGCGGAGTGACGGCCGCCGGCGCCCTCTATGCATTGGAAAACCATGTGGAACGTCTGGCACTCGACCACCAGTGCGCGAGGCGATTGGCGGCCGGGATTGCGGACATCGAGGAACTCCGGCTGACTCCCGACCAGATCGACACGAACCTGCTTTTCTTCCGGGTGAAGGAACGCCTGGGCACTGCAGCCGAGTTCTGCGATCGGCTGCGGGAACACGGTGTCCTGATGCTGCCGACGGCCAAGCAGACGATCCGGGCGGTGACGCATCTGGATGTTTCGGCGGACGACGCCGATCGCGCCGTGGCGGTGCTCAAGGAACTCTGCCGCCGGTCTTAGCTCTTCGCATCACACTTGGAATCGGTTTCGGCGGCTTCCCCTTGCCCCACGGCC
>CAYSCH010000446.1:0-7237 GCA_964429355.1 uncultured Planctomycetaceae bacterium | reverse complement strand
GGCCTGGCAACGAATCGAACCTCTGGAATCAGGGCCCGACCATCGAGTGCCCTACTCGCTGGGAAACGACTACTGGAACTACGAGCGAACGAGCCGCCAGGTCTGCCGTAGTGACGAGACGATTCTCGTTGGTGACTCGGTCCTCTGGGGCCACTACGTCAATAGCCGCGAAACACTCTCCCACTTCCTCAACGAGAAGTCCGAGGGCCACGCTTTTGCCAATCTGGGTCTTGACGGGATCCATCCCGTCGCGCTGGCCGGGCTCGTCGACCATTTTGGTGGTGCGATCCGCAACAAACGGGTGATCGTCAACTGCAATCTGCTCTGGATGAGTTCTCCTCGCCACGATCTCTCGGCCGACGAAGAAGCACCCTTCAATCACCCGGCCCTCGTGCCGCAATTCGCGGCCCGGATTCCCTCCTACAAGGCCTCGCTCGCCGATCGCCTCGAGGTCGTCGTCGCCCGGCAATTCCGGTACCTGGGTTGGGCCGATCACGTGCGGATCGCCTACTTCGATAGCGACAACCTGCCAACCTGGAGCCTCGACCACCCCTACGACAATCCCTTGAGCCAGGTGACGCTTGCCCTGCCTTCGCCCGACGAACTGCCGTCGCCCGAACCGGACGCACGCCCCTGGAACGAAAAAGGTATCCGCCCCACAAACCCCGATTGGGTGCCTCTCGAAGAATCCCTCCAGTGGCGGTTCTTCCAGCAAACGATCAAGCTGCTCCAGCAGCGAGGCAATCAGGTCTTTGTGATCATCGGCCCCCTCAACGAACACATGTTCAAGGAGAAAGGGCTGGCAGGGTATCACCAGCGAGTACAGATCATCGCCGCCTGGCACAAGGAGCAGAAAATACCCCACGCAGTTCCAAAAGCCCTCCCCAGCCAGGCCTATGCGGACCTCAGCCACCCGACCGCCGAAGGCTATGCTCTCCTGGCCGACCAACTCCTGAAAGAAGATTCGTTTCGCCAGTTCCTCACCCAGTAGATTGTAGCCGAATTCGCACACCTCGTAGCCGAATTCGCCCGAATTTGGCCCTTCGTGAATAAACTCGCACACCTTGTAGCCGAATTCGCCAGAATTTGGCCCTTCATAAATAATCTCGCCACCATTGTTTTTCTCGTTGACTCTCCAGAGTCCGGCGACTCTGGCTACTCACCTTCCGCAACCCGCAAGGTATGAACATGGCCCCCACAAAGAGTCTCCCCGCAGGCGTCCTGACAATCGCCGTACTGGTCATCCTCGGAGCCTCCCCTTCGGCCCTGGCCACCGACGAAACCGCCGTTTCCCATGATGGTGTCACGATCCGCATCCTCGACGCACCGTTCTCCGGCGACCCTGTTCCTCTGAAAAATGCCGCCGGAAAGGCCCTCTCGCTCGACCAGTTCCCGGCCCAGGCGAGCGGATTTCCCGTGCTGCAGTCGGCCACGGCCGTTGTCTCGTGCACCGCGGAGCCCGGCACATGGGCCTTCTGGACCCGTCGACAAGATCAACTCACTCGCCAAGGCGAGTTCCTCTTGAACTCGATTTCCGCCCCGCCGCAGCTTCGCATCATCGCCGATCAGAAGCACGGCATCGCCCTCGAAATAGCCGATCGCCAGGAAGGGCAGCGGCAGACGATCGCCCTGTCGAAAGACGGTATCCTCGAGATCCGCCAGCCGGCCGATCGATCGGTAACGCTCCGCAGCCCCCTGCGCTACGCTCTGGTCCCCTCGCTCGTGGGCACCGACCTGCTCTACGATCCCGAGACGCTCACTGCCGGCACGCACCTCTATCTCCCCTCGCTCAACATGCTGGTCGGCCTGCAGCCGGCCAGTAGCGGCATGCTGACGGCCGTCTGGCCGGCCGGACGCCAACTGGCGCAGTTGCACGTCAGCCAAGCGAGTGGTGCCGGCACTTTCGATTCCTTCCAGCTCGACACGGCCGGCCAACCCGTCTTTATCGCTTTCATCGACCACCCCAACATCTGGAGCTCTGAATCGCTCCGCGAAGAGTATCTCGAAAAGGATACCCCCATCGCCTGGCAGAAGCCCTTCGATGCCCGCTGGATCGGGCGGTTCTTCATCGACTCCGATGGCTACGACTTCCCCTTCTACTTCCTCGCCGAGCGCCACAAGCTCTGGGGACGATACATCCGCGGCTGGTTCTACTACCCCGTATGGTTCGACGGCCAGAAGACGATGGTTCATTTCGAAAAGAAGTTCCCGCCTGTCGGCGACCTCCTCATCTACTACCTGGACACTTACGACGGCAGTCAGCAACTGTCGCCGGTTGCCGTCATGCAGAGGTCTCTGGGCAAGGAGACGGCCGCACAATTGCTCGACTTCGAGGGGACTGAGGAACAGATCCTGCTTGTACATCACAACGCCGTGTGTGCCATGACCTACAAGATCGAGAGCTATTTTGCCCAGGAGTCCGAGGCACCGCCCTGGACGGAGGTGCGGCAGTATGCCGACGACATTGCCACATTTATCCAGCTCATTCGCGAGCGAGTGTTCCAGTTCGACCAGTTTGCCGCCGAAACGCAGACATTCTTGAAGGCCGAGCAGAAGAAGCAGGCGGAGCTGGCAGATCCGCTCGCGCCCTGCGAAGAGATCTTGTCGGAAATTCGCGACATCGCCGCCAACGACCTGCCCGACGTTCCCCTGGAGGAAGTCCACAAGTGGACCGCCGCGATCCAGCAGCTCACGCCGGACGCCGAGAAGAAAAGCCTGGCCGAGGTCAAGGCCCTGACCCAGAAATGCCGCTCCGTGGCCGGAACCCAGGACGACATGGCCCGCAACCTCTGCGTCGTCACCATCCGCCTCATGGAAGAAGCGGCCCGCATGGGCACCGCCTCCCCGGACCACGTTCGTGTGGCCGAACAGATCATTGCCCGATCGAGAGCCGTCCTCCGCCAGCCCACCTGGTGGGAGCCCTGCCGCCGCTACCTCCCCAAAAGCAACCCCGGCGCCCCATAAGCCGGGCTTCTGAATCTCCCACCTCTCGTAAGTTTGAGCCTAACAGTTGGTTCAGGAGAAGAAGCCCGGCTTCTCCTTCTCGCTACAGGAGTGTATTTCGTGCAACACCGTCCCTTCACGATCCTTATATGTTTACCCCTCCTCGCACTGCCAGCGATCGGCTGTGTAAAACGCACCCAACCCGAACCGTCCCAGACCCCTTCGGCAGCCAACTCCTCCCCAGCGAGCCAGTTGCCCCAAGAAATCCAGACCTCCGGTGGCATCGCCATGGTCCTCATCCCCGGCGGTCAGTTCATCATGGGCAGCGAAGGCCAGCTCGATGCAGGTCCTCCCCACCCGGTCACCATTAGCCCCTTCTACATGGATCGCCACGAGGTCACGCAGGAGTTCTACGAGCGTCTCATGGGCAAGAATCCGGCACGGCGAAAGGGCCCCAAGAATCCGGTCGAACGGGTCCGCTGGACCGACACGCTCAAGTTCTGCAATGCCCGATCGGCCGAAGAGGGCCTCACCCCCTGCTACAACCTGGAAACCTGGGCCTGCGACTTCTCCGCCGAGGGCTACCGCCTTCCCACGGAGGCCGAATGGGAATACGCCTGCCGCGCCGGCAGCCCGGGCGATTACTACTTCGAGGGCGGTGCCGATCGGCTCGATGCCCACGCCTGGTTCCGCGAAAACGCCGGCCGCAAGCATCACCCCGTCGGCCAGAAGGAACCCAACCCCTTCGGCCTCTACGATATGGCGGGAAACGTCCGCGAATGGTGCAACGACTGGTACACCGTCGACGCCTATTCCCCCCAGCCCGCCGTCGATCCCCACGGGCCGGCATCGGGCGAAAAGACGGTTCTCCGCGGCGGCGCCTTCTCCGGCTCCGCCGAGACCTGCACGAGCTGGAATCGCTACTGCGACGAACCCGGCTTCACCGACGCCTGCGTCGCCTCCGACGACTACGGCTTCCGGTGCGTCAAACGAGCTGCAACGGACGCCAAACCGTAGCCCACTGTCCGCAAGAGAACTCTCTTCCTGATATTCCCAAGCTACCAATAGTAAATAGGAAATGTAGGCAACGTGGTCGAAGCGTGGCGGTTGAAACGATTTCTCGCGATTTGCGTGATAACGCCGGCCGATGATTCCCCCAGACCCGGCCGGCCGTGCGTCTCTCGTCGTGACATCCGCTCGACACCGATGGGGCGAGGTGCCGGATTGCCAACGGAAACAATTCAGAATTGGGAGCTGCCGCCGCATGAAGATCCTGCAGATCACCTCGGGCCTCAATGCTTGCGCAGCTACCACCCACTGCCTGCTTCTTGGACGGGGATTGGTCCAGCGAGGTCACGAGATCGTGTTCCTTTGCCGACCGGACTCGTGGATCGCCGAACAGGCCAGCGCGGAGGGATTCGAAGTGATCCGCTCCGATCTGCATCGTTGGCCTGCCGACGAACTGCGTCGAATCTCTGCCTGCGTGCAGAATCGCGGAATCGACGTCCTTCACACACACATGGGTCGAGCCCATTTCTTTGGGGTCCTGCTGCGGTGGATGGCGGCTGTTCCCTGCGTCGCCACCGCCCACAGTTGCCGCATTCAATTTCATTGGATGTTCAACGATCTGGTGATCGCCCCTTCCGATCGAATGCGCCGATTCCACGAGAGCTACAACCTCGTCCAACCTCACCGGATCCTGACCCTGGATTCCTTCCTCGACGAACATCCGATCCGCCTCTTGGCGGATCCGGAAAGGCCAGAATCCGGATCAGGCCAGATTCGTACTCGGGAGATCGAAGAGGCCTTGCTGAGTGTGGTCAAGTGCCGCGCACGGGCTGCGGCATAGTGCCGCCAGCCGACTGGCTGGAGGCCATGTCCCCAGAACATCTTGGGGCGGCACAGCGTCCCCATCCGAGGGGATGGTGCGGCGATCCTGATCGCGACTCTCGCTTTTTCCAGAGCCGCTAACCACGCCATGGATCGTGTGCCGGACGGCCACGTCTTGCCGGGGATTCCAGGCTCGGGGCAATCCCTGCCATTGGCTTGCCCACACAAAGATCGGGCTGCAGAATCGCTACGATCGCGATATTCGGAAAATTCAGTCAAGCCGTCCGGCCCTCCAGGCCGACAATGGAGGTGCGTCCGGCTCGCCGTGCCGCCGATGGGTTGGGAGCCCACCTGATGCTCCGGTTGAGGATCGTTCAACAAGCCACTGTCGCCTTTTCCCGGGAGCCGTCACGCTCCGCCGTGATCTTCCTCGCGACAGACACTGGACTGCTGTTTGTCGAGCGCTCCTGAAAAGCCTTGCGGGTTCCCGGAAGAAGGCGGCTGTCGCGTTCGTGCTGCTAGAGCGGGGGCGGGTACCGGTTCGACGCTCACCTGTCTTTACAACCCGAATCTTGGGAACGGAATCCATGGGTCTCCTCTTCAAGACGCGCGATCTCCGGCGACTGGTGTCGAACGACTCTGCCGATTCCTGTCAGACGGTCAGCACGGTGTCGCGGACGGGCTTGATCAAGGCCGTCCGACAGACGCACGGCTCGAAGGTGCTCCCATTCGAAGCCGAGGTGATAGCGCCCAACTTCAAAAGGAGGCTGTCCGGCGTCACCTCGACCATCGTTCAGCTCGTGCCCCACATGCGAAAACTGGGATTGGCAATCGCGGCAGTCGGTCCGGGACTGCCCGACTCCTTGCCTCGCCTCCGTTTCTGGCAGTCTATGTCCTTGCTGCGCCGTCCGGCAGGGCGGCCGTTTCGCATCTGGCATGCCCGGCGAAATACGGAGATGGTCGGAGGCTTGATCCTCCGCCATGTCTTCCGCGCACCGCTGAAACTCGTGTTCACCTCGGCTTCCCAGCGGCGTCACAAACCGTTTACGAAATGGCTGATACGCCGCATGGATGCCGTCGTGGCCACCAGTCGGAAGACAGCCGCCTATCTGGAAGTCCCCAGTACCGTGATCATGCACGGTATCGACACCGAACGGTTCTGTCCTGCTTCCGATCAAGGGGCCGCCAAACTCGCCCTGGGCCTCGATCCGGCGATGCAGATCGTCGGTTGCATCGGACGGATTCGGCGTCAGAAAGGGACGGATCTCTTCGTCGACTCGATGATCCGCTTGCTCCCCGATCGCCCGGGTTGGATGGGCATCATCGCCGGACGGACCACGCAGGAACACAAAGCCTTCGAAGCCGAATTGCAGGCGAAGATCGCCGCCGCCGGCATGTCCGATCGCATCCGGTTCGTGGGCGAGCACACCTCAATCGAAAGATGGTATCAGGTCCTCTCGCTTCTGGTTGCCCCGCAGCGGTGGGAAGGTTTCGGACTGACGCCGCTGGAGGCCATGGCATGCGGCGTGCCGGTGGTTGCCGCCGACGTTGGTGCATTCTCCGAGCTGATTGTCGAGGGCAAGACCGGTACCGTGATCGAGCCCGGCAACCTCGAGTCGATGGTTGCCGCTTGCGCCAAGTACCTCGACGACACCTCGTTGCGACAAGCATCGAGCCAGGCCGCCGTCGACCACGTTCGCCGCAACTTCCCCCTGCAGCGTGAGGCGGAGAGCCTGATCGCCGTCTACCGGAAGTTGATGACGAAAACCGCCTGACCGGCCTGGGCAAGACGAGGTCATCTGGCAATTCTCGGCAGCAGCCGATCCGCCTCCCCTCGCAGTCCATGGCGGCTTGTCTTGGCAATCTGCGTCGATTAGGCTCGTACTGTCGGCGGTCTGGAAACCGGGTTCTCCCGAACGCTGTCTGTCGAGCCCGTCCGGCGCATAACCTACAGGGTGCCTGACTGCGTTGTCGGACTGTCTGCCGCACGACCGCCCTGGCTGTCTTCGGAACCGAAGGACTACTGCGATGCTCTCCCGCTCCGCTCTCTTGACGACTGCCTTGCTGGCAACCGTTCAGGCAACCTGGACCACAGCCGCCGCGCAGCCCGAGACCTTTCCCTTCGTCATCTCCTACGACCCGCCCGACAATGTGACCAATGTGTCCGGATGGCTCCCCAAGCCGGCCGGCGGCACCGGCTTCGTTCGCACCGCCGAGGGACGCATGGCCACCGACGCCGGCCCGATTCGTTTCTGGGCGACCAACCTCTGCTTCGATGCCTGCTTCCCCAGCCATGAAGACGCCGAGCGGGTGGCCGCACGCCTGGCCCGTCTCGGAATCAACTGCGTGCGCATGCACCACATGGACTCGCACTCGATCTGGGGCAAGAGCGAGAACAAGACCATCATCGACCCCCAGCGGCTCGATGCCCTCGACTACCTCATCTACCAGTTCAAACAGCACG
>CAYSCH010000445.1:0-7299 GCA_964429355.1 uncultured Planctomycetaceae bacterium | reverse complement strand
GTTTCAAAGGGGACTTCGGGCCCGACTCGATCGCAACAGACGAGGAACGCGAGTTTCTTCGCAGTAACCGCCGGGTCGAACTGAATGCCTTCACGTCCGGAGATTTCATTCGCTGGATTGAAACGAAGCTTCGCGAGCATGGCATCAAGAAGGTCATTCCGGAGGATGATGTCTTAGCTTCAGCATACAAGCGGGCGTATCTCATCGCCGGGATCAACCGGCACGTCGAAGAGTTCCTGGAAAGCCACGACGATTCTGGGACAGTCAAGCCACCGAAAAACCTGGCGGCTCGGATCAAGAAGGCCCTCGCCAAGAGTCCGGAACGCCCGTGGGACGCGGTCCTCGCGGACATTGCGCAGGAAGAACAAGAAAAAGCATGCTAATCCCCGGCAGCAGTTCCTTCAGATTTTTACAAATTGAGAGGCCGGACGAATGAGGAGCGCATGAAGAAAGCCGGTTCAGACGCGAATCAGAAACCGGCTTTCAAGTGAATTCAGCATGAGCATTGTAGACCAGAAAGACATCAAATTCAACCGACTGCGGACACGCGATGCCGCTATTGAGTACGCACGAATTGGCTTGCTGGTGTTTCCCGTCTGGAAGCCTCGTGCTGGCTTCTGTATGTGCCGCAAGGGCAGGGACTGTCCAGATCCAGGGAAGCATCCGCGGACGCACCACGGCTTGTCTGGTGCGACGACAGATCAGCGTGTGCTCCAACGGTGGAAATGGGAGTCGGCGAACATCGGAATCCGCACCGGCCCCGAATCGGGGATTCTTGTTATCGACATCGACAACGAGATCGCCTGGAAGTCATTGCGGGCAGATCTCGGACCGCTGCCGCCGAGTCCATACGTCGAGACACCCAGACCCGGCTGGCACCTGTTCTACCGCCACCCAGGCCGATACGTGCCGAGTAGAACGGATATCGTTCCGGGCGTGGATATTCGCGGTGACGGCGGCTATGTCGTCGCCCCGCCAAGTTTGCATTTCAGCGGCGGACAATACCTCTGGCAGAGTCCACCGAATGCTTTTCCAGAAATTCCCGCAAGTTGGGTGCAGTTCTTATCTTCCGACGGTGTTACACAGAGGGCGCAGGAGAACACAGGAGGATCAAAGACATCTTCCGTATGTCAGGCTGGTTTTGCAGACAGTACCGCAAACAGTCCAAACATCGAAAACTCGGTTGAGGGAGCGATATTCGCAACTCTGCCGACAGGTCCCGGTCAACGACACGGTTGTCTCTTCCGATTGGCTCGAAAGATTCGAAGCATTCCAGAATTCGACGGCAGGCCTGTTGCCGAAGTGCTCGAATACGTCCGCGAGTGGCATCGGCGCGCTCTGCCGTTCATTCGCACGAAAGACTGGATGTCGAACTGGGGCGACTTTTCGGAAGCATGGGAGCGAGTTCGTTGTCCAGAAGGAGTTGGCAAGATGACTGCCATTGTTGAACGTGCTGCGAACAGTTCGACTCCGAAGTTTGCCAAGAAGTTTGGGATCGATTCCGATGCCGCCTTGCTCTTGCTTCGGTTGTGTCGGGAACTGCAGCGCGATGCAGGAGAGCGGCCGTTCTTCCTATCGGCACGCAAAGCCGCCGAGGTGTGCAATATCGATGCGATGACAGCCTGGCGCTATCTGAAAGGGCTGGCTGGTTTCGGTGTGATCGAGGCCGTCAGTGTGGGCAGTAACAAGAACAGGAAAGCCAGCGAGTGGAGGTATCTCCGACCGCTTGAGGAATAGGTGAAACCAATGATTGAACAATGCGCTACCAGACGTGAACGAGTCCGAGAACTGCTCCAGAGCCTGCCACCGGATTGCGGCGTGTTTCCTGCAGATGAACTGCTAGACGCCGTCCAGATCGAGCAGGACGGCGTTGTGCTGCACGGCCGTACGTGGTTGCTGCCGCAAGACCTCGAGGACGACGACGATGCGATGGGGCTGTTGGAGTACCGGAAGGGCATGACGCCGTTGACGTTGCCGAGCCTGGCCACCCCTCCCCCGGTATGAGCGGGTCCTTTCGGCGGTTTGGGCAGGATCGGGGGTCTGTCGGAGAAGTCGGGGTGCAAGGTAATTCTACAGTTGGGACATAGCTTTTATGAGAGAACACATCATCACCGAACTGACGGGGTACATGCTCTGGGTGGCCGGTCTCCCCGGCCAAGGCTTCCAGCGACGAATTCCTGACTGGTGGAATTATGGTGTTGTCTACCAGGACCTACGGGACCGCGGCATAACTGACGCGGATCGCAAGCGGCTCTCGCGTGCCGTCGAGGCGTTGGCGGAGGATGGCTCGATCCAGCGAATATCCCGTGGAAATGGGGCCAAGACGACGCATATCCGGCCATCTGTGGACCTGCTGCGGAGTTTGCTTGCGGCGGATGCTGAATCGGCCGAGTCGCTCCGCAAGGCGCTTCAGCGGTCCGCCTGGGGACCTGAACTTCTCAAGGAGTGTGAGTCATGAGTAAGAACTCCAGGGGCATCCCCTGCGGAAAGTGCGGCATGCGGGTATCTCGAGTCCTGCGCACCACGGTGGAGGACGGCTACATCGTCCGACGCCGTGAATGCAAGGCGTGCCGATCACGGTACACGACCACGGAACGCATCCCAGGTGGAAAATTACCTGCAGATATGCAGGGTATCGCCATATCTGTGGGGCAGTTGTGCAAATCACTCGGAATGCAACTTCCGCTATCAGACTGATCCAGGAAAATCAAAGTAGGAGAACAAATCATGCCTGCGACCATCGGAACCAGCTCACTTCGAATCAGTGAATCCAAGGCGGCTGAATCTGTCGCCCCGTTCTGGACGAATGCCGACATTCTCCCCGCCTACCCGGCCTCGACCGCTACGGTGGTCAAGCTCATGAGCGAGGCGGAATACGAGTGCACGGCCGACACGGTGGAAGAGTTTCTGCGGAAGGGCTACCTGTCCGGTCTTCCGACTCGAGACGGCCAGTTCAAGTGGCGTGCCAGCGACATTGCCGCTTTCGCCACCGCACTGGAAACCCGGCGACGTTGGCGGTGGGATTCGAAGATGCACGCCGCGAAGTGGTGCGCTTTCGAGATCCAATATCACATGGCACGTGCCGCCGGTCTGGATCACCCCTTCGAGGATCTGGACAAGTGCACGGTCGAAGACTTGCTGCTGCTGATCGTCAAGGCGGATCAGGAGCACATCCGACAGGGCATCCGGCTGATTCTCGCCATCAAGCTCAAGGAAGTTCTCGCCAATGAGTAAGCCTCTCTGCCTCACCGGTAGCGTCAACCTGACCGCGAAGAAGACCGGTCCGCCGAAAGTCTCGATCCTGGCGTACACCGGCAACGTGATGGTCGTAGGCGGCTGGGGACGCGTGGTCGTTGACCTGGCCGGCTTGTCGGTCCCTTCGCAAGTCCCCATCCTGAGCGACCACGACGCGAGCCTACAGGGCGTGGTGGGCAACGCTGTCCCAAGTATCGTCCGGGGCCAAGTGCTCGCCAGCGGCACTTTGAGCGACGTTCCAGGGGCCAAACAGTTGGCGACGCTGGCGAAGGACGGTCTTGCGTGGCAGAGCTCCGTCGGGCTCGAGGTGGAGGATAGCCGGTACGTCAAAGCCGGCGAGACCGTCTCCGTCAATGGCCGGACGATCAAGGAAGCCCAGCCGTTCACCCTGATTCTCAAAGCGACTCTCAAGGAAATCACGATCTGCGCCCTCGGTGCGGACGCGGAAACTTCAGTATCGATTGCGGCCGCACGGGCCGGCAGAAAGGCTTTTCCAATGAACTTCGAGCAATGGTTACAGGCGCAGGGCTGGGACGCGTCCACTCTCAGCGACACGCAAAAGGCGACTCTCAAGGCGGCTTACGATTCCGAATTCG
Source organism: uncultured Planctomycetaceae bacterium (assembly GCA_964429355.1). Lineage (GTDB taxonomy): Bacteria > Planctomycetota > Planctomycetia > Pirellulales > Thermoguttaceae > JAAYAY01. The sequence continues at coordinate 3,448 of CAYSCH010000445.1, read as the reverse complement.
GCGGCGGTGGAACTGCGACGACGACCGCGGCGGCTGACTTGCGCGCCGAAGCCTCCCGCCTGGCTGCGATTCGCTCCGTCTGCCGGGACCATGCCGACATCGAGGCGCGAGCGATTGATGAGGGGTGGAGCCGGGACCAGACCGAATTGGCGGTCTTGCGTGCCTCCCGTGTCACTCCCCCGCGTACGTCCTTCGGGACCCGTCGGGCGGACGTGACCGGCAACGTGCTGGAATGTGCGCTCATGCAGCACCTCGGCGCCCATGACGTGGCTGGCAGGACCTACGATGCCAACACCCTCCAGGCGGCTCACGACTTGCATGTGCGGCATTTCATGGACTTGGCCGAGCACTCCCTGAGAGCTCACCACATCGAGCCCCACGGGTCCGGCGTGGAAGTCCTTCGAGCCGGCTGGAGCACGAATGCCATCTCCGGCATTCTCAGCAACACCGCCAACAAGATCCTCATGGACCAGTACCAGGCGTTTCCGTCGGTCGCCAAGCTGGTTGCGAAGAAACTTTCGGCCAACGACTTCAAGACGCACACCGGGTACAGGTTGACCGCCGGCACGACCATGATGGCCGAGGTGGGCAACGGTGGGGAGATCCAGCACGGGAATTTGGCCGAGGCGAGCCATACGTTCAAGATCGCGACCTATGCCAGAATGTTTTCGATCACCAGGCAGGACCAGATCAACGATGATCTCGGTGCCTTGAACGAGATCCCCAGAATCATCGGCCTCGGTGCCGCCGCGAAGTTGGAAGACATCTTCTGGACGTTGGCCTTGGCGAACACCGGCAGTTTCTTCGCGGAAGCAAACGGCAACTACCTCACCACCGCTCTGGGCGAACCCGGCCTGACGGCAGCGGTTACTCTTCTCCGCAAGCTGAAGGATGCCGAGGGCAAGCCGATCTCGGTTGTGCCGAAGACGCTGGTTGTTCCTCCCGAACTGGAGACGACGGCCGACGGGCTCTATGCCAGCAAGAACATCGCGATCACCGGCGACACGGACACCAGCCGACCGGACAGCAACGTGTTTGCCGGAAAGTACCAGCCGGCGGTTGTGCCGCATTTGAGCAACGAGAACTACACAAACTACAGCACCACGGCGTGGTATCTCTTCTCCGATCCGGCAATCACCCCGGCGTTTGGTATCGCCTTCCTGAACGGGATCGAACAGCCGACCATCGAGAATTCGGAATCCGACTTCCACACGTTGGGGATGCAGTTCAGAGGCTACCACGATTTCGGCGTCTGCCAGATCGACAGCAACGGTGCGGTCTTCTCGACCGGAGCCGGCTGAGATATTCGCAGCCGGCGATAAACGGCAAACTCCTCGCGACGTGACTGGAAACGCACGCCGCAACTGAGCCGGCTGGGACCACGACCCGGCCGGCTCTTTTCATTTCACCCCGAGGCGTCTCATGGATTATCGCAGCGATCCATCCTTCTCGGAACCGCATCGCGGACCACGTTTGCGAGGTGCACATGGTTGTGTGCTGGCGGTCCGAGATCCCAGCCTCCAGCAGATTGCGGCGATGGCGGCGGCGATCAGGAAAGCCGCCCCGAGGCCAATGGTCGGTTCGATCCGAAGCCCCTGGACGGTGCCCGTGTTCTCGTCGGCGCTGGTCGAGATCCGCGAAAGCGAACGATACTAGCGGGCCGGCGGCACACACACCGCGACCATCCCAGCGGTAGCCGCCGCGCCTGCTGATTCGGAGGAAGCACTTCGAATTCTCACGCCGGCGTGAGAATCCTCCGTCAATGCTGTTAGCCAACTTGGGCTAACACGTACTTCATCGGAATGGGTGATCGGGATTGGACTTCCCGATCAGTTCCATATCGGCTTCGTCTGAGAGGTACAGTTTGCCGTCTTCGGCGGTGGCGATGAGTTTGATTGATGCCACTTCCTTGTGGTGGGCAAATGACAGACTGTTGTTTCGAGACAACAATTCAAAACGGTCTGACATAGACGAGAATGTCCGAAGCACTTGCTCCGTCATTCCCGTAATTTCCGACGCCCGCTTGTACAGCCCATCCCCGTAGTGCTGCTTTCCGTCGGCCAGCCAGTCTCCGATGGCCCACTGCTTGGCTTCGTCAACTCGCCGAAGGATTTCCCCGGCACTTGATTTCTTTCCGCAAAAGCTGGTAAAGCCTCTTTACTAGCTTTCTTTCCTCCACGTCCCTGCGGAAATGGTGGCGGGTGCAAAATCAACTACAGCCGGTGTAGTTGATTTCTTTCCTCCTCGTCCCTGTCCTCGTTCTCCAGCCGTTTTCGGTTCGCTGCCAGCTTGCGGTAGGCGGAAATCGTGTGCGAATCAAAAGCTACTGGAGCAGATCCAGTAGCTTTCTTTCCTCTCCAAAAGGGTGACGCTCTGCCCGTCACCCTTTGTAAGCGGCGATAGTGTGCCCCTTGAAAAGGGTAGAAAGCTGCTTGCCACCCTTTGTAAGCGGCAATTGTGTGCTCTGCAAAAGCTGGTGCATCCGATGCACTAGCTTTCTTTATCGGAATGGGTGATCGGATCGGACAGCGGAAAGTATACCCCCGACTGCACAATCCGACCGCCGGACGCTTCCGTGGCTGCGAGATCACCACCCGGCACGACTCAGGAGCCGTCGAACGGCCGAAGCGATTCCTGAGGCATCTGGAGCGATTCTGGACGATGCCACCCAGCGGTAAGGGCTGGACGATCCCCGCTTCCAGAGCCGCCTGACGCACGCTGGAGAACTCTCCGGCTTTCATCCGCTCCAGAATGTCTGGATGGTCGCGGGCGATACGGCGGGTGAGGTAGTCGGCCTGTGTGCTCCCGTGCGTAAACTGCGTGCTATTAGCACCCACTTTCTTTCCCCTGCCTCCCTGGCAGCGGCAACGGCTTCGGCACTAGGAATAGCGCCGGTGCGACCATCTCCCACTCACGCGCGCCCGCGCGCGAGAGACCAATTCTGCTGCCCTCCTTCCCTCCGCGTTCGCACCTCCCCCAGCCATCAACCTGACATGGACCCCGAATCGCAATACGAATCGTCCCGCCAGTCCACACGTTCATCCGCTGGGACTCCAAGACACCCACCTACCATGGTGGATCGTTTTCCGGTGCTCTGCCCGAGTTCCATTTTGTCGCCATGGCCTCGGCTTGTCGGGTTTTTTGTGCGCCTGATTCACGCGAGCAGGTGTCACTCGTGGCCTACACTTGGCCTACACTTTTGCCCCTGAAACTACACCTGAAACTTGCAGTACGCTCGCCACTTGCAATACGTGCAATACTCTGCTAACGTGTTGAGTATTCAGACTTTCAGGTAAAAAGACACGGCGTGGACACATGGATATATTACCCCTGAAAATCCAGGTGTCGCCGGTTCAATCCCGGCCCTGTCCACTCGACATAAGCCCTTGCAAGCCAAGGGCTTTTTTTATGCCGTGAAGGCCTTGAGGCTGAGCGGAGCGGACCGGGG
>CAYSCH010000444.1:0-7310 GCA_964429355.1 uncultured Planctomycetaceae bacterium | reverse complement strand
GCCGCGGGGTCGGGCTCTTGGGATACCCAGACGTCGAAGGTCAGTATACACGATCTGGGCGACATCTGTACATTGATATTTTTGGCCACCCCAGGGACGAGGGGGCGGGGAGCAGAGGACGGAGAACAGAGGACAGAGAACAGAGGACAGAGAACAGAGGACAGAGGGAACAGGAATCAGGGGACAGGGAACAGGGAGATGGAGGTCAGAGGCGCACGTCTTTGGGCCAGTGCCGCCGGGCGAGGAAGGGGATCACCGCGAAGGACGCGAAGAATTGGCGAAGGAATTGCGCGGAGAGGTTTGGAATCAGGTGGGGTCGGGGGGCGCGCCGATCGATGTTATGCTGGGTACGCTCGGGGATCATGGCGGCGTGGTGGAGACGGTGGCGCTGCGGGTGGAGAGTCTGGCGCTGGAGGCTGGTTCGGATGGGCTGGCGGTGACGCGGTTGGGACGGTCGAGCAGCGTGGTTTGCGACATGCTCGGCCGTGTGGTCCAGGAGATTACCACCGATCCGGATGGGATTGGGGGGAAGAGACTTCGGTGACCCGCTACGCCCTCGATGCCAATAAGAATCTCCTCAGCGAAACGGACCCCCTCGGCAGCGTGACGGCTTTTGTTTATGACAACCTGGGGCGGAAGGCATCGGAGACGGAGTGGAAAGCGGCGCGACCAGTTATACTTACGATGATGTTGAAGATGCCGATGCGGAGCAGAACTTCCGCAAGGCGTACGCGATGGAGTACGATCCGGCGGGGCGAGTGGCGGCTGTTGGCGACGGCGACTATGACTTCCAGTCCACGTGGTCGAACTTTGGCAATTTGACCTCCACGACGCAGGACCTGGCGGGGTTGGCGGATGATGTGGCGTTTTCGTATTCCTATGAGCCTGACCCGAGGCCAACCCTTTGGAGGCGAGGCTTGGGTGAGCAGGACGGCCCTTCCGTTGGGACTGGAATCGACCTTCCGTGCTCGCGGCCGGTCGCGGAAGAAGGGACTCTGAAACACAGTAGACCTGACCCGTTTAATTGCCCCGAAAATCGAACGGCTCTTGACACGTCCGCAGATCCTCCACATTGGGGGATCGCAAGTTTCGGACGTATACGTGTAACGAATGGGATCGCTGCGTCGTCTTCATTATGCCGTGGTGAAGCGTGGCGTGACGGTCCGCTCCGGCAGGGAGCCGTCGTGCTCGACGCTCAACGTCAGCCCTTTCGCCTCGGCCCGGACACGGATGAGCGAGGCGATCTCCGACAGGATCTGGCAGGGCGAGCACTCGATCTTCTCGATGTTCAGCTTGCCGGCCTCGATCTTGGACAGGTCCAAGATGTCGTTCACCAGGTTGATGAGGTATTCCCCATTTCGTTTGATGATGGTCACCGCCTCGCGCTGCTCGTCCTCCAGCGTGCTCTCGATCAAGATCTCCGAGAAGCCGAGAATCGCCGTCATCGGCGTACGGATCTCGTGGCTCATGTTGGCCAGGAAGTCGCTCTTGGCCTGATTGGCATACACCAGAAGCAGATGCGTTTCGATGGCATCCTTGAAGACCGCAAGGAGTGTTTCGACGTACTCTCCCCAATAGTTCTCCTTGGTGTCGACCACGCACAGGGTTCCGAAGACTCGCCCGTCGGGCCAGAGGAGCGGGTAGCCCATGTACGCATAGATCCCGCACTTGGCCGTCGGCGAGTCGACCCATTCCGGGTCGATGCGGGCGTCGACCACCTGGACCCGCTGACGCCGCCGGGCCGCCGTCTCGCAATAGACGCCCTCCAAGGGCATCCGCGTCCCAGCAGGAAACGGGTTGCTGGATTCCAGGTTGGAGCGGAACACCTCCAGATCAGGCGGATCGAGCCTGTTGATCATGACGCTGGGAACTGGCACCAGCTTCGCGATCGTATTGACGAATGTCTGCCAGCGCTCGACCACGTCGTTGGGAATCATCGTTTCGTTGTCCTGCCACTGCATCGCCTGCCTCCGATCACTGGCAAAAGCCCCCGCTTCGGTACATGACAAACCTACTTCGGGGACTGTTTGGCGACAATTGGATTTCCCGTTAGATCTTCAAGTTGTTGGAAGGGCGACCCGCAAGATCTATCCCAGGTCACACGCGGGCGCGGAGTCGAGCCCCCCGCCGTGAGGACCATCGGGCTTTCCGTTCTCTTGCGTGCGACTCCGGGGCGTTTCTTAGGCCGGTTGGTCATCCCTGGCATTCCCCTCCCTAAGTAGGCCGCATTCTTCGACTACCATGCCGCGTTTTACCACCCTCGACCGGGCCACTTCTGATCTGGCCTGATGTTCCCGGCAGTCGCGGCGAAGCACAACCGCTGGTTTCCTTCACTTTTGGAACGGCGTACCTCCATCGCCGAAATTGGCACGACAGTTGCAGAAAGAGGGGTTGTGTGCAACGGGCTTGAGTGAAGAAACCTGTTCGCCGTGAGCCGCAGGTCGCGTGCGAACTCAGAATTGGAGCTGACACAGGGCGGCAGGGCCGCCAGCCAATACGAGCTACCGCTCGGCTCGAATGGCCTGCTCCCGGCAAGTCGCGGATCTTTGTGAAAAACTTCACGATCTTTGAGGTTAGTAGTACAGACAGTTTTCTTTTATCGCCTCAGCTGGAGATGCGGAGCATTCTTCAGCGAGTCAGCCCTCCGTCCCTGTGGACAAGGTGAGGCTGCAGAAGTCCCCGTCCGTCCCCATTGTTGGCCAAGCCTTGGCTTGGATGGCACGGTCCATGAGTCTCAACCGGGAAAACATCCATAGGCTTATGGATGTTTGGCGGGAATTTGCTGCGAGATTGACTGTCGCTGTGAATTCCGGGGCAAACGATGTACTTACCGACGGCAGTTGTTTCCCTGCACTCCAACGGTGCGTTGACGAAGGTCCTTTCGGAGGTCGTCGCAGCGACCGACGCCTGCTATGCGCGGGCCGCCGAGTCACCGGAAAGCGCCCTGAAGCTGCTTCGCCGGGGGAGTGTAGGCCTGCTGGTCTACTTGCTGACAGGGGGTGATCGGGAGCCTGAACTGGTTGGCTTTCTGAATGCCATGAAGGAAGCGGGCATCCGGGTGCCTGTCCTGGTCGTGTGTCACAACGGCGACCCGGAATTGAGGCTCAGGCTGCTGCGCCGAGGGGTGGCGGATTGTCTCTCTCCACCGGTCGACGTATCGCGGCTGGCCTTTCTGGTTGATTATCTGACGCTGCAGGCTCGTCTGCGGCCGATCGAGGCCGGCGAGCCAGGCCGGGACAATCGCCGCGAGGCCGACGACAGGGTGGCCGATTTCCTCTTTTCAGCTCCCCCGATGCGGCGGCTCCTGGAACACCTTCGCCCGCTGGCGCAGCTCGACACAACGCTGTTGATCACGGGCGAGACCGGCACCGGCAAGAGCCATTTGGCTCGGGTCGTTCACGAACTGTCTCCGAGGCGGGATCGGCCCCTGGCGGTGGTCCACTGCGGCGCGCTCTCGTCGGCGCTCATCCGCAGCGAGCTGTTTGGCCACGTGCGAGGCGCGTTTACCGGTGCGGATAGCGATCGGACCGGCCGTTTTGCCGATGCCGAGGACGGCACGATCCTGGTGGATGAGATCGACTGCGTGCCTCTGGATGTGCAGGCGAACCTGCTCCGCGTGGTCGAAGACCGGGCATTCGAGCGGGTGGGCTCCGGCGAAGCACAGCCCCTTCGGGCGCGGTTGGTGGTCACCAGCAATCGGTGCCTCGAAGACGAGGTTGCCGAGGGACGTTTCCGGGCCGATCTCTACCACCGCCTCAACGTGGTCAATCTGGCCTTGCCTCCGCTGCGCGAGGTCGGTTCGCTGCTGCCCAGTCTGGCGGAGAAGTTCCTGGACCACTACTGCCGGTGCGCGGATCGCCCGCCGCTGGAGTTCTCCGCCCAGGCCCTTGAGGCGATGCTGCGGTATCCCTGGCCGGGCAACGTGCGCGAGTTGCGAAACATGGCCGAGCGGTCCGCGGCATTGTGCCGGGGCACCATCGTCGACCTGCCGGACCTGCCGGAATGTGTGCGGCGGTTGGCCGCGGCGCCTGACGCGCCCGTCTCCCTGACGGCGGGTCCCCACCGGGGGCGGCTGGCCAGCGCCCGGCACGACTTCGAGTCGAAGGTCCTGTCGGACATTCTTTGGCGGCACAACAACAATCGCACGGAAGCCGCGGCGGAACTCGGCGTCAGCCGCGTCACGTTGTATCGCAAGCTCCATCGCTACGGGCTGATCTGAGAACTCGACGGAAGAAATCGCTGCCGGTTGGGAATGCCGGAGTCGCGATTGCCCTTTTGCCGCGCTCCGCGAAACTGCGGCTCTCACTTCTTTGACGAATTCTGTGCCACAGCAGGTCCGGAGGCGTCGCTGCCGGCTCGCCCGTCTTGCTGCACCGTGCATGCCTGGTGGGCGGCGCGCTACAAAAATGTTACTGGTGCGCGCTACAGAATGTTTACGTTTCGAAAGTTGTTCGGCATGCTAATGTTTACGCATCTAGCAGGGGAAGGGGCTGCCGTGCGGTTACGTATCCCCTTGAAGCCGAAGGGGTTACGCTCGCGGAACGCCGGGCGGCCGGCTACGGAGGCCTGCCCGAACAAGTTTGTTCAAGCCTGGTACGGCGGTTGCTATGTACGGAATGGATCGTCCTGTTTTGCATCCGGGTATCGAATAGCGGCAACTGTTGTGTCGGGCATCACGAAATACCTGATGGGAGCGGCAGCCCTCGCGATCGTTCTGGTCGCCGAGCCTTCGGCGGCTGCGATCGTTGTGCCCCAGTCGTTTGACGCTGAAGGCCCGGCGTATGGCGAGGCGATGGAATCGCTTTGGAGCGACATGGCCGATCTCGGGGCGGCTTGCGCCGGGGCGCCACCGCTGGTGGTGATTCCCATCGAGCAGGAAGAAGAGTACGATCGGCCGGAATTGCCCGGCATCTTTGCCAATGCGGGAGCGGCCTGCGAGCCGCCCTCCACTTCTCTCTCCACTGGATCGGGCGGCAGCGGCGCGGCCATTCTCAACGCGGCCGACCCGCTGGAGCCGTCGTCGCTGGAAAGCGCTTTAGCCGGCGACCCCCCGATCGTTCTCCCAGCCGGTCCTCCGTTCGAACTCCTCCGCCCGGTTTAGGGGCGGGGTCGCTGACCGAGTTTCGTTGAGGAATGCAGAGCTTCGAACCTTGGTTCGGGCATCTGTCTGGTTTTACACGATCATTTCGGCTCAGCCGAAGCATTGGAGATATGTTATGTTGCGAAAGATAATGTGTTTGATGGTGATGTGCCTGTTGGGCATCAGTTCGGCCCAGGGGTCGATTTTCGTCTCGACTGGTCAGGCAAACGCCAATGTCACGGTGGACGTGGAACATACGCAGTACTGGACTTCTTATTTCCCGTCCGGTCTCGAAGATCTTGAAGGAGGTGTATTCGCTATAAAGCTCGGTCCAAACACGACCGCAGATATTACCTTTGATGTCATCAGCGGGCCATACGTGAGTCCATTTCTGGCCAATCACAGCGTAAACCCGGCTTACAGTTCCATTACCCCTCTGTTGCGTGTGACTCTTCCATATACTGATTTCGACAACACTTATCAGCCGCCGACCCTTTTTAGTGTTGCAAGAACATGGGACAAGAAGCCGTTGGCATCTCCCGGCGAGCTAGTCGATTTGGCTCCGGGCACCTATACGGCCATTCTGTACACTACTGCTGCCACAACAGGCAACGCACAGTATTTCCTAAAAGGCGCTGAGGGAACTGGAGGCAACATAACCTTCGCAGATGAGGACGGGAATCCTGTCGATCAACAAGGGAATCTCGTGCCGGAACCAAGCATGCTGGCGATCTGGTCGCTGCTTGGTGCCCTCGGCATCGCGGGAGGCTGGCGGCGTCGCAAAATGGTGTAGATCTCGAGTTCCGTGACTCCCGAACTCTCCAGCTTTAGCACTTGGCCTCTATTCGGAGTCGCGTCCGTCGGCCAGCGCCGACGGCGAGGAAATGAGCGTAGTCGCCGGGGTGGGCCGCTGCAAAAAGGCTGCCCACTCCGGCCGCTCGAACGATTCAAGCCCTAAAACAGGCCCGCAGGCAAGTCAGGATAAAACTAGCGCCGTTACACCGGGAAAACCATCGATGACCACCATACAACTTCCAATGCCGCTTGCCCCCGAGTCCGTGGTCCCCTGAGCCGGGCTTGCACGACCGCTGCAGGAAAACGCTGCCGCCGCAAGTTCCATCCATTTGCCGTGGAAAATGACCCTCGACCGGCTGATTGCCTCGATCCTGCTCGTCTCCGGGCTTCCGCTCATCGGGTTGCTCGCCCTCCTGGTTCGGGCCACGTCGCGCGGGCCGGGCCTGATCCGGCAAAAGCGGGTCGGGCAGGGGGGCAAGGTCTTCACACTCTACAAAATCCGCACCATGTTTGCCGACGCCGAGGCCCGCACCGGAGCGGTCTGGTCTCGTCCCGGCGATCCGCGAGTCACGGCCGTGGGGCGGATTCTGCGCCGGTTGCACCTCGACGAGTTCCCGCAGTTGTTCAACGTCCTCAAAGGCGAGATGTCGCTGGTGGGACCGCGTCCGGAGTGTCCCGAATTCATCAACGGCGGCGGGTGGCTGGTTGGGTGTGCCGGAGAGCGCCTGTGTGCTGGCTGCCGCCGCGATTCTTTCGCTGGCCTACGCCTCGGTGTGGTCGATCCGGCAGGAAGGCCTTCACCGGTTGACTGTTAGGCTCAAGATCGTGTTCCTCCAACTGGGCGTGATCACAAGGCACCTGCTCGGACAGGGCTGGTAAAGCGGGGTTCGGTTGGCTGGAAGGTGGGTAATTATGGCCTTCGGCCAAAGGACTGGAATTGGCCCGGAGTTCCTGGGGCGGGTGCCCCAGGCTACGGTGAAGAAGGCCTTCGGCCAAGGTGGGCGGGAGGTGCGAGGCGTGAGATCTTCGGGCGCGAGTTTCTCGAGGGGACAGGGGAGAGGAATCAGGGGTCGGGAGTCAGGAGACGGGAGACCGGGAGATCGGAGATGGAAGATCGGAGATGGGAGATCGGAGGGGCGCTCAGTTCTTTTGGTCAGTGCGGCCAGTCGAGGATGGGGATCACTGCGAAGGACGCGAAAGAACGCGAAGGAATCGCCCGGGAGAGGTTCCGGCGAGAGTCGAGCATGGTTTCTGGACCTCGGGGAGAGTGGCCGTCGGAGCTGCCGGTTTCGGGCGCCGTAGTTCTTATTGGGCAGAACGGCTTATGCTGTAACGGGTTCTGAAAAAGAGAAGGTAACCACAGGGCGGCAGGGCCGCCAACCAATACGAGCTACCGCTCGGCTCGAATGGTCTGCTCCCGGCAAGTCGCGGATCT
>CAYSCH010000443.1:0-7336 GCA_964429355.1 uncultured Planctomycetaceae bacterium | reverse complement strand
GCGGCGGCCGGCGGCAATCACAACTCCGGCGACCTTGCCGGCCTTGAGCTGCTTCGGCACGACGGCGTCGAGGGCTTCTTCAAGCGAAGCGATGGCGCCGTCGAGGGGCATGGTGCGGATGTCGATCGTGTATTGCCACTGGTCGAAGTAGAGATTGTGTCCGTCGATCTCGACCTCGCCGCGCTGGAAATCAACAGGCTCGCTGCGGAAGCTCGATTTGGGCGGGTCCAGTTCCTGGGCGTAGTCGAGGTTCACGATGAACCGGTAGGGATCGAGGTGTCCGCAGAAGAAATCTCGCACTCGAGGGTCGTTGTGATTCTGGATGCCATTGGACGCGTCGGCCGGCAGCCACCCCCACGGCTCGACGTAGAACTCGGACCAGTCGTGCATGTTGGACTGATCCGGCTTGGTCTGCCAACCTGATTGCCAGCGAGCGGGCACGCCTGCGGCGCGGCAGAGAGCGATGAATGCCATTCCCTGGACACCACAATCACCCTCACGGGCGGCGATTGCCTTGGCCGAGAGGTTCGGGATGGTGCTGTATTCCATCTCCGCGCACCAGCGGATTTCCTTGGAGACCCAGCGGAAGATACGGAGCGCCTTTTCCAGCGGGTTCTGTTCCTGGCCGACGATCTCGGCGGCGATCGTTTTGATCTCGGGTGTAAAAACGATGTGGGGTGGACACTGGGCCGTGTACTGACGATACAACTGGCTGTCGGTGTCGTAGGGTTTCACCTTGGACGGGTCGAGGTTGGGCACGAAAGCGGCGGTGACAAATTCGAATTCGGCCGAGAACTCCGGCGGGGTGGCGGGGTCGTCGACTGTGTGTTCGAAATAGACGGTCCGCTGCGGGCAACCCGCGGGGGCAATGATGGCCGATTCGGGTTTGGCCGAGAGGAGTTTGACCTGGCCCTGCTGCTGGTACTGTTGGGGAAAGGGGAGCCAGCACCGGACCTTGGCGTCTTTTTTCAGTCGCGGGTTGCCGTCCTTGACACGCAAGGTGTATCGAATGCGGTGCTTGACGGGGTGGACTTGCGCCTGACCGGTCTGTTCGGCGGCGGCCACGAGCTTTGCCAGGTGGGCGGGAAGATCAAACGTTTTGGCCTGATCGACTGGGTTTTGACAGCGGGCCTTGGCCGTGGGGCACGCCCGAAACAGGTTGCCCACGGCGCGGTTGAAGTAGCGCACTTCTCCGTCGATGACGCGATGCTGCAAAACGCCCTGCTGACGCCACGTGTCCAGATCCTTTTCGGTCACGTCGGGGATACTGTCGCGCAACTGGGAGAGAACCTGATCGGCTGTGAGCGAGAAATCGAGTCGAATCCGCCTGAGGATTTCGAGCTCCATGGCGGGGCCATCGACGGCCGGGGCATCTGGGTCGGCGAGCTTCTCACGGAGACGCGACTCGGCTTCGTGGAATCGCCCCGCGGCGGCGGCCTGACGGGCACGGTCGATAGTCTGCAATACCTCATCGGCCGGCTGAGCCATAGACGGAGCGGATAGCCCCCAGGCAGCGACAAGGCTCAGTAACCAACCGCAGTGTGTCTTACACATGATCTTATCCTCAAATCGACGGCAGAGTCTGTCTTGGGAGTGTCCTGGTCACGATAACTGGACGGCGGGGGGAAGGCAAGCCGCAGTTCTTGGCTGCCTGAGTGCGACTCAAGGCCCTGGGCGCGATTGCGGCGAACCTAGTCCCCTTGACCTGCCCCAATTTCGTGGTATGCTTGAACCAACAACTTGGCGCGAGACCGACACGCGTTTGGAGCGTGCCGTGTTCATTCAAATTCGACTGTAGCGGCCACCGGGTACATCAACGCTGCGGAATTGGCGTGATTTCCGGTATCTAGCTTGCGACCGCGACTGATTCTCTTGCTCCTTGTGGAGAGCTACCCCCACCTTTTTTGAACGGTGATGCAGGTTTTCTGCGCGGACTGTTTGACGAGGTGGCATCCTTCCGGCGGGACGGAACTGCCGATGCGGATCGTAGCTCCTTGAACAAGAGTCGATCTATTTCCCCGGAACCATCCGGAGCATCGAGCGAGTTGGTCGGTATCCGCCGGCGAACGGGCTCTGCTCGGGGAGGTTCTCCACCATCTTTCTGAAACGAGTTTCTGATGAAGTTTGAAGATCTCGGTCTCTCCGAGTCGATCCTTCGCGCCGTGGCGGCCGAGGGCTACCAGACGACCACCCCGATCCAGGCCACGGCGATTCCCCACGTTCTCGACGGGCGCGATCTGATCGGATGCGCACAGACGGGCACGGGCAAGACGGCGGCCTTCGCCCTGCCGATTCTGCACAGGCTGCAGGCCACGGCCCGGCAGGGAGCGGTTCCGAAGGGGAGCGGTCGCGGAAGAGGGCGTCGCCCGATCCGGGCGTTGATTCTCTCCCCCACGCGGGAGTTGACCTCGCAGATCGCCGACAGTTTTTCGGCTTACGGCCGATATGCCGGGCTGCGCCATGTGGTCGTTTACGGGGGCGTTTCCCAGCATCCCCAGGTGCAAAAGCTCCGACAAGGGGTCGACATTCTTGTTGCCACACCTGGCCGGTTGCTGGACCTGATGGAGCAGGGGCACGTCGATCTGACGAAGGTGGAGATGCTGACGTTTGACGAAGCCGATCAGATGCTCGACATGGGGTTCATTCACGATCTGCGCCGGATCGTGCGCCACGTGCCGGAAAAACGGCAGACGCTGATGTTCTCAGCGACCATGCCCGACACGATTCGGCGATTGACCACGGAGTGGCTCACCGATCCGGTGTATTTGGAGGCCGGTCCGGTGGCGACGCCGGTGGAGAAGGTGGAACAATCGGTGTTCTTCGTGGAGAAGAAGCACAAGCCGGGACTTCTGGCCAGTTTTTTGAAAGAGACATGTAGCCGACGGACACTGGTGTTTTCGCGGACCAAGCACGGTGCGGACAGTATCGTGCGCCGACTGAGCCGCGACGGAATTCAGGCGGCCGCGATTCACGGGAACAAGAGCCAGGCAACGCGGCAGCGTGTGCTGGCCCAGTTCAAGTCCGACAGTCTGCCGGTGCTGGTGGCCACGGACGTGGCCGCTCGTGGCCTGGATATCGAGGACGTATCGCACGTGATCAACTACGACATGCCCGATGTTCCGGAGATCTACGTGCACCGGATCGGCCGCACGGGCCGAGCGGGGGCGGCGGGGATTGCCGTTTCGTTCTGTGGCAGCGACGAACGGGGGCAACTGCAGATGATCGAGCGTCTGATCCGGCGGACGATTGCTGTGGAGACGCAACTTCCGGACGGATCGGATTGTCCGAAGGCTCCTGCTGCCGCTCCTGTGGATCGGCCGTCGCGGGCACGAGGCGGACGAAGACCATCGGCTTCTCAAAGGCCCGGACGATCGAGGTCACAACGCGCGTCCAAAGAGAAGCGAACAGGGGCGGTGGCGAAGAAGGTCGGTCCGCCGAAACGCAAACGCTATCGTTCGGCATTGTAGTTGACGGCGTATCGATCAGTGCCGATGCTCGCTCCGCGATTGAATGTCGTTTCGCGGAGCGAAGAGCAGGGAGCAGGGAGCGGCAGGGGACGGCTCGCGGGGCACTGGTCAGATGTCACGAGTCGGCCCCGATCCACCGCAGAAAATGGACCTGGACGACTTGGTCCATTTGATTGCCCCAAACCACGCCCCCTGCCACGTCGTCGGCTAGCGGCCTGGCTTTGCTGGTGGCCTGTTTGCCGAATCGCAGCAAGCTGGCGGGCACGAAGGGAACTGGACTGGGCCCGCCACCCTCAGAAAGCGACTCATCGCCAGCCGCGAGCTACCCAGCGCCGGGTGCCCCTCTTCGGACGGTTGCCACGAGTGATCGACGCAGTCTGGATCTGGATACTATCAGGAGGACGGCGATTGGAGCATAATGTCGGGCTACTGCCGAGGTACCGAGAAATGTCGCCGGGAGAAAACGACGTGATGAGCATGAGCGGCAAGACACGAATGGTGGTGACAGCGGTTGTGTTGGCAGGGACCTGGGCCGTTGGCTCCTCGGCCAGCAGTCAACCGCCGAGCGGCGACGGTACAGGCCTGGCGGGAGCCTATGCCGCGAGCAAGATCTGGCAACCGCCCACGGACTCGTTGGCCCTGAAGAAACTGAACGCATTTCAGGATCTCAAGTTCGGTTTCTTCCTGTGCTGGGGCACACAGACGCAGTGGGAAAGCATCGACCAGTCGTGGAGTCTGTGCCCGGAACGGTACGACTGGAACAAGCGGCCCGGTATTCATGCCGAAGAGGATACACTCACGTACAAGAAGGCCTACGAGGGGCTGATCAGGACCTTCGATCCGGTGAAGTTCAATCCGGAGCAGATGGCAGAGATTGCCGAAGCGGCAGGAACGCGGTACCTGGTGTTCTGCACCAAGCACCACGACGGTTTCTGTTTCTGGGATACCCGGACAACGGACTACAAGATCACTTCGAAAAATTGCCCCTACCACACGAACGCGAATGCGAACGTGGTGCTGAGACTTTTTGAAGCGTTCCGGAAGAGGGGGTTCTGGATTGGTGCGTATTTCTCCAAAGCGGACTGGAACGTGCCGTATTACTGGGCTCCCCAGTTCGGCCCGCCGACGAGCCGCAATCCGAACTACTCACCCGCCGAGCATCCCGAGGTGTGGAACCGATTCAAGGAATTCACCTGGGCGCAGGTCAGGGAGTTGATGAGTGAGTACGGCGCCGTGGACATTCTGTGGCTTGATGGCGGCCAGGTGCAGGCGGGCAATGGACAAGACATCGACATGCCTGGGATGGCGAGTATGGCGAGGGGGCTTCAGCCCGGCCTGCTGGTCGTGGACCGCACAGCAGGCGGGGGCTGCGAAGACTACCTGACACCGGAAGGCACGCACGCCATGCCCAACCAGTTCATGCCTGAAGCCTGGGAGGCCTGCATGACGCTGGGCGACTGGTGGGGATGGAGCAAGGGAAGCTCCTACCACAGCTCGGGGAACATTATCCGCTATCTGGTGAAGGCGGTGGCCCGCAACGGCAATCTGCTGTTGGACGTTGGCCCCGATGCGCAGGGGGAACTGGATCCCAAGGCCGTCAGAACGCTCAAAGAAGTTGGCGATTGGCTGAAGGTCAACGGCGAGGCAATTTACGCGACACGCCCGGTGCCGCCTTATGAATTGGGAAACGTGTTCTTCACGGGCAAGAGCGACGGCACGGTGTATGCGATCGTGCTCAGTTCCCAGGACGGTGAGGCGATGCCGCCGAGCGCTGTGCTGCCGGCGAGTCTGGCCGCGAATGCGAAGACGATTACCCTGGTCGGTGGCGATGAAACGGCGTTGGCTGCCAAGGCGGGGCCGGAGCCGAATACGCTGGAAGTCAGCCTGCCGGCCCCGGGCAACATCCGCACGCCCAGTGCCGACGCGTGGGTGTTGAAGATCGTGAAATAGGTTGTGGCCTGTGAGGGGAGAAAAGGGACAGGGGACGGGAGACGGGAGACAGGGGACAGGAGTCGGGAGTCAGGAGTCGGGAGTCAGGAGTCGGGAGTCAGGAGTCAGGAGCCGGGAGGGCGCTCGCTTCTTCTGGCCAGTGGCACCAGTCGAGGATGGGCGAGGGGGAGGGGATCACCGCGAAGGACACAAAGCGCGCGAAGGATGCGGAGGAATCGCCCGGAGGGGGTGCGTCGAGAGTGGAGTATGGTCTCTGGATCTCGGGTGAAATGGGCGTCAACTGCCGCTTTCGGGCGCCGTACGGCCTCATTGGACAGAACGGCTTATTCCGTGACGGGTTCTGAAAAAGAGAAGGTAACCACAGAGAGCACGGAGAGCACGGAGGGGGGCACATCAGCGGGCAGCCGCCGGGTGTTTTCATGGGATCTGGAATTCGCTTTGAGCGCGGCGACAAGGAGCGGGAGGGGCTCGCGAAGAGGGGCAGAGAGGCAGAAACGCGGGGGTTGAAGAAGGATGGAGGAGGAGGACGCAGGACTCCAAGGGGAGGGTTGTTCCGATCGGAAGCGCCTCGTGGGCATTGCTGGGACTCGCGGAGGGCGTTGATCGGCGGACGAAACCGACCGCTGCGGGGCAAGGGCCTGGAGGCAAAGGAGGGAGAAAAGAAAATTGGAGGAAAGGAAAATAGTCAACTGTGAGTTTTTGGGTTGAAGAAGTCGAACGCGGGCAATGAGAACAAAGACACCCGACCGGTTTGATCGTCCTCGCGAAGGCGTCGAAGTCCGCGTCCTTCAGGAGCTGTCGGCATCCGCCCCGCGGCTCGGTTCCGGACGTGGAAGATCATTCCGCCAGCGGCATTTCGTGCAGTTCGTGGGATTGCAGGAGTCTAGCCAATGCCGCTGGCTCCGTCAATAATTAGACTTGGCCCGTTTGATTGACTCGTGGGATGACCAGGCCTGTCCGGATTCGGCGACGGTTGCTGATATCGCCTGGAGTTTGCGATTACGGTCTTTCAGCGGCAGGGAAGCTCTGGGTTGCGGAGAAACGATTACCACCTGTATCCGTAACAAACCCTTCCAGTTCCAACTTCCCCGGCTGCAGCAAGCTGGCCGGCAATGGTTCCGAGAATCGCGCAGTCTCGCTCCGCAAGTCACGGCCGGCGATGATCGAGCCGCGGACCTTGTCATACAACGTGAAGGACCGCAATCCCGATTCGTCGGCTGCCTGTACGACCAGGTTGACTGGCCTGTGGCTGGGCGCCAGCTGCAACTGCAAAGTGGGCGGCCTGCGGTCTGACAGATCCAGATCCTTGGCCACATAACGCGATGACATGAGCAGCCGCGTGTTCTCCTCCAGGAAACCGACCCGCCGCGCCCCCGCCACGGCGGGAGCGAGATTCCATCGCAGGTTCCGGAACCCATTGGCCATAATCTCCACCTCGCCTGGGCACAAGAGTGTCCCTTCTTCATGCGACTGACCACAAGCTCGACAACCTCGGGAGTCGGTTCGGCATTCTCGGGATCTGGTGCGGCTTCTTTTTCCGCAGATGCCGCAACTCTCCCGAGAATCATTGCCGCTCCTGCTGTCGCCAGGGCCTTCAAAGTGGTTCGTCTGGACAACCCGTGTTTGTTGCTCATTCTTCCGACGCCGCGGCTGAAGGGATCTTACTCAGATAAGCCAACAAGAACGAATTGCCAGATTCCCAGGATATGTGTATCATGGTGCCCATGGGAAAAAGGGAGACCGGGATCTGTGGCCCGGACTTTTCGACCGGGAGGTAGTTCTGGATGGCCTTGCGTGATTCCCAGAGGGAATTGCGGCAAGGCAATCAAGGGACTCGATGGGGCGGGAGTGACAGGACTGGCGGGCAAAACACGAAGGCGACCCGAGCGCGGGGCAAGCCCACGCGGCTATCGTCAGAA
>CAYSCH010000442.1:0-7348 GCA_964429355.1 uncultured Planctomycetaceae bacterium | reverse complement strand
CCCGAGGCGTGCTGGCCAACGATTCCGATCCAGGGGATGACCTGATTGTGGTCGACTCTTGGGGATCGCCGAGTATTGGAAGCTTGACGGAGCAGAATCCTGACGGGTCATTCGTGTATGTCGGCCCGGAAGGCTATTCCGGTACGGTTACCTTCGACTACACCGTTCGCGACGAAGATGGCGCCTTGTCAGAGCGCCAGGCCGTCGTCAAGATCGACGTCGGCATGAACTCCGCCGTGACAGGCTATGTGTACGCCAAGAATTCCGACAGCCGATTCCAGCCCGCGGCGTTGCCGTTGCCCGGCGTCCTTGTGACCCTCACCGCGATCGACGATACGGATTTGCGCGGCGCGGTTGAGATCAACACGATTACCGACGACCATGGCCGGTACAATATCGAGGGCCTGCGAGCCGGCGATTACCAGATCGTCGTGCGACAGCCGGCCGCGTGTTTCGCGGGAAGCGGCCTGACGACGACGGTCACGCTCGGGGCGAACGACCAGGCTGAGGCGAACTCGATCTACACCGGCTGGCTTCGGCCCACTTCCATCTCGATTGGCAGCTTCCTCGGATCGACGATCCGCACCAGTTCCACGACCTACGGCTGGACCGTGGGCCTTCGGGAGCAGATGGCCAAGGCGGAAGAGCGGGCGGGAAACGCCGACCTTGCTGCCTCGATCCGGCTCGGGGAAGTGGTCCGGATCGCGCGGCGAGGCAGCCTGGTCACGATCACGGGTACGAGCCTCGACGAGGCGTTCGAGATGTACTCCGATTCCGGCGGCTACCATGTGAGTCTCGGCGACTGGAACACCGTCTATCTAGCCAGCTCCGTGAGCCAGATCCTGGTGTTGTCCGGGGGAGGAGACGACACCGCGGTGCTTCACGACTCCGCCCTCGATGACCTGCTCGCCGGGCAGTTGAATTCGCTTACCCTCACCAACGACGAGTTCGTATGGGAGCTTCGCGATTTTTCCTCGATCGAGGCCATCGCCGATTCCGGAGGGACCGATACCAAAGCGGCGACCAACAATATCGACTTCGTTTTGAAGACTTCGGGAGACTGGGACTAATTGGAGCCGCTACAAAATCATTGCTCGTGCACATCCGCGCCCGTGGGAGACTCGCGCGTTTTGTCAGGGCATCTTAGAGCCGCTACAAAATCACTGCTCGTGCACATCTACGCCCGTGGGAGACTCCCGCGTTTTGTCGGTGCGTCTCAGTAACGGTAATCGAGCCCGAAGTTCATCCCTTGGATCCACATATCGGAGGTCACAGAGTGGAATTCCGGTTGGGGAGCGCCGGCGGCGGGGCCGTTGTTCGGAAAGTACGTCGGATTGAGGTTGCGGTCGATCTGTTCCCCCGGCCTGGCAACGCGACTCCAGTAAATGAAGGTGTAGCCGAAGGTGGCCCGGAGCCGTTCCGTGATGTTGCAGCCGACGGTGACACCGAGTTCCGGGATCGCCGCCAGTTCGTTCTGCGTATACGAGCCGGAGTTGGTGGTCAGGGCCAGGAGGCCGCCGTCCGACACGACCGGCACTCCTCCGGCGGTCGTGGTCGTCTGCCCATCAATCGTGACCTTGGCAGACGAGTGGCCCAGGGCCAACTGCATCAGGAGTTCCAGAGAAAGGGCCCAGCGTCGCACCTCGGCCACCAAGCCCAGGTTCGCCCCGTGGAATGTGTTTTCGGTCGCGAACGAGTCGTAGAGGGCGATTTCCGTTGGGCCGGCCGTTTCATAGGATTCGCTGATCCGCAGCCCTTCGTCGAGCTGCATGAATCGATAGCCCGCAAGAAAGTCGACTCGCGTCCCCGCGTAGTCATAGCCACTAGCCCGGTTATCGTTCGTTGCCACAAGCGCCTTGCGGAACCAGAGGCCTCCACCCTGCAATCGGCTATCGGCCGTAATATCGATCGATCCTGATGCGACGTTCGGAAACGCAAAGACGTGGGAATCCTCCGCTCCGGCAACGATGTCGAAGTACGGTCGGGCCAGGACGGGGTGGCCGTCCCCTGAAACAGAGAATCGCTCGGTCTCCTTGAACAGCATCAGGTAGTCCGCCTCGATTCCGATTTCTCCGGCGTCGTCGAACCAGAAGCCGCCGTTGGCGCGAACGCCCATCCGCATGTCGGAGTTCAACAACGTGGTCGGATAAAGGACTTCCGTTCCGACCTCGCCCAGGATTCCGGTCGATCCGCCGGTTCCGCTGGTCACGAGTGCCGGGGTCCGGCTGCCTTCGACCCACCACATGAGATAACTGGCGTCCAACCACAGGGTTGGCCGGCAAGGCTGGGCGAGCGGCAGTCCTGGCTGGCCCAAGGGTAGTCCTTGCTGGGCGGGCGGCAAAACGACAACCAGGTCATCGCCGGGGCCTTCCGTGACGATCGGCTCGGGTATCGGGCCATGGTTCACTGGACAATGATCGAGCAGACCTCCCACCTTGGGCGCCACCGGCGCCACCACCCCTGCACCAGAGGCCCCGGAAGAATCCCCTGTGGCCGACGTCACGCCGGACGAGCCGGTCCCTGACGAGTCTGCAGTTCGCAGCAAGGTTTGGGCCTGACCAGTTTCGCCTTGCCGGGAGGGGCCCCAAATCGGCAGTCGCTGCGGTGCGACCGAAACGGTCCTGGCGCCAACTCCGCTCGCCGTTTGACTGTACGCCGAAGGGGCAAGCAAACCTGTGCCCAGGCAGAGAGCCGCCACAACAAGTAGGTCACGCCGGTAGCCGTTTCGAGAGTTCATCGCACTTGCGCAGTTTGGGACCGGGAACGGAAGGGATACGTGTGCGGTCTACCGACCACAACGAGAACGCGGTGGTTACCGAAAACCCCGGCCAAATGCAATACCAATTGCTTCTGCAAAGTTGCGCAGACGACCTATTCATCCCACAACAACACGGCAGAGTCTCTTGCCGTGCCGATTGCGACCGATTGTTAACGCCGGAAGCAACCTCTGTCTTTACGGACAGATGATCTGCAGGTCAAAATAGAGACGGCCACCCCCGATGAGGGATGCACCGACCAGCCAGGGCCGCATGGCGCAAGCCCGGATGGCGGCTTGTCTGATGCAATTGGATGAACCTGTAGTGAAGATGGAGCAAACAATGGCAGCCTACATCGTTTTCACCCGCGAAAGCACGCAGGACCCGGCGGAACTTGAAACCTACTCGGAGAAGGTCGGCGCCACCTTGGCCGGTCACCCCGTTACGGTACTGGCCGCCTATGGCCGCCACGAGGTGCTCGAAGGTCCAGAGGTGGAAGGGGTCGTTATCCTGGAATTTCCGTCCTTTGACGAGGCAAAAGCCTGGTATGACAGCCCGTCCTATCGCGAGGTACGAGAGCACCGCTTTCGGGGCGCCGAGTACCGCGGCGTGATCGTCGAGAGCTTGTGACGAATCATCGCCATTTGCCGGTGACCGATGGGAAGGCGTGCCTCGAATCGAGGAACCCTCGACCGTATGGGACCTGGACGAGTCTCACGACTGACTCGCCCGGCGAATCGGGTACGCGGGACGACAGCGCCCCCCTATCAAGTCGCCGTGACGAGGAGTGTGAGAGAAAGTCTTCTCATGGTTTTTCCTCTTGAGGGGCGAGGGTGGCCGTGACGTGCCAGTCGGCGTCGACATCGATGGTGTCGTGACTCTTGTCGCGGACGACTTCCATTTGGAGGCGGTCGCCGTTTTCTTTCCAGGAGACCGATTGAACCACGGGCGAAACGTCGCCGGGCGTCGGTTCAAGAACGACGGCGAACCGGGCCGTTGTGCCGCGACGGGTGACACGGACCAGCGGGACCCGGTCCATGACCGATCCGCCCACGCCATCGCCGGTGAGGAATTCAGTTCCCGGGGCGGCGTCAAAGACGAGTGTGTTGCTGATGCCATCGGTGGAAAACACGGCGCGCCCGGCGGAGTCGGTGGTTCCGGTGCGGACGTTTTCCACGTACTCCATGCCGGCGAAATCTGGATCGTCCGTGCTGGTGGATTTCTCGGTGGCGCTCGATTCGAGCAGTTTGCCGCGATTGTGGTAGAACCAGTCGAATCGGCGCGGGCTGTCTGCATCGAGGTCGTCGAAGACGAGCAGGTAATCCCGGGTCTGCAACAGCAACCGAGTGTGGACCACCCCATTGTAGGCCTCGGAGCATCGGGCGACAGCGAGCGTTCGCTCGGAATTGGAGTCGAACTGGAGGAGCTGCCCGGCGGCCGGGGCTTGGGACTTGCCGTCGACGACGACCGTGTTGTGGGAAATGGTAGCTTTGTACCACTTGCTGTGGATCGGCAGGCGATAGGCCTGGCTGCGAGCTCGACCGGGGTCGACACCGAGTTCTTCACCATAGGCAAAGAACACGAAGCTCAATTTGTCGAAATGCCCGTGGAAGCCACCGTAAGGTCCGAACGTCATGGCCGAGGTAAGGTCCTTCGGGCCGCCGGTTCGTGCGATGGCATGCCCGGCGGTGTGAAAAACACGCGAGAGAACCGGCGGGATATCGGTGGTCTTGCCAGCCACCCGCCCGAGCAGAACCGAATCCCAGGTCGGTGATTTCACCAGGTAAGGGAGCATGGTTGGCTCGCGGTAGGCATGGTAGGCGAACTCGAGGGAGTGCGAGATGCTACCCATGCTCGCGCCGGTATCATCGCCAAAACGGGGAAGACGGCCATCGGGCATGACATATTCGACGGGTAGCGTGAACATGGTTTTCAGCCGCGGATGATTCCAGAGATCGATTCCCAGGCGGCGCGAACACTCGGCCATGTGGATCATGGCGCTGATGGTATAGAAGTGGTATCCCCAGCTATTCTCATACCACATGCCGTCGTCGGATACGGAAAGCGTCATCTGATCGATGAATCCGTTGCCGGGATCGGCAATCGCACGCTGGATCCACTGGGGTTCGCCGAGCACCGCCCCAGCCGACAGCATGGCCGCATTGTGCCAGGTTTGCCAGTTGCTTTTGCCGGCCCTGTTCTTGCCGATGTTTTCGAGCATCGGCTTCAGGAGACCGTCGCAGATGGCGTGCCGCTCGTCGTCGTTCAATACCGGGCTTTGCACGATGAGGTCATAGGCCGGGGCGATGGACCCCGCCAGGACGCTGGCCTCGTTGAGCGTCTGCTCGAAGAGGTGTCCGCCTGACCGCGAATTTCCGCTCCGCGACGCGGAGTGGTAGGGGTACTGGCGATAGCGTTCCGCGTAGGCAAGGAGGACGTCGGCAGCATGACGGGCGTATTTG
This sequence comes from uncultured Planctomycetaceae bacterium, assembly GCA_964429355.1. Taxonomy (GTDB): domain Bacteria; phylum Planctomycetota; class Planctomycetia; order Pirellulales; family Thermoguttaceae; genus JAAYAY01. The sequence continues at coordinate 2,130 of CAYSCH010000442.1, read as the reverse complement.
GCCTCTCCCGTAACCGCATAGGCCCAGGCAGCGGAATCCATGCCGTGAAGGTTACGGCCGTGGATGTGGGAGAAAATCACGTCGTCGTAAGGTTCGCCGGAGTAGATGGTCGAGCATTTGGGGCACTTGTGATGGGTCGCGTCCACCGTGGTGAGTGCTATCTGGCAGTTGTCGCACTGGTACCACTGGTTGTGCTGGCCTCCGCGGGGTGGGAATTCGAGCGGACGCTTCAAGGCCTCGTCCGCCTCCTTGACAATTCCAGCGACAACCCGACGGGCTTCAGAATCGTCGCCCCGATAAGCGGCCTTGAGGCGGGCCAGTTCGCTCGCAGTGGCAGCAATCCGGGGGTGAGGGAGTTGGTTTATCTCGGGAACTGCAGGAGTTGCGAATTCGGCGGAATTGCCGATCGAAGTGAACAGAAGGACTGTCAGGGTGAGAGATGGGATACGCATTGGATGGGGGTTATTCCATGAGAGGGTGGGGGATCAGTCCGGCTGATTCTCGCGTCAGAACCCGGCTGGGCAGGTCGCAATGGAAGGAAGGAGAGAAGGCGGCCGGTGAGAGACTCCGTGTCAAGAGGATAGTTGATGGCGTTTCAGGCTCCGTCCGGCGGCCGGGACCTACTGGGAGTCGAGGACGACGTTGAGGTGCTTGCCTGGCGTTTCGTCCCATTTGCGTTGTTCGTAGTTGTAGGGGATTGCCAGAAGGTGGCTGGATCTGATGCGGATGACCATGAATTCCGGGGAACTTCCGGGAGCGGGGGAAGGAAGTTGAATGAAGTTCTGGTTGCGGTAGCGGTCGATCTTGGCCTTGTGGTAATGGCCCCCGAGGATGGCGACGACGTTGGCCTTTCCGATAGCATCGACGAGGGCGTCACGATTGGTCATGGCGTCGTAGCACAGGTGCGTGGCAATCACCACCGTTTCTCCGGGCGGTATTTGGGTGAGGCTTTCGTGGACGAACTTCAAAGCGTCGTCGCTCAGGGGCTGGGCGGGGCTGTTGAGCGATTCGTCGTACTTCGAAAAGAGGCAGATGAAATGGACGCCGCTGTGGCTGAACGTGTAGCTGAGCGCCTTGTGACGGGAGAGAATCCAGGTTTTGATCGTCTCGCTGGGCGACTTGCCCCCCTCGTCGTGGTTCCCAGCGATGTCGTAGGCGGGAAATTTGAGGCGATTGGTGATCAACTCATCGTAGGTCTTCATTGCCGCGTGGGTGGGCCACTCGGTAATGTCGCCACAGCCGAAAACAAAAGCGGGTGTGGCGACCTTTCCGCCGACGCTCTCGGGAAAGGAGGTCCCGGGAAGGGCATTCATGGCGTCGATGGCCGGCAGCAGGTGATCGCCAGTGCCGTCGGTCTTGACGTGCTGATCCGACCAGCCGAAGAAGGTGAGCTCGGTGGTCGCCGGTTCCGCGGAAACTGTCGGCACCGGCCGAAGGCCAGCAAACAAGAAGAGAAACGCGAGAATACACCGTAACGCATATTTCATGGGAATCGCCTCGCAGGTTGACAGCGACTGGTGGTTACTCGGCGGTTACGTTGTTGTGAACGACGCCCGCATCGGGAGCGGCCGCGATCTGGCCGGTCACGAGATTGGCCGACTACCATGTTATTCCTTCCGCCCGGCAAACGCAAAACGACAGGCTTCCCAGCTTCCCGATCGATGGACGCCAGTCCTGGAGGATGCAGCGGGACACACGGCATCGTCCTTCTCTCGTCCTTCATCCTTTCCGCCACCTGCAGTTCTTTGGCACCTTCCAGTCAGTACCTACCACCCCGGTCGCCGATCAAGCACTGGCCAGACGCCCGGTGACAGTGCTATTTAACAGGACAACGCTAAGTCGCGGTTTTCATGCAACAGGTTGAGCTGCAGTCGCCGCTGTCACCCCAACATATAGTGGTGTTTTCGCAACTTAGCGCTGTCGCATCAATCACTTCCAGGTGCACAGCCAATCGCGGGGGGCGATTTGGTGATCTGCTCCGTCGAGCTTCACGGTGACGGCGGTATCGTTGAAGTTTTCGACCACCCAGCTTCCGTCGGTCATGAGGTAGAGGGCGACTCGATTGGGGGCCTCGAAGGAGTGCCCCAGGGGAGCGAGGAGCGGCCGTCGGATGGCGTCGAGTTGGTCGGG
>CAYSCH010000441.1:0-7372 GCA_964429355.1 uncultured Planctomycetaceae bacterium | reverse complement strand
GCCAGATGGCCCGAGAGGTGATGCTGGATCTGGTTGGCCAGAATCCGCCCCGCGCCCACGTCGTCGCCGTAGCTGAACCCGCCGGGAATGCAGAGGATCTGAAACTGCCCGAAGAGCGCGGGATTCTCGAGCAGCCGGTTGATGTGCAGAACCTCCGTCCTGCCGCCGGCCTGCTCGAAGGCGTACGCAGTCTCTTGGTCGCAGTTCGTTCCCGGGGCACGCAGAATCAAAACGTTCGGTGTAGCCATCGAATTCAATTGCCAGAAAGTTGGAGTCCAGGCTTCAGCCTGCAGAACCATCTGTAACGCGTAATGTGGGCCAGACAGACCACGGCCAACGGGCCAGCACACATCATTCCATACCTGCGATTCTCCCGTCCCGCTCGTCTCACCAATCGAGTGGCTCCTGCCACACCCGCTTGAGCTCGCCGATCTCGGCATCGATCACGATCGGAGTACCGATCTCGGTGACCACGGCATCCGTTTCGGGAATCGGCTGGGGAAGGCCCACGATCTCCAGCTTGCCCGTATCGGTCACCTCGCCGATCATGGCGCAGGGCACATCGGCCAGGGCCGCTTCGAAGGCCGTGGCATTCTCCCGGGTCACCTCGCACACGAAGCGGGTGTTGGATTCGGAGAACAGCAGCACCGAAGTGGCCGGCGGATAGAGGGCCAGCGGCTGCAGCTCGGCGTTCGGCATCGCGATCACCAGTTCGGCACAACGCTGCCTCGCCGCCTCGTCGGCCACGATCGCGTGCGGCACCTGGGCGAGCGACACACGGGCGCCGCAGCCCCCGGCGAACGCCATCTCGGCCACCGCCACCGCAAGCCCCCCTTCGCTCAGATCGTGGCAGGCTCGCACCAGACCGCTGTCGATCGCCTTGTGGATCGCGGCAAAGGTCTTCTTGGCAAGCGTGGCGTCGACCTTCGGCACCTGTCCCCCTTCCAAACCCAGCACCTGGGCGAAATGGGAGCCGCCCATCTCGTCGTGGGTCTCGCCGACCTGGTAGAGCAGGTTCCCCGGTGTCTTCAGATCCATCGTCACGCAGCGGCTTACGTCGGCCACCTGCCCCATGGCACTGACCAGGAGCGACGGCGGGATCGAGATCGGCTCGTCGGCCCCCTCCGGGCGGAATTCGTTGTTGAGGCTGTCCTTGCCGCTGATGAACGGAGTTTCCAGTTCGATCGCCACGTCGTGGCAGGCCAGGGCAGCCCGGACCAGCGAGCCGAGCGTCTCCGGCCGGTCGGTCGTGCCCCAGCAGAAGTTGTCGAGGATCGCGATTCGCGCCGGATCGGCACCAACAGCCACGCAGTTGCGCACCGCCTCATCGATCGCGCTGGCGGCCATCCAGTAGGTGTCCAGTTCGCCGTAACAGGGATTCATCCCGCAGGAAAGCACCAACCCCCGCCGGCTGTCGATCCGCGGGCGGACCACCGCAGCGTCTCCCGGCCCGTCGTTCTCAACACCCACCAGCGGCTTGACCGCGCTGCCCCCTTGCACCTCGTGGTCGTACTGGCGAATCACCCAGTGTTTGCTGGCCACGTTCAGCGAACCGAGAATGTCCTTGAGCTCCTCCGTGTAGTCCCAGTCCACCTTGTCGCACGGCGAAAGCTTGAACACCGGCTTCCGCTCGTAGATCGCGTCGCGCACTACCGGCGGCCTCCCGTCATGAAGAAACGCCATGCTCAGATCGGCCACCTTCTGGCCGTGATACTTGAGCACCAGCCGCCCGGTCGGCACATACTCGCCGATCACCGTCGCCTCCACGTCTTCCGAATCGCAGAGGGCCTTTAGCTCTTCCCACTTCTCCTGGGGCACGGCCAGGACCATCCGTTCCTGGGCCTCGGAGATCCAGATCTCCGTGTAGCTCAGCCCGTCGTACTTCAGCGGCACCGTGTCCAGGTTGACCTCGGCCCCGATCTTCTCTCCCATCTCGCCCACGGCGCTCGAAAAGCCGCCGGCACCGCAGTCGGTCACGGCGTTGTAAAGCCCGCGGTCTCGGGCGACCATCAGCACGTCGAGCACCATCTTCTCCATGATCGCGTTGCCGATCTGCACCGCACCGCCCGAGAGCGTTTCGCTCTCGCTCGTCAGCTCCGCCGAGCTGAAGGTCGCCCCGTGGATCCCGTCGCGCCCGGTCCGCCCGCCCACGGCCACCGCCAGGTCGCCCGGCTGGGGATGCTTGAACGACTTGTCGATCGGGATCAGCCCCACGTTGCCGCAGTAGACCAGCGGATTGCCCAGGTAACGCGGGTCGAAGTAGACCGCCCCGTTCACCGTCGGAATTCCCATGCGGTTCCCGTAATCCCGCACACCCGAAACTACCCCCTTCATCACCCGGCGAGGATGGAGCACGCCCGGCGGCAGCTCGTCGGCCGGCGTATCGGGCGGGGCGAAACAGAACACGTCCGTATTGCAGACCGGCTTGGCCCCCATGCCCGTCCCCATGGGATCGCGAATCACGCCCCCCAACCCCGTGTTGGCGCCGCCGTACGGCTCCAGTGCGGAAGGGTGATTGTGAGTTTCCACCTTGAAGACCACGTTGTACTCGTCGTCGAAGCGGATCACGCCCGCATTGTCCGCAAACACGCTCACGCACCAGTCGTCGTCGCCGGCCTGGTCGCGGAACTTCACCGTCGCGGCAAAGATCGTCTCCTTGAGCATGTTCTCAAAACGGCGTTTGCCCTTCTCGTCCTGGTAGCGGATCCGCCCGGCCAGCGTCTTGTGGCTGCAGTGCTCGCTCCAGGTCTGGGCGATAGTTTCCAGCTCGATGTCGGTCGGATCCCGGCCCAGCTCCTGGAAGTGGGCCTGGATCGTCTGCATCTCCACCACCGACAGGAAAAGCTGGCCTTTGAGACTCAGTTCCTTCAGGGCCAGGCTGTCCATCTCGCGGATCGGCACCGTCACCAGCTTGAAGGCGTAAGGCGACCCCACCTCCAGCTTGTTGAAGGGAAGCGGACCGACGATCGTCTGCTCGACGGCGTCGTTGGCCAGGATCTTGGAACACAGGGCCCCCAGCCGCCCCTCCGCCAGATCGCCAATCCAGTACTTCTTGAAGGTGCGAACTTCGTCGGCCGCAATGCCGAAGTCGGCGATCGCCTGCTTGGCGCTCATGGCCACCGGATCCATCACGCCCGGCTTCGGGAGCACGTAGACCAGGTTCGTCGCGCCGTCCGGCGGCACCGTCAAGGCGGCATCCCCGACCGGGGCCACTACGGTCCGTTCCACCACCGCATCGGCCAGCAGCTCCGCGGCGATCCGCCCCACCTGCCCTGCCTCCAGATCGCCCTGGATCAGGTAGCCGCGGGCGGCGCTGACGGCAAGGTTTTCGGCCAGTCCCAGGTCGGCCGCATCGGCAGCGGTCCGCCGGGAAATCAGGTCGGGTTGGCCATGGGCCGCGTAAATATCAACTTCCCAAAGCATCGCGTTTCTTCTTTGCTCGCGTGAGGTACTTTTCCAGAGCGGTTGCGTCCGCGCCTTCGATCAGGTCCGCCAATTCCAGCAGGTGTTCGGCGAAGTCGCGCATCGCTTCGCCCACGTATTTCCGGTTGTCCAGAAAAATCTGTTGCCACATGTCCGGGTCGCCGCCAGCCAGCCGCGAGGTATCGCGAAACCCCGCCCCGGTCAGGCCCCGGAACTCGCCCGGCAGCGAGGCGGCCAGGGCAACCGCCACCGCATGGGGCGTGTGGCTCGTCACCGCCATCGCCCGGTCGTGCTCGTCCGGCGTGAGCCGAACAACCTTCGCCCCTATCGATTCCCAGAAGTCCGTCAGCCGCTCCACATCTTCCTCGCGGGAATGCTCCGTCGGTGTGATCATCGCCACCCGCCCCTTGAACATGTCGGCCCGTGCGTGCCCCACTCCCGTCTTCTCGCTGCCGGCCAACGGGTGGCTGCCAACAAAACGGCACCCCCCTGCCAGAGGCCCATCCAGAGCCTCGGCAATCGAACGCTTCGTGCTTCCCCCATCAGTAAACAGAGTCTCCGGCCGGGCGTGCTTCGCCAACTGCCGGATCTGATCAACGATCAGGCCCACCGGCGTGCACACGATGATCAGGTCGACCTCGGCCAACCCGGCCGTCAGATCGTCCGACACGCACAGGATATCGGTGATCACCTCGACCTCCAACGCCCTTTCAAGCCGCTTGCGGTTGCGGCCGATCCCCACCACCCGCTCGGCCACCCCGTTACGGCGCGCAGCCAAACCGATCGATCCCCCGATCAGTCCAACTCCGACAATGGCCACCGATTTCATGTGCATCGTGTCTGACTCGCCGAATAACTCTTGTTGGAGTACAAGCTTCAGCCTGCATCCTCCCGTGTTGGAGTACAGGCTTCAGCCTGCGTCCGTCCGAATATATCGATTCCCTCACGCCTACTCGCCAATTCGTGCCCGATAGGCGCCAAGCCATCCAACAACGCGAGTCCCAGTGGAAAGCCGGCATTTTAGCATATCGCCCATCGCTTGACCCGGGGGCCCTTTCGGAAAGGGGTTTTCAGTAATTGAATACACAAAAGGGGGGCTCCAGGCGAGTCATTGAACGCCAGAATTCAAGTCACGCGAAGCAGCCCGGCGAGGATATGAAGACTTGGGAATCACCGGTTGCCGCGCACGGCCCCCCTCGGCATGGCGCCCGCCTCCTTGACGATCCTATCCCTATCGAAATCTCCCTTCCCGCCAAAGAAGACTACCTTCCCCTGAAAAAGACGAGAGAATAAAGAGGCCTCACAAAACATACGATTTTTCCACGGGCATGGATGTGCACAGCCGGTGGATGTGTTAGCGGCTCCAAAATGGCCCAACCATGAACTCCTATTGGAGCTTGAATGAACCGTTAGAAAGTCGCCCTATGCAGGGATCTTCCCATCCGCCGATCGGGCTCTACGTCCACGTCCCCTTTTGCGTGAGCAAGTGCGCCTATTGCGACTTCGCATCCTACGCCGGTCGCCAGGCGGAGATCCCCCGCTATGTGGATGCCGTGATCCGGGAGATAACCCGGCGGGGCGGAGAAACAGGCCATCCGAAAGCCGATACGATCTTCCTGGGTGGGGGCACGCCCTCGCTTCTCGACGAGTCTCAGTTGACCCGCATCCTCGATGCGCTGTCTGAAGCATTCCCAATCGAGGAGGGGGCCGAGATCACCTGTGAATGCAATCCTGGAACACTCACGGCGCCCTTGGCCCATGCGCTGCGCAAAGCGGGTGTCAACCGCCTGTCCATGGGCGCGCAGGCCCGGCAGTCGCATCTCTTGCGCCTCATCGGCCGGATCCACAGCTGGGAGAAGGTGATCGCGTCCGTAGAAATGGCGCGTCGAGCCGGATTTGAAAATATGAACCTGGATCTGATGCTCGGCCTCCCTTCGCAGACGATTTCCGATCTACGGGAAACGCTCCAGGCCGCCCTGGCCCTCTCCCCCACCCATCTGGCCTGTTACAGTCTGATCGTTGAGGAAGGAACGCCGATCTGCCGCGATATTGCTGCGGGAAAGCTGGCTCTTCCCGAGGAAGAAGTTGATCGCGATATGTACGAGCTTGCCCGGCAGACGCTCACGGACCACGGCTTTCAACAATACGAAATCAGCAATTATGCACGCCAGGGGTACGCCTGCCGGCACAACATCGGCTGCTGGACGCGGGTGCCCTACCTTGGCTTCGGCTGCGCAGCGCACAGCTTCTTCGGACAGTGCCGAATAATGAACCCTTCAGCGCTGGATGCGTACCTGGCCAGTGAACAACCAACGGCGGAGCAAATCTCCAGAGAAGCCGCCCGGTTTGAGAGCATGATGCTGGGCCTGCGCATGACTCGCGGCGTTAATAATGAAGATTTCACTCGCATGCACGGGATGAGCATCCTCGCGGCGTTCGGTGAAAAACTCGATCCGTCCATAAAGACTGGGCTCCTCGAGTGGCACCATGGTGCCTTGAGGCTCACTCGCCGTGGTATGGATCTGGAAAACACCGTGCTTGTTGACCTCATGTGACACGAATAGCCCCCCCACTCTGCTCGCCCAACGGGTGGTACGCCCCTGATCGCCGCGAAGGGTGCGTTCTGAGCACCCAGTAGCCCTGCGCCCCGAGCGACTGCTCCAAATGCACTTCGCTTGCGCGAAGCAACATTGAAATGATGCGCATCCTGCTACAATTCCTGTGGAAATGTCGGCCGAGCCAATCGCCTTCGACTACGAGCCTGTGGTGGACTCCCGCGTTGGGCGGCTTACCTCCATGGAGAATTGACACGAACGAGCATTCGACGCGATGATGCAGATGGTAAAGATCGACATCGCCGCAATCGAAGCCGCACAGCGCGGCTGAAGCTGCATGGTTTGCGGCACCAGCGTCCCTGCTCGCGCCCCTCTACGAACTCCTGGCCTTCGAGTCGGCCATGATCCGCCAGACCCCCGGCGGCAACGACCAGGCCGACCCGGACGACAATCTGCTCCTCCAACTGGCCTTTCATGAGGGTTGGGAGATGCTGTAGGCGGGCATTGGAGCCTCGCACTATAAGTTCCTCCCACAAGCAAGCCGACCAGGTAGAAAACGGCCATCTCAAGACCGGTAACGGCAACATCGATCCTGTCGGTGAGAGGGCGCAGGTCGCCGCCCTGGTATTTTCCGGCAGCGATCCTCTCGGAGGTTTCGCTGCGTCTTGACTGGATCGAGACCACGCAGGTGACGGCGATGAGGCAAACGGTGAGGGCCGCAATCGAGATGAGGGCACTTGCCATGCCGAGTGGATTTGCTGACCTGGTTGCCGGTTCCATGTTCGTGGCTCGCTGCGCCTGTTTGTGAGGCACGGAAGCCCAGAGCATATATCACACCACCGCCCGGCGGGAAAGCCTCGTGGGGGACTCCTGGCATCACGCAAGGCCATTCAGACAGCAGGACTCAGCATTTCGCCCCGCGCACGCAGTAAGCGGTCCTTCGCCCTGTCCGGAGCGATTACCAGGGCGAAGGGGCGCAGACGTTATTGTGAATTGCCAAAGATCGAAGGGCAGAGGTCAGAGGGTCAGAGTGGGGGGAATGGCGAATGACGAACGAAGGTCAGGGGACAGGGGACGGGGGACAGGGGACAGGGGACAGAAGAGTGAGTATATGTATAGATGGGAACGGAATCTTGGGAACACTGGGACACTTGGACGCAAGTCGTTGCGGGCAAGGAGGAAGAAAAATCTTTGGAGCCAATCGCACTTTTTAGAGCCGCTAACAAAACCACCGGCTGTGCACATCCATGCCCGTGGGAAACTCTTACGTTTTGTGAGGGCTTCTTAGAGCCGATCCCAAAACTGCTGCCGCTCCTACCGTTTTCCGCCCGTGGGAGACCTTTCTTGTGGTTTTGGGATAGGTCCTTAGCCGGGTTGTGGAGCGGGACGGGTTT
>CAYSCH010000440.1:0-7403 GCA_964429355.1 uncultured Planctomycetaceae bacterium | reverse complement strand
CTCTTGAGGCCCGCCTTTCCCTTCTCGGGATCGAGGTCGAGAACGGTCCGGGCGATGGTCAGGACGGCCTGTGCGGCCGTTTCTTCGCTACCCGGGGCATCGAGTTGATCGAGCGCCAATTCGAACGTTCCCACGCACGGGAAGCGGGTGATCGCTTCGATGGCCGCATTTCGCTCATTGGACCGAGTGATGACTTGAAAGGCCTTGGCGGCCATGGCCACCCTTTCGGCATCCGGCAACTCGAACTGGCGGAAGATGCGAATGTAGCCACCGAGGGCACGGACGGCGAACTTGCCCTCGGCTTGTGCGACTTCCAGGAGAACCGGAGCCGCGTCGGCCGAAAGCCAGATGCCGAGCGTCTTGGTCGCGGCATCCTGCAAGGACTCGTCCGAACCGGTCGCGAACTGTCGCATGAGGGCGACGGCCTTTGTTCCGCCCGCCGTTCGAATCTGCTCGAAGAGGAACTCGCGATCGGCACCGCTCGAAGCCGGGATCATGCCGCCCATCGCTTCCGCACAGGCGTCCGGGTCGGTACTGCGGAAGACGGCGCCGTGAATGGCATCCTGGACGGCCGCTTTGCGGGCATCGCTGTTGGCCGTTTTCAGCAAGGCAAACAGGTCGAGAAACCGGTCCTGCGGTGTGGTCATTCCCAGGGCCGCGATTGCCTCCTGACTGATCGCCGGTGAATCGGATTCGGAGAGCCGGAAGAGGAGGTCAACCGCTTCTTTCGCACGGCGCCGGCCCAACGCTTGCACGGCCACCACGGACGCGTCCGGCGATTGAGCGGCCTTGATCAGGGCCGCGTTTACATCGGCACCTTGCAGGGCGACCAGCGAATTGAGAACCGTTTCGGCAGTTGCCTCGTTGGCGACCGACAGAAGTACGGGCACCGAGGAGGCGTCGCCGAGCGCGCCGAGGGCGTCGACCGCGGCCAATTGAACCGCCGGCGAGTCGCTCTCGAGTTTGGCCAGGACCGAGGGAAGAGCCTGCTTATCGCCACGATCTTTCATGGCCAGGACCAAGAGCGCCTGTCGATCGGGGGACGACTCGGCGGCGAGCGAATCGATCAGGCCCTTGGTTGCCGGCTCGCCGGGAAGAACGCGGGAGACGGCCAGTCCGGTCTGGAAGTAATCGGGATCGGGCGACTTCAGTTGCTCGACCATCAGGTCGGCGCCCTGGGCGCCCCGAGCGAGCATGGCGTTGTGCGTGGCTCCGATTCGGCAGGCCTTGGAAACCTCGGCGCCGCGCAGAAGATCGAGAACGTCGACGGCCGCCTGCGTGTTTCCCGCCCTGGCGAGCCGCTGGCCGACCAGGAGCATGGCCGAGGCGAGCGACTGCTTGCGTTTGGGATCTTTCGCGGCGCCGAATGCTTCGGTGAGCGCCGTGGCGGCCTCCGGCGTTGCGATCCATCCGAGGGCGACGGCGGCGGAGTCGGCGACTCGTGCGTCGGTATCCCCGAGGAGCTTCGCAAGGGGCGCAATGGCCGTGGGCTCGCAGCGGCTGCCGAGCGTGCCAATCACTCCGAGCTTGAGGTCGCCCTGCAACGTATCGAGCGACGCGAGAAGCGCCTTGGTGACCGCTTCTCCCTCCATTTTCTGCAAGGCATAGCGTGCGTAGTGCGACCACGTCTTGTCGCCAAGGAAGCCGACCAACGTCGCGACGGCGTCGTCGCCGGCCACGTCGCCGATCTTTTCGAAGGCATTGGCCCGATCGACGTCGGGCGTTTCGGTGGACTGGATTACCTGGAGGAGCGCGGCCGGATCGTCGGCACCCATGGCCGCGGCACCGAGCAGGCAGACGGAGAGGATCGGGAGAACGAAGAGGTAACGCATATCTGGTTTCCTTTTGGCAATGCGCGGCTGAGCGTCGCGATCAACGGTATTCGGATTTCGTGCTTGGTTCGGATTTCGGACTTCGAGATTCGGCCTTAGTGCCGCTAACAAAACCACCGATGCTCGTGGAAAACTCACTCGTTTTGTTAGGGTCTCTTAAACGTGCCACGGTTGTCGCCACGCGCGGCAGCGCATCTTGTTGGCTTCCGCGTCGTTGAGGAAGGTATCGGTTTTCGGGTCGAACTTGAGCGGGCGTCCGAGCGTCGCCATGATATAGGCGGCGTGGGCGGTGACGTGCGCCTGAGCGGCCGCCAAGGCGTTTGCCCGGGTCAGTTGCCGCGACTTGACGCAGTCGAGAAAGTTCCGCACGTGCGTTGAAGGGTCGGTTCCCGCCATGGTGACGACGGTCAACTCGCGGCGGAGAGAGTCGGGCGCGACTTGAATCGCACCGCTGTCTCCCGTTTCGATCCAACCCTCGGTGCCGACGTACTTGACGCTGCAAGTCCCCAGCCCCTGCCAGCCGCCGTCGCGCATGACGAGTTTCACGCCGTTGGAATAGCGGCCGTAGATGACGTTCGTCTTCGGGGCGGCCATGGTCGTTCGCCAGTCGGAGTGATAGATCCCGAAGTTGTAGTCGTCGGCCCAGAATTCGACCGGCGCCGAATCGTCCATTCCGGCGGCGAACTGGCAGAGATCGATGGTGTGCGAGCCCCATTCGAGGACGCCACCGCCGTGGAAGTCGGTGAAGCCGCGCCAGCCTCCGCTCACATAGGCGGAGTTATAAGGGCGCCACGGGCAGGGACCGAGCCACCGATTCCAGTCGCATTCGTCGATCGAAGGTTCGGGTTCCGCAGGCAGCCAAGGGTTGTGCGTCAGGGGCGCGAGGATGTTGGCATGGACTTCTTTGAGTTCGCCCAGTTTGCCGCAGTGGGCCAGGTGCGCCGCCAGTTGGAAGTTCTCGATGCTGCGGCGCTGCGTTCCGGCTTGATAGACGCGGCCATATCGGGCGATTCCGTCGGCGAGCATGCGGCTCTCTTCGATCGTCATACTGCAGGGCTTCTCGCAGTAGATATCCTTGCCCGCCTTGGCGGCCAGAATCGAAGCGAGCGTATGCCAGCGGTCGCCGGTGGTGATGAGAACGGCGTCGATATCGTCCCGCTGGAGGATATCGTCCATTTCCCGATAGAGAACGCAATCGGTGTTTCCATAGTGCTTGTCGACCATCTCCTTCACCCGTTCCCGGCGGGAGCGTTGCAGGTCGGCGTCGGCCACCATTTGCACATCGGCGTTCGGCAAAAATCGCGACAGAACGTAGGAGCCTCGATTTCCGACACCGATCCCGCCGAGCGTGATTCGTTCACTCGGCGCGACAGAGCCGTCTTTTCCGAGCACCCGTCCCGGGAGGACACGGGGAACGGCGACGGCGCCTGCCAGCGCGACCGACTTCAAAAAGCGGCGTCGTGAGAATGCTTGCGACATATCGGATTCTTCTTTGCACATGGTTGTGAGAATTCGGAGCCCCGCTTCCGCCAAAGCGGAAAGCGGGAAAGGGGGGATCGTTAACCACGATCATGTCAAACCGCGCGGTCGAAATCAAGGAGTTCCGCCGCTTTGGGGCGGAAAAGCGGCCTTTTGTCCGGTCGGCGTGCGATTGGGCCGGCTCCGGGGATCAAGCTGGGGCCTGAATCGTGGCGCGTGCCGACTCGCACGCAACGGTCGGCTTGCGTCGGATTTCGGGCACGAGATTCTTTGAGACCCTAACAAAACGAGTGAGTTTTCCACGGGCATCGGTGCACATCATCGGTGGTTTTGTTAGCGGCTCTTTGAGTCAGATTCCCGGCGTGTCCTGCAGCCTGGGCACTGCGAGCCTGACGTTGGGTTCTGACTTGCAGCGCCGTTCTTCCCCCGTCGCGGGTCAGGCCTGGAGTCGACGCTTCGCCCTCGCGACACGTCCCTGGCCTTCTCTATCAGAACCAGAGTAAAGCCCTCGACCTCTTTCCACGTTTCGATCCCTATCCACGTTTACCATTTCTTCATGACACAGACTTCGATTTGGGTCTCGCGCAACACTGGCCGTTGTCAGTTGACGCCTGATGTCCAATTTCTCCACCGCCCGCAACATCGCCTCCAACGACTCCTCATCCGCCAACCGGTGCTCGAAACCGACCTCGATACGAGACTCCGAGGGCAGGCGATTGTTCCTGATCCATTCCTCGGAGTCGGCGAAGGGCGACCCCGGCGAAGAGAGCTTTCCTGCTGTAGCAGCAGCGACTGCCTGTGCCGCAAACCCTTACCCAGATCCGGCCAGATTTGAACGCATTCGTTGCTAGCACTCCTCCAGTTCGACCGGGCTGCAGCTACATACTCCGGCCAGTTATACCGTACGTACGCATCGCAGTAAGGATGAAGTGTATTCGCGCCAGACAGGGCCATCAGATAGTCGCGTACGAAGTCGGGAATATCTTTGTCGCGCTCGATATCACCGCGGAGTTGACGCTCTCGCTCGCGCGCTCGATCTAGCGCGATCGCGAGAATTCCGACGGCCCGATCGTCACCTAATTCTTCATCGCCGGAAGGCAGCAGTTCCTTGACGAGATCTGCATAAGGAAACCATTCACTTGGGGAAGCCTGAGTCTCCGCTCCGATTGCCCTGCACACCCAAAGGTAAATCTCTGCAAATTCCTTGTCCGCTTCAAGATGCAGCCATTCGTGCGTGGAATTTTGGAGCCATTTGAAGCTCCACTCCTCGAAGTCTTCATGAGCCCTCGGGCCCAGTTCTTTGTAGTGGTCCTCGACACGAGACTTCAGAGAACAGGCTTTCCTTTCCAGATCCTCGACGCGATGGAGAAGCTCAATCGCCCGCTTCAGCTTCACATCCTCTGACAATGCCCGGTCCCAGGCGCCTTCGTATTCGCGGGCAGCGGAGCAGGCCTTTTCCCACGCCGACTCGAACTTCGCGAACTTCAGATCGTCCAATGCCTCTTTCGCCAAAGGCACTTCACCCTCATAGACCTTTGTCATTTCGCGATCATAGTGAAAGCTGTGCTCACTGGGAGAGAGTGCGCCCCCATGAGTCGCAACATTTGCAGATAGAGTACAGACGGCGACCAGTATCAGTCCCAGTCCTCTAAATTTATCCAATGCGGCACTCCTTGCTGCCCGTTCCATCCAAGTTAACATGTGCCGACGAACCTCCTTACTCCAGGAGACGAAACGTTTTGAAGTCGCGATTGTCCAATTACACCTGAAGCAGGACCTCGAGAGACTCTCCTTCGGCAATCACCGTTTCTTTCTGCAGGGTAAGGCTCACACGTGGACCCTCCTGGACGGCCTCTGCGGCAACGGTGCCGGCGCCCATCTTCGCCGTCGCCTGCTTGAGCGTGGTCCCTTCTGGCAACTCGAAGGCAAGGCTTTTCAGCGGCACTTTGCCCCACTTGACTTCGATGCGGTTGGTCTGGCCTGATGCACTGCGGGTTTGCGCCAAGGTGCCCCAGCCCTCGGCGGCCGAGAAGGGGGCCCGGAAATCGTCGGCGCCTATGCGCGGAGCGAAGCCCAGGCGGCCGTGGGGACCATGGTATTGAAACCCGCTGAGTCCGGTCAGAACGCTCCAACTGGCCATGCCGCGAGCGTAGTGGTCGCCGCATTCGATTTCGTTGAAAGGATTGTGCTTGGCCGGGTGGTAGCGCTCGTGAACGCCGCGGCAGATCGCCAGGGCCTCGGTGACCATGCCTTCCCAGGCCATGTGGCCGGCCACCTGGTACTCGATGCCCGTCCAGACCTCGTCGCGGTAGAGAACGGACTCGGGACCGAGATGTTTGCTCTTGGGCCAGGTGCAGGTAAACAGGCCCGCCTCGCCGTTGTAGGCGAACCAGCGCTGGGGCGGATGGACTTCGTTCTGGGCCTTGATGTCGGGCGCCCAGTTGTATTTCCAGATCGATCCAAGGGTGGACCGGACGACCGTTTCGGGATAGACATATCCAAGCCCGACCTGGTGGGCCCAGCCCTGGCCGAACAACTGATCGGAAAGGCAGCCGTCGCCGTGCTGGTGCTTGGGATGTTCCACGAGGTCGACGATCTGGACCAGGTACTCGCCGTTGAACAGCCGCTCGACGCTGAGCTTCTTGCCCGACTCGAAGATGGCTCGGCACCTGTCGGCAAAGTCGGTCTCGCCCAATTCGCGAGCCATTTCTTCTCCCGCCCGCAAGGCGCCCAGGTAGAGCGAACCGATCATCGGATTGGGGCCGTAGAAGTTGATGTCGTAGGTGTTGTGCTGCTCTCCCTCGATGAGTCCGTCGTCGTTCTGGTCCTGTGTGAAGAGATACTCGACCGCCTTGCGCACGGCGGGCCAGTTGCGTTTGAGGAACCGCTCGTCGGCCGAAACCTGGTGCTCGCGGTAGGCCTTGAGGATATAGCCGGTCTGGGCGTCGCCGCACCAGAAGTCGGGCCAGTTGCCCCGGAAACGGATCCGCCCGGTCTCGGCCTCGAATCCGGCTTCGGCGTTGAAATCCTGCATCTCGCGGACGGAACGTTCGAGCGTGGGAAAGAGCCGGGCCATGGCATGCTCGTAGTTCCACACGTGGCCGCACGTTCCATGGCAGCAGCGGACCCCTTCGTAGGCCCAGAATCGCCCGTTGGCCCACCACTGGCAGGTCGAAGTGGCCAAGGTCGACACGGTCGAATGGATGCGATCGAGGAGCCAGTGGGGCAGGGTGGAGTCGTAGTAGGTAGCGTGCCAGCGCTTCGTTTCACCGGCCAGTCGGTCCAGGTTCTGGCCCAGGTATTGAGCGACCTGGGCAGCATCGCCGAATCGGGTTGCATAGAAATGGCCGTTCTCCGGGAGATTGGGGAAATGCCAGGTGACGGCAAAGGTCACGCAGCGCTGCTCACCGGGCTTGAGCGAAAAGGCCTGGCCCACGGCACCGCGCAGGGCGCTGCCGAAGGGTGCTTCGCCGTTGCCTGCTTCGGCCAGCTTGTCGCCATCGAAGAGGCCATCCGGCAAGGGCCCGGCGGGCAGAGCAACGCTGGTCAAAGGCGCGGTCTGATCGCCCAGCAGGGCCAGCCCCAGAGTGCCGTAATCGGGCATGCTTTCCAGGGGACCGCTCATGGCGGTGCGGGGACGATCCCTGAGTTCAATCTGGTCGATGTTGATGTGCCCCCAGCCGCCTGAAGCCTCGTCGAAGATATCAATCCGGGCCTCTTTTCCCGCCAGGTCTTTGACGTTCCAGTGCTGCCACTGGAGGTGCTCGCGGTTTTCACCGACGGCCGTGCGTACCACCTTGCCGTCGACGATCAGACGGATCGAGGTCTCGGCAGCAGAACCGCCGCCGATCAGAAATGCCACGAAGGAGCGTTCGAGGGTGAATAGGGGAGACGTGAGCTTGCCATGAGGACGATCGCCGCCGAGGAACGTGTTGACAAGCCCTTTCCCGAGAAATCCGTTGACCTCTTGCTGGCCGGCCAGAGTGCCGGCGGCCGGTCCGCTACCGAGGGCATCTCCTTCTGTGTTCCAATCACCGTAATCTTTGTTTTCGAAGTCGGCCAAGACGATCGGCGGCCGCTCTTGTACGGGTT
>CAYSCH010000439.1:0-7462 GCA_964429355.1 uncultured Planctomycetaceae bacterium | reverse complement strand
AATCAACACTGATCCTCACTAATCGGAATAGGTGAGTTGGTCAACGGGTGAGAGGATCTGCGGAAATACAGGAGGCGAGGGGTGAGAAGAAGGGATCACCGCGAAGGGCACAAAGAGCGCGAAGAATCCGAAGAAGAGAAGGTAACCACGGAGAGCACAGGGCGGCAGGGCCGGTGAGCCAATACGAGCTACCGCTCGAGCTGAAAACAGCCTGCTCCCGATGGTCGCGGATCTTTGTGAAAAACTTCACGATCTTTGAGGTTAGTAGTACAGAGAGCACGGAGGACACGGAGGGGGGCAAACTGTTACGGGTGGAAACCGGCCTGGATCGGGTCGGCGTCGAGCTGCGTGCTGAACCGCCAGAGGGCCTCGACGGCGTCAAGACGTCCCAGACAGAAACGGGAGGCGAAGCCAAGGTGAGAGGGAAGTGCGAACGAGGGCGAATCAGGTGCTGTCCACTGCATACTGTCAGGAGTGCGATCGCAGGATGATCTCTCAAACACTGTCAACAAGTAGACAGTGGCACACCGCGATAGCCCACACGACGGAGCAGGGCCACCCGGCCTTTTTCTGGAATCACGCAAGGCCATTTGACCTGCTTTCGTGCCTCTTCGTGTCTATCCTTTTGCTGTCTGGGTCATTGCCTGGTTCTTGGATCTTTCTTGGCGGCGCGAGCCGGCTTCTTGGCGGGTGTCTGAGGTTGCCTGTTACGAATCGTGACTTCCACATCGTTTTTCTGGACCGGACCGGGTGTGCTGCGGCCGTCGGCGATGATTCTCTGCATGAGTGATTTCATTTCGGCGACCAGTTCGGGCTTCTCGGCGGCCAGGTTTCGCGTTTCGCCGAGGTCGTCGTCGAGATTGTAGAGTTGCACGTCGGTCTTGGCCACCGGATCCTGCTCGAAGATGAGCTTCCAGGGGCCCTGGCGAAGTCCGGCGACCCCGCGGGCGGCGCAACTGACGGCATGCTGGCGAATGGGCTCATCCTTGCCTTCGAGCAAGGGAAGGAGACTGAAGCTGTCTTCAGCGGCGGTGTCAGGCAGCCGGGCATCCAGAATGCCGGCGATGGTGGCCATGATGTCGGCCTCGTGGACCAGTCGCCCGCACACGCTGCCTGGTTTGACAACACCGGGCCAGCGCACGATATAGGGGACACGGTGGCCGCCTTCCCAGACATCTCCCTTGTAGCCTCGTAAAGGGCCGCTGGGAAAATGGCCCTGAGCCTCCAATTCTTTCGCGCCGATGTAGGGCGCGCAGCCGTTGTCGCTGACGAAGAAGATCAAGGTGTTGCCGGAGACGCCGCTCTGCCGGATCGCGTCCAGGACCCGGCCGACCACGGAGTCGGTTTCCATAACCAGGTCGGGATAGGCCAGGCCCAGGCCGCTCTTGCCCTTCCAGGCGTCGTTGACCGCCAGCGGAGTGTGGGGCGAGGTCAAGGGCAGGTAGAGCAGGAAGGGCTGCTTGGCCTCCGACTGCCGACGGGCGTGGTGCCGGCAAGGCAGGCGGCAAGGCAGATGAGTCGGACCAGAACGGCGGACCGCGATCTCTGTTTCATGGCAGACAACTCCCAATGGTGTTGAGGACGGCATCCAGCTTGCCCGGCTGGTGGATGCGATCGGCCGCTGGCCGCGCAAGGCGGATGGAGTTTGATGAAGGCTGTTCCGATTGGAATCGCCTCGTTGAACAGGAGGACTGCGCCGAGGTTGACTGTACGGTCGACACGGATACGGTTCCAGAGGGTCACGACCTCTCCCAGTCTCCGATCAGTTCCAGGAACGCCACGTCCTCGGCGACTTGTGCGCCATCATTGCCCTGGCTGTGGTGAGCTTGGACCCGTTCAAAGGCGAGGGTCTCGTAGAGCAGGCTGAGCCGCTGTTCGTCGGGATATATCCGGACCCACCCGGCGTCGGCCTCCAGGAAATCGGAGCCAGCCGTGTCGTAGATGTCCGCGGTATCGAAACCGCCAAGAGAAGCTGCAGCGTTGATCTTGTCGAAGCCGTACGCCGTGATGTCGATTCCCGTACCTTGGATGCCGCTCATGTCGGATGTAAGGATGAGGTGGTCATCGCCGGCAGAGTCTCCCAGACGGAGCTTGTCGAAACCTTCGGTTGCGTGAGCGACAACCGTGTCGAACTTGCGGGCGGTGATCGTGCAGGTGCTGTTGTCGAGTTGGCTCTTATGAGCCAGACCCCGGAACACATCGTCGCCGCGGGAGTCATAGAACGCAGCTCGATCGTGTCCTTTGCTGGCAAGGGCAACAACGGACCTGAATGCCTCGGCACGAACGAGGAACCGTTCACCAGACAGTTCCGCGTACTGCGGGGAAGCAGTCAATTCATCATCGTCCGAGGAATCCAACAGCAGGGATTGGTCGTTTCCTCCGTGGGTTGAAGTTCCGACGACTTCGTCAAAGAACTTGGCTCGCTGATAGAAACCACCGCCTCGCAACAAGGACCATGTCGGCGTGCCTTTGAATTTGTCGTCGGACGCCGAATCGTGCAGTACGGCCTTGTCGTGACCGCCAGATCGGGCGTAAACCAGGACGCTGTCGAATTCGGTGACATGGCTGGTGAAGCCGTCCCCGGAAAGCGTTGCCTCGCCGGGGTGCGATTCGAGGGTGTCGTCGCCGCGGGAATCGTTCAAGACGGCCACGTCATGACCCCCGTTTCCGAGGCATCGAGCGCGTTCAAGACTGGTCATGGTCACAAAATAGTGATCGCCCGTCAATTCGCCACCCCCCGGAGAGAGCGTCAATGTCTCGTCACCCGAGGTACCGATGACCTGGATATGATCCTCTCCTTCGCCGCCATCCAGCAGGAATCTCGAAACGGTCATCGTATTCCAGGCGTAGGAGAATCCGTTGACTTCGAGTCCAGGGGAATCTTCCGCCTGCAGCACGAGTGTGTCCGCCGCATCTGTCCCGTGCACGCGAAGTGTGTCCGCCGATTCGTGCACCAGGTTGAGGAGACGCAGGTCGAGGCCGGTCACGTTGCCCGAGACCCGAAAATAATAGACTCGGCCTGCCGCTTCCGTCTCCACATCGACTCGCTGTGGGCCATCACCGGGCACCAGAACGGCCGGAGGACCGGCCTCGGCAAATTCACCGAAAAGGGCGACCTGAGCATTCTCAGCGGTCGCCACGTCGGAGACTGCGAGAGTCAGTGTTCCACGGTGTGCCGTCTTGAAGCGATACCAGCGTTCTTCACCCTTGGTTTCGAGATTGTGCAAGGCAAGGTCATCGACCGTACCCAGCCAATGGGCCGTAGAGACCGAGTCCGGCTCGGTGGTCGGATAGGTCAGCGGCGCCAAATCCGATTGTACGCCCAGGTGGACGGCCATCGTCTGCCCAGCAAGAGAACTTTGCCAGGACAAGCTGCAACGACCGTCGGGCGCGTTGCTCGCGATGATCGGCGACGTTTCACCCGAATTGGCCGCGTCGACGGAGAACCGCCAGGTTTCGGCAAGGCCGGCAGGACGCGGGGCAAAATGATCCCCGTCACCAGAAGCTGACGCGACCGACTGCGGCTCGTAACCGGTTGCCTCGACAACCACAAAGGCCACTCGTTTGCCGCTGGGGAGGCTGACCTCTTGAGTCGTACCTCCGTCTTGACGGTACACTTCCCACCAATCGGCCGTCTCGACGTTTGCCCGGGGCTAGCCTGCCTCCCGGGGCGCACACCCTGCGTGGGTTGCGTCCGCGCCGTCGATCTCGTAGGCCCAGACTTCGGTGTTTGTGCGGAGATTCTCCGAATCGACATGCAGCACGGCATTCTGCTGGATCGTGTCCGGCACGACCAGCGTTCCTTCTCCGAGGGTCGGCGACTGGATCGGACGCCCGCCAAAATCCAGGTGGTCGCAAACGCTCCCGGAGGTCACCTTCACCAGGTGCGTGTCGGTCCACCCTCCCAAGGCCGGCACGACGAACGTGTCGCTGGCGCCGTTCGTGTCGCCGGGAACGAGGTTGGAGGCTTCGGAGGAAAAACTCACCCACTCTCCGTCGGCACTGATCGACGGAGCGAAACTTCGCCCGTTGGACTGGCTGCCGCTGTAACCCACACTCACCCGGCGGGTGCTCCCGGTTTCCCAATCGTGTACGAAGATGTCATGCACGCGGTTCGTATCCCCGGCCACGAGATTGCTCGCCGTGGAGGCAAAGACTATGTAGCGGCCGTCGGCACTGCAGTGAGGCTTTGAAACCGGGGAGTCCCACTTGCCCGGTTCGTGAAGCAATCGAAGTCGGTCGAACGAGCCTGACTCTCGGTCGAATCGGAACACGTCGGAATGCTCGGGAGGCTCGCCCTCGACAAGGTCGGCCGAAGAAGAAACAAAGGTGACGTAGCGGCCGTCGGCGCTGATGCAGGCCGAACTCCCGGAGCCGTCGGACGCCTTGCCGATTCGTTGCACCTTGTCCGTGGTTGTGTCGTAGACACGAATGCCCCCGAATCCGGAAAAGACAAGATAGTGCGCATCCCCACTTACCCAAGTCAGCTCACCCGCATCCATGGCCGTCGGCCCGTCCACGAGTTGCCTGAGCGTGCCCGAATCTCGGTCGAACAGGTAGAGCGGAAGAGTATTCGGCTGCGGCGCCACGCTGCCGAGATTGGTTGCCTTCGACGTGAAGAGAATGGTCTGCCCATTGTCGCTGATCGTCAAAACCTGGGAGGCCCCGTTGAGTTCGGAACCATCGGCGGCGACGCTGACCCGTTCGACGGCGCCCGTCAATCGGTCTCGCACGAAGACGTCGCTCGTTCCATTGGTATCGCCTTCGACCAGGTTTGCGTCTGGCGTCGAAAACGCGACCAGTCGACCGTCATCACTTACCGACACGGAGCCGCCATAATACGTTCGTGTCGTGTTCTCGCTCAGCCACTCGAGTTGCCTGGTCCGGCGATCAAGCATAAAAGCATCCTCGAGTGTGTCGCCGTCACCTTCGGCCAGGTTGGAGGCATTCGAATAGAGGATAACACGATCTCCGTCGGCACATACGGACGAGCTGTAACTATTCCCATTTCCCTCGACCCCGTCTTCTGAAACGCTGCATCGATCCGGACCCGGCACACCGCGATACGGGTAGGTCTGCTCCCACCCAGGGGGCAGCACTTCAGCAACCGTGTAGGCCCCCGGAACGACCTGCGCAAAACAGTACCGTCCCGATTCGTCTTCAGCCGTATTCGGGTCGTCCCTTTCGGTGACCGCGGTCGGCTCTCCCTCGTCCAGTTGGCGGTTGCCGTTCAAGTCGAGATACATGGTGACGTCCGGCCGGCCCGGCTCACCCGGATTGCGGGTGCCGTCGCCATTGAGGTCGTGCCATTTTGTGCCGCTGATCTCGCCCGGCGAAAGGGCTTCTGTCGAAAGCAAATACTCACCAGACGTGCCGCCCGCTGCCCGGATGATAACCGTGTAGCTGCCTTCGGTTTCTACCAGGTAGCTCAGGCTCGCATTGCGACCGTCTTCGGCACGGTTGTTGTCGGACACCACCAGGTTGCCCGACGGATCGCACAATTCGATACTGGGGTCAAGCGTGTTCGCGAACTCTCCCGGGCTGTCGCGAGGCGTCCGCGTCGCCACGACGATTGTCTGCCCCGGGCTGGCCGACAACACGAAACAATCATAGGGCCGTCCCTCATCGTCAAACTCCTGCCCCGTTTGAGTGGAGCCGAGGTATCCCATGACATGGCCGCACCCATCGATGTTCTGCAGGCCGGTGGCATCCTCCAGGTCGGCGTTGACTGCTGCTGTGAGCGTGTAAGCCCCGCCGGTTCCGGAGACGAGCACCCGGTACCACTGCGATCCGACACGAGCGTTCGTGTCCCGGAAGTTGCGTATCACGGAAGTGGTTCCATCGACCGCCTCGCCCTCCGCAACCTGGTTCCCTGATGAATCGAACAGCCGCAATCTGACGTTCGCCCCTTCGCTGGCGGTGACGGCTATGGTACTCGGCAAGCGTTGGTCGAGCACGGCCTCATACCAGTCTCTTCCCTTGATATCCGCGGGCAACGCCCCGATCACCACTCGACGCGACGACGCCTCGTTCCCCAGTTCGAAATTACCATAGAGTGTCCCTGCGTAGCTGGCCAAGTCATCGTTGGCCGGTCCACCATATTCTTCTTCCTCAAAATCGGCGTTGAAAAACAGCGTCAGGCTATAGGGCATCGGCTCGCGGCTGTAGTTCGTGATGACGAACGTGTGCGCGCCCTCTACAAACCAGGGAACGTGACCGATCAAGGTTGCCTCGTCCCATTTCTCAATGCCGTCCGTGCAAAAACCAGAGGGTCCAAACACGTTCAGTCCGGTCATGGAATTCTCGGGAACCGTCAAGACAAAGTTGAGCGGTTGCCCGCCGCCCAAGTCCAGTTCGAAGGCTTCCGTTCGCTCGGCCGGGTCAACCGACCCCTCAATCGTCTTGACGTAGGCACCGGAACCCAACGGGGCCAGCGGCGAAAATGGCCCAATACTCAAGAACTGCCGCGACTCCAGCGTTTCGATCGTCATCGGTCGCTTGCGGCAGCATGGGCGTCGCGCCGGTCTAGACTTGGCTGCTGCCAATAAGGCCAAACGTGAAACGAACAACCCCACCGCCACGAAGAAGCCGTGCATTGAATCCTACCTGGTCCGAAAAAGCACCGAGATTGAAACCGGTGATTGCAGCATTTGCCGTTCAGAGAAACCGGCTCGATGGCCGCAAGCCATGCCGCAGACTGGCCCTGGCTAGTATATCTACAGGGGCTCGGCAGAGTCAATATATTGTATGGTACACTCGGGGGTGTTTGTGACATATCCCCAACGGTTTGACCGGTTGGATGTGGCGAACGACCGTGGAAGCAGAGCCAGTGGCACACGAAAGAGGCAAGCGGATGGATACCATGGGAATCATGAAACCGACACTGGCAGAGCGCTCTGCCAGTGCTTTCGTGTCATCGGTTGATGGCACTGACGGAGGAGTATGACGGATGTGTGCCACCCTGCCGAAAGTCAAGACTCACCTCCTACGACAACCTCACCGTGGGGTCCGGATCTATTGTCAATGATTTGGCCTTCGTGTACAGTGACTTCGGACAGCTTGTCACCGAGTATCAGCAGCACGGTGGTGCGGTGAATACCGGAACGTCACACAAGGTTCACTGGCTCTGCCAGTGCTACGGGATGGTTTATGTCTCCCACTCGCGCTGTGGCCTGAACGCGGTGCGAGGCAGCATCGGCGCCAGCGCTACCTGGAGATCGTCGGCGGTACCGACCGCCTCCTCGCCCGAAGCGACACCTCTTCGTGAAATCATGCCTTGGCCCCCCGGGGGACGATCCGTCAGCCCCTCGGTCCCGCGAAATCTCAACCCTCCTCCGGCCCCAGCCGAGACGGCCAGTCCTCCAAAAAACTGTACAAATGTCCCTTTTCCCTCTTGAAATCCGGTGTATAGTTCTGTATAGTAGTACAAGCACCTCTATCCCTTGCGTCAATTCCACCAGCC
>CAYSCH010000438.1:0-7471 GCA_964429355.1 uncultured Planctomycetaceae bacterium | reverse complement strand
GCGCTAGCGAAACTGGCTAGTGCTCATCCTAATGGGTGGAATGTCCCTCTGTCAGGCGATTTCATGACATGGCCCGAATCGTCACGCGCCGGAGCGAGGCCCAAAATCGCTCCGGATTCCGCTTGCGAGACGCGCGGAACCGAACTACACTCCGACCACTGGGGGATATCCGTCAATGTCCCGGTTGGAGGTGGATCATGCACGACGACCACGAAGGCTATTTCAAGTTCACTGGGCGTTCTCGTCTGGACAAGGTGGTCAACTCGCTTATCGGACTCGTCGAGGGGATCTCCATCGACGGAGTCGTCGGCGCAGAGGAAATTGGTTTCTTGCGGCTGTGGCTGGAAGAAAACGACGACGTCCGAAAGCAGCACCCATTCACGGAACTCATGCCCGTCGTCCGGCAAGCCATATCCGACGGAATTCTGTCCGATGAGGAACGGCAGGACATTCTCTGGCTCTGCGAGCGATTGCGATCGACGGAGTACTTCGACACGATAACCGCCGACCTGCAGCGTCTTCACGCCATCATGGCCGGGATCACGGCCGATGAAGTCATCACAGAGGATGAGTTGAGAGGGTTGTCCAGGTGGTTGGCAGAGCATGAGGACCTGAAGTGCTGTTGGCCGTACGATGAGGTGGGCAGTCTGATCACCAGCGTTCTGGCCGACGGTAAGATTGATCCGGACGAGCACAAACTCTTGGCGAAGTACTTCCTTGAGTTCGTCGCGATTTGCGACAAAAGCACGATCGTCAGACCGAAAGTTTTGGAAGGAACCAGCCTCGTTGGCCTGTGCGCGGTTTGCCCGGAGATTTCCTTTGACGGCACGAAGTTTTGTTTCACCGGAGCATCAGCCAAGTATTCGCGAGATGCATTTGGCGATCTTGTTAGGTCGTTGGGCGGCAACGTGGTGAATTCGGTGTCTTCCAAGACTGACTACCTCGTGATCGGTGCCGACGGCAATCCGTGCTGGGCCTATGCCTGCTATGGCAGAAAGGTAGAAAAGGCCGTGCAATTGCGCAAGCAGGGCGCTCGGCTCCTGCTCATTCACGAGTTCGATTTCCACGATGCGGTTGCAGACCAGTAAGGGGAAGAGTGTGAACCTGACTAGATGCCCTTCATGTGATCACCAAGTCAGCCGCAAGGCTGGATCCTGTCCAAAATGCGGCCATCAGTTCGCGAAACCGAGCGATTGGTACGGTGCCGTGTTGTTCGCTGGGTTCATTTTCGTTTTTGTCGGCCTGCTCGTCCTCAATTGGGTTCTGGCCAACCGTTGATCGCAGCTCATGATCTCGATGCCTCACGACCTGCCCGAGTGGCTGATTGATGATACGAGCGACATGGCCCACGGCCGCGTGTTCGTTGTGCACACTCATTGCCCGCGGTTCGCCGGCGAGCTGGTGCCCGACGACGGGCTCACTCCCGACGATCTGGGCGGCTACCTGATCGCCATTCCATCGGGCCAAAACCTCTGCCGTATCGACTGGTACGATTCGATGGAACTGCTGACCGGCGAGGAGACCCGTTGCCTGGAGGCGCGTTGGCCGATCACGCTCGAGGCCGCGATCCAACGCCACCAGGCGGCTCGTGGCCGGTAGGCCAGAGCGGGCATTCTCGGGGACCGTTCAAAAGGTCCGCCCAGAGTCGCATCCAATCGGCCTCTTGGCTCCCGATGGATCGGCTGGACTGACCCACACACACTATCTGGCCGACCAGGCCCTGGCATCCCTTGGCGGCCGTGTGCATCATCCCGCAGCCAGCTCGGCGGCAGAGCTGGAGACGATCCACTCCGTGGTCCGTCAGTCGTGCGACGATCTCCGCCATCGGGCAACGTGCCGGTTCCCTGACGACCAACGTGGCAGGGCGTTGGCACTTCGGACACACGTGCAACGGGCCACGGGATTGGATTTTCCACCCGCATTGCGAACATTTTTGGAGCGTGTCACTCAGGCGAATCAGACTCATGGGGCAAACAGCGTGATAGTATCGGGAAAATCACAATAGCCTGACCCATCATTGTACTTGTGCAACGTGACGCTAACGGCCGTCCCGTCGACTGGCAGGTCAGGCGTGCATCCGTAGTACTTGACGAGAGGATAGACATACAACCCGGTCCAGCTCCCTCGATAAACCGCCGTGTGAAACTCCCACTCGGCATCGCCAACTGAGCAGTGAGGTGGGTTGGAATAGGCACCCACGCTGGCCTCCATCCCGAGCAACGGCGATCCGAGCACTCCACCGCACCCTGCAGAGTTATTTACGCCGAGCAGTGCCCACTTGCAGTTTCCGGCGTCACTCAGCACGTAGGTCGTATTTGCATAGGCATCACACAGGCTGCAGGAGTTGTCTCCCACGTCGCCAATGCTGACGGCGATGCGCGGCGGAGTGGTCCCGGTGAAGAACAGATACGGCTCATTGCATGGATACGTCGCGCATCCGTACGGACACGGGCAATTCCCGTTGGCATCGTAGCCAGGCGTGATGGTGCAGCTCGATCCCGTGCAGTCGCACCCGTTAGAGCCGGACGCAAAACTCAAGGTGTGGCTCGTGAGGAACGCGGCAGACGCCGAGGTGATTGACTTGGTCCACGTCGCCCCGCCCAGGCTCACCGTAATCGTGTCATCCGAGATCACGAGTGTGAGCGACATTGCCCCGCACGCCACGCACGCCGCGACGAGGTCGCATGTCCAGGTGTACGGCGAGACCATCGGATTGGCCGGCCGTACGTACCACGTCTTGTTGTATCCCGAGCAGTAGGTGCACGTGTCATTTGCGATCCCGGAGAACGCGACCGCCCAACAGCCTGGTGGTGGGGTCACGTTACAGCAATCCTTTGCCGCCCCCATTCGCTGGAGATACCTCCGCGTCGGCAGGCTAGGCCGGCCAGGCACGTAGAGGCCGCCAGCTGTCCGGTCCCACGGGTCGATCGGCCGGCGTCTCATGCCGTTACCTCACAGGAGACGAACACGATGATCTTCCAGGTGCCTCGCTCGTGGCTGATGAACACCCGGCCGCCCGATGGATACTTTTTCCCGCTGGAGACGGCGCCGCTTGGAACTGCGCACGAAACGACACGTGTGGCGCCGTTGATTGTGGCGTTGACGTTGGCCGTCCCGGCGCCGGCCGCGATGTCGACAGCCGCCGTCCCCTCATAGACAGGCTGGCCTGGGCTCTTCGTGACCTGCCACTCGATCGCATCGCCGGCGGGATTTATAGCCGCCACAGCCTCCCCGGTCTCGCCCTCGAGGCCATAACAGCAAGTGTCACGGTCCCAGACTTCCCCCATCGAACCATCCTCCCACTCGACGGCCGCCGAGTTCCCGGCGTCGAGCTGGGCCGTGAGAGTGAACCGCCGATAGGTGCGTGGGGGCCGGCGGGATGGCTCGCCGGCGCCGGGTGCTGTCAGATATTGGCGTTCGACGTAGAGGATAGCCCGCCAGATGCGGGCTACAGTCTCGGCGCCGAATCCAAAGAGATCGCTCATACCGGGTTTTCTTCGAAGAAGACGCTGACATTAACCCCTTGCGCCTGGGTTCCAGTGCCGGCCGCCGTAATGATCACCTCGAAGATGTCGCCGGCAACGTAGTCGTCTTTCGCCGCGTCGATGGTGGCCGCTACTGCGGTCCGGACTGCAGTGGCGCTGTTGATGGTCAGGGCCGCGCTCAAGATCGTGGCAAAGGCCGCCCCTCCCGTCGCTCTCTTGACGTCGATCACCAGCGTATTATCGCCAGTGATTGCCGCGTCGATCGCCACCTCGACGCTGGTAACCAGGCCCGCGGCCTTGGCGATGTGAATCAGTTCCGTCTGGGTTACCACGGCCGTCCCAGTCTTCTGCCGGACGTCCTTCGGAAACCTGGTCACCAGCTTGCTGGCCGGCAGCTTAGCCGCTGTCTTGAGGTTGTTCTCATCCACGGCATTGGCCGGGAGTGTGACGGGGCCTAAGAATGTCCACGCGCCGCTCATGACGCGATCGACATTGTCGCGGATGACGTCCGTTGACATGCGTTCTCCGATCTGTCGTTAGACCCAGAATCCGCCGATGCCGGTGAATTGGCTCAGCCCCGCGAAGGAGAATTCCGGGAAGGGGTAGCGTTCGATAAGGTAG
Source organism: uncultured Planctomycetaceae bacterium (assembly GCA_964429355.1). GTDB lineage: Bacteria > Planctomycetota > Planctomycetia > Pirellulales > Thermoguttaceae > JAAYAY01. Next base: position 3,365 of record CAYSCH010000438.1, on the reverse strand, counting down.
TAGTTGGCCGCGGTGGTCTTCTTGCCCTGCTCGTCAAGGTATTCCTCGTGGCCATCCATCACGCCCGATGCGTCGGTAGGGACCAGGTCCCCATCATCGTTCTTGTACTGGCGACCCTTTGCTACGATCTTGTGGGGGTGCCATGGGATCCGCCGGAAGGCCACCACAGTCTCCAGCGTGTAGTATTGATAGTGGACGTCGTTGATGGTCTCATGCTGGAGTTTGGACGGGATGATGTCCTCGATCTTCGCGTAACCTGGGGCGAATCCGAGAAACGTGTCTAGGTTGACGGCGTCCGCGTAGGCGTTCATTGCGATCGGGTCGAAGGTCGCGACGTTCTTGCTGATCGTCAGGATCAAGAGGTGGATCGGTGTCGGTGGTGGGTTCTCGATCGGAACGCCGGCGGGAGTCACGTAGAGTAGGCCGCGGGTATCGTACGGGAAAATGAATTCCTCGCGGCGGTTCGACCAATCGAAGACAGCCGGCCGCAGCAGAGGCGGCGTGGTCCTGTCAGTCTCCGGTTCCTCGTTGTCGTACGTACAGACGACGTGGAAGAGGAGCTCGTTGGCCTGGTCTCGCTCCACGTCCACCCGCTTGCACCAACTGCCGGGGTCGTAATCGTTGCCGGTCGCGTATTCGTCGCCAACCTTGGGGACCAGGGCGTCGCTGAGAATCACGGCCGAGCCGTCGTCGACGTCGCTTACCCGGACGTAAAATTCCCGCGTGAACTCATTGGTCTTGGGGTAGGCGGCGGAGCCTTTGCCCGATCCGTATTTCTCGCTAACCCTGGTCACGGCCATCTATCGCTTCGGTGGTACCGCCTCCTTGATGGTCGACTTGCCGGTGTTCGTGACGATCTGGCGAGTGTTGCTGACCACGGTCTCTGTCAGGCCGATTAGTTCACGAAAGTCGATGCCGGCATTGGGGCTTGCGGCCGTCGGCTTCGATTTCTCGTCGGGCCATTTTGGGGGTGGGGGCTGTTGCGAGGCCTTGGCGCCTTTCGTATCACCGAATGATCCCATAACCATTTTGTATGCCGCATCGCTACCGACAGATCCGCTCTCAGCGAAGATCGCTTGCGCGTCCTTCAGAGCTGCGGATGCGGACTTCAACCCAGCGATCTTCAGATCGAAGAGCTGGTTGATCAGATCGGGATCCTGGCCGGTAGAGGCCGCATCGCGCAGGGCCTGGCTACGCTGGAGCTCGAGCAGCGCCTTCTGCTTGTCGATTTCGCTGGTAGTGCTCTGCTCGATCTTCAACGCCGCGATTTCGTCCTGGAGTTGCTGGTTCGAAAGCTTTTTCGCTTCGGCCGCTCTCGCTGCTTCCTCCTGCTTCTTTTTGTCCGCTTCGCCTCGGACGGTGCCCAGGGCCGCCGCGCGGGCCTGTTCGACCAATGCCAGGTCGGCGCCCAGCTCCTTGGCTTTCTCGATCTCCGCATCGTATCTGGCATTGATTGCCGCTTCGGCTCGCAACTGCTCGTCTTCGATCTGCTCGATTCGGGCCTCTGCGATTCGGTTGAGCATTTCCTCGTTCATGGCCAGTGCGGCCTCCGTGTCGCCGGCTTCCACGGCCGCCGCGATCGCCGGGGCTCCCGAGTCGCCGGCACCGGCCGTCAGGGCCGACATATCGCCGCCTTTGAGGGCCTCGATACGCTGGCGGATGGCGTCGAGCTTCGCCGATTCGGCCAGGATCTTGTCGAGCATGGTCTGGTCGTAGTCGCTCCCCAGCCCCTGCATGACCTGGCGGAAGAATCCGGCTCGCTTCCGGTTGAGCTCGTCGATCTCAACCTCAACACCCTTGGCTTCCGCGGTGAGCTGCGCAATCGTCGCGCGTCGCATGGCGTCGTTCAGCTTGAGCTGGGCCTCGGCCATGCCGCTGATGGTCCCGGCCGTCCGGTCGATGGTGACTCCCAGATCGCCATAGCGGCCCTGGAGAGTGTCAAGAATCGAGGCCGCGCGGTCCATCTCTTCGGTCGTCAGGGATTGTTGCCCGGCGAGTTTGTGCAGTTCCTCCATGAGCTTGATGTCGCTCGCGCGCATTTCGTCGGACTTGCTCCTAACGTCGGTCATGACTGACGGTAGACGCCTGGCCGTGGATTCGAACGCCACGATCGCGGCCGTTGCGGCCACCACGGCGGTTACCACCATCATGACCGGATGTGCGGCCATGAAGGTCATGGCGGTGGTTAAGACTCCTATTGCCGTTGCCGCCGCCGTCCCGGCTGCCCCTATGGCCCAGATGCCAGCCCCGACGCTCCCGACGATCGCCACGATCGCCGCGAGGGTACGGACGAGGGTTGCGTTCTGGGCAGCCCAGACGGCTGCCGCTTTGGCGATTTCGACCACCTTGGTGAGGGCGCCGGTAACCGTGGGGAGGAGTGCTTCGCCGATTGCTCCGGCCGCGTCCCATGCCGAGGCCTTGAGGGCCTTCATCTGGTTGGCGAAGCCGCCGGACATGCGGATGGCGTCCCCCTGCGCCGCTGTCGTGCCTCGGAGGATAATAGCCAAGCGGGCCTGGGCCTTCTGGGCCTCGGTCACACTCTTGGGGTCCAGGCCCTGCTTGAGCAGCTCGGCTTTTACGGCGGCCTCGGAGAGAATCACGCCGTATTTCTTCATGACCTCCCCCGACCCCGTCATCGCGGCTTGCAGATCGTTCATAACGTCCGCATCGGCCTTGTTGTTGAACGATCCCAAGTCGACGGCCAGTGTGGTCAGGGTCTTGCTGATCTCCTCGGCGCTCTTCGAATCGAAGCCCATCGGCACAAACAGGTCTTGGTTGCCGGCCAGGAAGTCAGCAATCTGCTGCTTACTTCGGCCGACCTGCTTGCCGTATTCGTCGCCCCACTTCTTCATGGCCTCGGCGTTCTCGCCATAGACCACGTCGAACTTGCTCATACTCTCCTGCATGTCGCTGGCCGCCTTGAGCCCGATCACAAACGGGGACGCTACCACGGCCGTGAAGCGGGTCATGCTCTGGGCGATCTGCGTGGCCTTGGCCGAAAAGCCCTTGATTCGGGCCTCGGCCGACTTCAGGCCGGCATAGAGCGGCCCGTTCTTGGTGTAGAGCTCGGTGAAGGCGCCGCCGGCCCGGATGTCACTTGCGCTTGGCATGATTGGCTACCACTGCTTGGGCCCATGTGTCGAGGTTGTCGGCCGTCAGTGAGATCGAGTTGGACTGGGCCCCTGGAAGCGTGTCGGGGTAGTACGGGTGGATCATTTGCGGCGTGTAGACCGGGCCATCCTTACGACCCCACGTGTTTGCCATCAGGGCCCACAGCGTTGCGGTGCGGTCCCAGGCGGTCCTGGCCACGCCCTCGGCCATCGCCGCCCACTGTACCCACCTGGAGGTCTACAGCGTGACCACGG
>CAYSCH010000437.1:1121-7473 GCA_964429355.1 uncultured Planctomycetaceae bacterium | reverse complement strand
CGCAGGACGCCGGAGGACGTGCTGTTCCTTGGCCCGGCGGGCAGCCGCAGGCCAACTCTGCCGATCACGATGGGCGAGCAATCTGTCGCTGCCGTTACGGGACGGGTTGGTGAAATGTGCCTGCCGCGAGTCGGTTGCCTATCCCGGTTTCGGGACGGCTTGTGAGAAGACATCCCTCTTTCCTTGGAGATACTGCCAATGACATTGGCCAGGAAGATCACCCGTCGTGAATTGCTCGCTGGCTCCCTGGGGGCCGGAATGGCCTCGTTGCTCTTTCAGGGTCAGCTCTGGTCAGCCGATGCTCCGGTCGATCCCAACCGGTTTGTGTTTCTGGCCGACATTCACATTTCCGAGGACCCCGAGAAGGTCCTGCGCGACACCAATCCCAGCCAGACTTTTCAGCAGGCGCGGGAGCAGTACCTGGGTATTGACCGGCGTCCTGCAGGGCTGATCGTGGCGGGCGACTGTGCGCTAAACAGTGGAGAGACGGGTGATTATCAGCAATTGAAGAAGCTCGTTGCTCCGATTCCGATGCCGATCGCGATGGCCATGGGCAATCACGATCATCGGGAACGTTTCTGGAGCGTCTTTCCTGATCAGCAGACCGTGCCAGCGCCGGTTGCCGGCCGGCATGTGGCGATCATCGAGGCCCCCCAAGCCGACCTGTTTCTACTCGACTCGCTTGACAAGACCAACTCGACTCCGGGGCGAATGGGCCAGGCTCAACTCGAGTGGCTGGCCGGCGAGCTCGATCGCCGTCCGGAGAAGCCGGCGTTGGTCGTTGCCCACCACTATCCACTCCTCAAAGACAATCCGGAGATGCTCAAGAGCGCGCTCGTCGACACCCAGGAGTTCTACGACGTGATCCTGCCGCGCAAACGCGTGAAGGCCTTCATCTTCGGCCACAGCCATCGCTGGGAGCATTCCCAGATCGACGGGGTCCACCTGGTGAACCTTGCCGCCCTGGCATGGCTCTTCGATGCGAAGCAGCCGCGAGGCTGGGTCGACGCCCAGTTGCAGCCCGGCGGTATCCACCTCACGCTCCAGTGCCTGGACACCTCCCATGAAGCCCACGGCCGCCCGCTGGAACTGGCCTGGCGCTGAGCAGCCTTGTTCGAGTTATTGATGAGCGAGCCTCAGGACGTGCTGCCAGGCTCGGGCACGGCGGTGACTGGAGGGTGGGATTCCTGGAATACCGGCGTGGTTGCACCGCCAGTTTCGGCGAAGTAGCGGATGGCGCCGGCTGCTACGACGAGGGCGTTGAAGAACATGAAGGCGAGGACGTAGAGGCCGCCGCCGGCCCCGCTGCCGTAGCTGTGGAGACCGCTGCCGAGGAAGAAGTTTACGCCCCACCAGGCCATGACGATGGACGTGATTCCGAAAACGGCGCCTGCGGCGAGGGCGAAATCGCGAAAAAGGCCGACGAAGCGGAAATGGAGGAGGCCCAGATAAATCAACAGGGAGATGAGGGCCCAGACCTCCTTCGAGTCCCAGCCCCAGAACCGTCCCCAGGAGACATCGGCCCAGAGGCCACCGAGAATGGTGCCGGCAGCCAGGAGGACGACGGCGACCTGGATTGCCTTGTAGATGAAGCCGGAAAGGCCCACGCATTGATCGGGAACACCGCGACGGAACGCGTCGGCGGGTGCCTGGTATCCATGGGCCGGACGATGGCCCTGCGCCAGGTGGGCGCAGGAGGGAGCCAACGGCTCGCGATAGCGACCGAAGATGTAGTAGGCCATGGCAGTTATGCCGAGCCCCCAGGCGAGAAAGCCCGCCCCGTAGCTGGCGGTGATCGTCAAGACATGGAGGGTGAGCCAGAAGTTGTCGCGCAGGACCGGCATGAGAGGATTGATATTGCTGTCCCAGATTGGTGCGAAGTAGGCGATCAGTCCGATGGTGAAGGCCGTGCCCGCCCCGACCACGGCAAAGGCCTTGCGGTCCATGACCTTCTGGAGCGGATCCCGCAAGCCGGACCTGGTCAACGACCATGGGACGGCGATCGCGCCGAGGCCTGCCATCAAGATCAGGCGAGGAACGAGCCAGATTGCCAGGGTCAGCATCGAAAGGCCGACAATCCATACCACCTGGTCGTTGATCGAATTGCCTCTGGGGACCATGCGGATGATGGTGTAGCCGGTGCCGGCGCCGTATTGGACAGAAGTCAGGAGGTAGAAGACGGCGTAAACAAGGAGCGCTCGTGGAATCAGCATGGCCGCCCGGAGCCTGGTCCAGGCCGTTGGACTGATGAACGCCAGATCCTGGTCGTCGAGAGAGCGGGCCTCGGGGGTAGCCGGAACGGCGGACATCCGCCAGGCCCGGCGCAGGCCCGGCCCGAAGAGCGGGGCGAGTGTGAACAGGATGCCGAGAGTGGCGGTGACCAGGGCTACGAAGACCACGGTCTCGAACATATTGGTCACGGGAGCCCAACCGGTGATATAGGTGCGCATGGCGAATCCGGTGACCGAGCAGACCTGGGCGGCGATGAGCAGGGCCAAGCCGGACCAGTACATGGGTTTGCGAATCGCCCCCAAGGCGGCGGCGAGGCAGCCGAGGGCGAGGAAACTGAGGACCCAGGACCATTTGAAGGGATCGAGCTGGTAGTAGGTGACCTCTGCAAGGGTTGAGCCGGCCGGCGGATAGGCCGTCACTGCGATCAATTGGTCATCGGGATGGCGGAGGGCCAGGTTGGCCCGAGCCGGTTCGATTCGTTCTCCGAGCGTTCGCATTTCGCGGGCAAAGCGTTGCATGGCCGCGGAGAATCTCTGGGTGCGATCGCTGGCAGTGCGATCCAGGTAGGCGGCCGCGGCGTCTGCGAAGGCCAAGCGTTCTACACGGCCGGGGTTGCCCTCGGACGCCAGCCGCTTCAGCAATTCCAGGCGAGTCATTCCTTCGGCGGGCGAAATCGGTTCGGCATGGGATTCGGACAGGTCAGGGCGAATGAAGGTACGATAGACGTCGTCGTCGCCGAAAAGCACCATCTGCAATGTCAACCAGGGCTGGGCGTCATTCTCCGGATCACGGTTTTTCTCGAGAGCCGCCGGGTTCAATCCCGGAAGCAATCGCAGGGCCTTCTGGCTGTCGAAGAGGGCGAGTTGGGTCTGTTTGATCGCGAGCACGAGATCGGCCGATCCGGCCGCGACGATATGGGACGCATTGCGGATCTGCCGCCAGGAGGTTTCGTCTACGGCGGGCGGGCGGGGGCGGGCGAAGACCTCTTTCATTCCGCGATCGGTGGTCGCAGCCAGCCGGGTCGCCTGCCCGGCGGTATCGGCCAGGATCTTCTCGGCCTTGCGCAGGTCAAGCCGCCCTTGCTCCATGGTCTGGCCGACCGCGGCGATTCCGGATCGCACGGCCTCGATCTGATCGGCGGCGCCGTTGCCGTAGACATCGGGCGCCAGGAGCAGCAGGGCATCCTGGAACTGGTTCCAAGTTGTGGCGGTGTCGTTCCACCTGTCCGCGGTAGTGGAGAGCGCGTCGACGAATGCTCGCGGGTCATCGTGGAATGGATCGTAGGCGACCGATCGATAGGTCCGATACGCCTGAAAGAGCTGCTCGACTGCGGCGTCGGCGCCGCTGGACGGGTGCTTTTCGGCCGAGGAGTCGGCGCGCCTTGCCGCCAACTCGCGCACCGCCCGATCGAAACCTTTCGAGTGCGCCACGTCGTAGGGAGAGACGTACTTGAGATGCTTTCGGCTGGGTGACAGGACGGGGAGCCCGAGGATTTCTTGCCGAAGCGTTTCGTGCTCGGCGATCAGAAAGGGAACGAGTTCCCAGCGTTCAGGCTCCACGATCCAACTGAAGAGGAGTTCCGGTGCGGCGAATTCCCGGACGCGCGAGGGAAACAGTTTTTCGGTTTCGGAAAACTCCGGCAAGCTTCTCTGTGCTTCGGTGACGCCATCGAGGCTGAGGCGGGGATCGGCGCGATCGCAAACGCTTTCGACGACCAGCCGGGCAAAGGTGTTGACGGGCATCATCCGCCCGTTGTAGAAGACAGGCATATGCTGCCAGGCCGAGAAATCGGGCGTGCCGGTTTGGTCAGCTGCGGCCGATGTGGCGGCTGGGGCGAGGCAAACGGCGAGGAAGAGGCTCGCGACAAATTTTGGACGGCCGAAGATGCGGGGAGCCCGAAGCTTTCTGGGGGGCTCGTTACGGTGACGATCGGACCACAGGGACGATGTGATCCACGTGTATGGAAATGGCATGAAACCCTCTATGTTTCTGCTGTCCCGGTACGGCCGCTACTCCGCCGAGAGAAGAAATACGCCTTCATGTAGAACATTGTAGCGATGCCGGCAACGATCATCATGCTGCCGAAGTATTTCAGTCCCCTCCCGGGGTCGTAATTTACGGTCAACCAGGAGAGGAAGAGCTCATCTCGCGGCATGGTTTCTCCATGGAGGACTCTCCCGCCAAGCTTCCGATCGAACATTCCGTCTTTGCCGCCGGGCTTGAGGGGGCCCATGAAGCTCTCCTGGTAGATTCGGAACGAGCGGCCGGTGCGCGGATCGGTGCGGGTGATCGGTTCGTTGAGCGTGATCAGCACCCCCTCTTCGATCGTCGCATCGCGGACTTGCTCCTGGGACTGCGGATCCATTTTCGCGGTGACCAAATCCACGAGGCTCGAATAGTGGGAGGCGACGCTCGAGCCCGGATCGAGTTTGCGTTGGAACTTGTCGAGATAGATGTGAAATCCCACGTCGACCGAGTCGGGAACCAACGTCACTTCCACACGGCGGTCCTTGCCGACGACGGTACGGCGCTGGAGGCCGGTCGGAGGGACGTCCATAGCAGCGGAATACCGCGATTCCAGCCAGAACTCCTCCATGTTGCCATCGACGGTGAGCCGGACCAGGGCCAGGGAGCCATTTCTCAGAGATGAAGCATCCTTGTTGAAGGGTTTGGGAGTGAAGTTCCTACCGGGTTGCTGGTGCGGCTGGAAGGACTCCACGTAGAACTGCAGGGAGCGTGTCGAAGGTTCGAGGGGGACATCCGTGCGCCGCCCGGCGGCCAGTTCCCCGGAGGGCCCCAATTCCGGTGACTGCCAGACGCGGTAGAGGAGATTACCCTCGACGCCCTGGAGGATATCGATTCGGGGTTCTTTCGGATTGTGGAGCGACAGGATCGCTTCGTTCGCCTCGGCGGCCAGCGAGCTGGAGGCGTCGACCCAGTAGCTGCCGAAGACGCCATGGTCTGGGGCCTGGATGTTGAATTCGGGCACCTCGGCATAGAGGATCATGGACTCGGACTGTCCGCGGGGCGGATGGATCTTGAGTTCGAGTCCCAGAAAGGCGGGGCTCTGGCCAACGAGTTCCAACTGGTAACCGGTTTTGCCGAGCGGGAGGCGGGTCCGGGGTTCAAGCGAGTCGACCTGGAAGCGAAAGACCTGGCCGCGAGCGTAAAGGGCGATTTGCCCCTGGGCGCCCAGATCGCCGGCCGGGCCGGCGAGTCGAAAAGCCTCGGTTTCCGCCCGGCTCGACGCCACCCAGAACACGAATCGGACTCCGCTCTCCAAACGCTGGAGAGCGCCGGAAACCCGCGGGCCGGGGATATCGGCCTCGGCCGACGAGCGGAGGTTCAACTGCAGTTGTTCGAGAGTTCCGAGCTGTTTCGAATGCGGTTCGGAGACGGCCGCCCGGAGGATAAGTGGAGAAGCTGGTGCCGGTTTCCAGTCGCGATAGTAATCCAGCACCTCGAGACGGATACCGTCTTGATCGCAGATTTTGCCTCTGTCTCGATGGGCCACTCGCCAGGGGAAAGGGAACATGTGCGGGTAGTCGCTCCAATTGAACGGCCCGGACGCGAAAGGAACGTCGATGACGGAGAAGGTATTCTGATCGGACCGGTCGGGATAGATTTTCAATTCGAAGTGGCGGGTATCTTCGCAGGCCAGGTGGTTGATACTCCCCTCATAGATCGGCATCTGTGCGTCGATTCCGCCAACGGCGCTATAGATGCACCCGACCAGGAGCACAAGGATCCCGGCATGGGTGATCACGAACCCCGTCTGATAGCGGCGCCAGGGGAAACGTATCAGGGCGGCGCACAAGACATTGACGCCGAGGAGGCCGAGCAGGGCAGCAAACCACCAGGCGTCGTAGATGGCGAAGTGGACTGCTTCGGTCCCGTAGTCGCGTTCGACGAAAGTCGCCCACGCCAGGACGAACGCCAAGGACAGGATGAGGGTCACGGCCAGGTAGATGGAAGCGAAGGCCTCGTAGAGCAAGAGCGGGAGTCGAATCGCGAGGGGCTGGTTCGGCGAGCTAAGCTTGGGTCGTGACATGGGCCATGTTTCAGGTGGGACGCGAGAAGACGTTGTATGCAGGGAACCCCAGTTCCGGCCCGATCCACC
>CAYSCH010000437.1:0-1111 GCA_964429355.1 uncultured Planctomycetaceae bacterium | reverse complement strand
GAGAGGCGGGGTGGTATGCAGGTCGTGGCAGGTCCGTTGAGGACCTTGCCGGAGAGACCACGACAGGGGAGCAACTCAGGCCGAGCGGCCGGGCCGGAGCTCTCTCCCAGCCCTGCAGGAGAGCGGGAAAGGAGGCCCGTGGGGGTAGCCGCCGCGGTGTTGCAGGAATTATACCGCCATGGTGGCATTGCGGTAAGGCAACGAGGTCTCAGGGAGAGGGGGGCACTGTTGCCCGCGTGCCACCAGCCCTGGCTTCAGCCCCCCGAAACCCGGCGATGAAACAGGATCAGTACAGATGGGGTGTCGATTCGGTCCAGCCCACGACGGGAACCTCTTGGGCCATGACAAATATTTCGACGCGGCGGTTCTTGCGCCGATCTTCTTCGGACGTGTTGGGAGCAACGGGCTGATTGGGGCCGTAGCCGGCGACACCGATGCGTTCAGGAGCCACGCCCAATTGCTGCAGGGAGTCACCCACACGTCGTGCGCGGGCGGTGCTGAGGTCGAAATTGTCTGCAAATCGATCACGAGCCGGCTTTCGGGCGACCGTCTGGTCGTCGGTATGGCCGACGAGCAGCACTTTCAGCTCACGGCCGTCGTCGGAATTCAGCATGGTCGCGAGATTGCGGAGGGCTTCTGCGGCACCGGGCTTGAGGGCGTCGTCGCCTTCGTCGAAGAGGATATCGGTAGCCAGCTTGCTGACGCCTCCGCCGGGGGCAAAGGCGAGATTGCCGTAGCGTTGGGAGATCCGCGCCAGACGAGCTTCGGTTTGGGGCGGCAGCCCGGGGAGGGGGTTGGCGGAGGCGGTCTGACGAGTGCGTTGCGACCGGAACGCTTCGAGGCGCTGCTGGTCGATGCCTGACTGGCCTTCCATCAATGCCAGGTCTTCTTCGGCGCGCAGGAGGAGATTTTCGATATTCTCCGAATGGACTTTGAGGTTCTCCAACTGGGCGGCCAAGGCGTCGTTGCGTTCAGCCAGGGACCGATTCTGAGCTGCAAGGGAATTGGCCTTGCCGGCGGGCACGAGGCAGCCTGCCAGGGAGGGAAGAAGAGTCAGAAATGAGAAAGCCAGGGCAATGGGTCGCGCTGCCATGATTCGACTCCTTTCGAA
>CAYSCH010000436.1:0-7478 GCA_964429355.1 uncultured Planctomycetaceae bacterium | reverse complement strand
ACCTCGTCAACTGGCTGCCGATGGCCACTTCCGAGCCGCCGACGATCCCGCCGTACTCCTTCGGTTCCTCGAAGAGCAAGCTTGTGCAGTATCTCGAGACGGCACATTACGGGGTGACGCTGACGCAGCAAGAGAAAGATCGTGTCGCCTGTTGGATCGACCTGAACGTGCCGTACTGCGGTTCCTACATGGAGGCCAATAAGTGGGACACTATCGTCCACACCTACATTCATTCATACCGCGATCAGTGCCGCGGGGCGTATCTGTTCCAGGAAGCCAAGCGTCTGCGGCACGCGGAGATCGAACTGGCCCATCTGGATCTCTATCGGCAGCATCTCCAGCGCGGTGCCGACGCGGCACTCGAGACGTTTCCTCGCTTCGACTTGGGCGGCATGGATGCCCAGCGGCAGTTCGTAGAGGCCTGCAACCAGTTGCCCGGCACAGTTCCCATTTACGGACTGGCGGAAGGTAAGGACGCCCGCGGCGGTTCAAACGTCAAGGGGAATGAGGTTCGCAATCTTGCGATCAACCCGCAGGCCGCGACGTTCCAACTACGGTCCTACCCCCATGTCACGTCCAACAGCCACTACAAATACCTGCCGGAATTCTCGCCCCGAAACGTGGTCGATGGGCACGTGGCGGTGCCCGAACAAGCGCCGCAGGTTCCGTGCTGGAGGCCGAACAAGCGCACCGACTTGTGGCTGAAGATCGAGTTCGGCCGGATGGTGGAGACGAGCCGCGTGGTGTTGTACCTGCGCACGATGCCGGATCAGGAAAAGACCTGGAGCAGCGCAACGTTGGAGTTCTCCAGCGGGCACAAGGTTTCCATCGCATTGAAAAACATCGCCGCCGCCCAGGAGTTCGTGTTTCCGAACCAGTTGACCGCGTGGGTCAAGCTGAGCGACCTGCGGGAGACCTTCCCGCTCAGCGACAACGGCGTGACCGAATGGGAGGTTTACGGCAAGGACCTTGGAGAACAGGGCGCTGCTATCGCCCGTGCACCTTCACGCAACTGACGGCAACAGGTGTGCCACGGCCTGCTTGTTGGCCGTGCCGCTGCCGCATTACGAATTGTCAGAGTTCCTCTTTCGCACTGCCTCAGCCCATTGCACACGGGACGAATGATCAGGCTGTTGATTCGAGGCCTCAACAAGCCTATGCTGAGTCGGTCTGCTGGAAGCCCCGGCTCTTTCGATCGGCTCGCACCAAAAACCAGGAGGTCGACCATGAACAGACTCAAGAAGGCCATTACGGTCATGGCGTGCGCAACACCCTCCCCCAATCATCGGCGATGGACTCTGTTGCTCGTCTTGCTGACGGCGCAGATCCTTCCGACCATGGCCCTGGCGCAAACCTGCCGGTTGAACGCCTCCTGGCCAGCTTTTGACTACGACGGGAAACCAGCCGAGGCGGACAGCTCCTGGTCGAAAGCCACTGTGGCAGGTTCGCAGCTCGAGACGGCGGGCTATACCGCTCAGACGCGAACGATGACCGCCGCGGATGGAAGATTTCAGGTTCGGCTTGACGACAAGAACTACAAGGGCTTCCCCGCGGAGGAATACGCCGTCTCGTTGACCAATCTCTCCGAGACGGAACCGACGGCAATCGCCGCCAACTTCCGGTCCTTGAAGATTTGCCTCGATAAGCCGGAATCGGACAAGCCGGTCGTGCTCAACGTCCTCCGCGGTTCCACCTGCGAGCCGACCGACTTCATCCCCCAGGAGTTCGCGATCGCAGCCGGAAAAGAGCACATTCTCACGACGACCTGCGGGCGTTCATCGAACGATTTCATCCCGTTCCTCGAACTGAATCTCGACGACCAGAACGGCTATCTGTTCGCCGTAGGCTGGACGGGATCGTGGAAGGCCCGCTTTGTCAATACGGGCAAGGCGGTGGACGTCGAGATCGGCATGGAACAGACCAACTTCCGGCTCCTGCCTGGTGAAACCATCCGCCAGCCGTCGATCCTCGTGCTGGCCCGCAACAACCAGACGCGGCGCGAGTTCAGAACACGGGTCCATCGGTTCATGCTGGAAAACAAGGTCCCCCGCGATCCGAAAGGGCAAATCATCCCGCCGATTCTGGCGGTCGCCGCGGGAGGCGGGAACAAGACACCGAAAATGATGGCCGACGTTCTGCAATACTGCATCGACAACAAAATGCCATTCGACACGTATTGGGTCGATGCCGGCTGGTACGGCGCACCGCACGAGGACGAGTTGTATTCCAACTGCGGGCCGAACTGGTGGAAGTACGTCGGCGACTGGCGAGTCAACACGACCACCCATCCGACCGGCGACTTGCTGCCCATTGCCAACGCGGTCCACAAGGCGGGGCTCAAGTTCCTGCTCTGGTTTGAACCCGAACGCATGACCGATTCCGCGCCCATCCTGCAGACGCACCCGGAGTACCGGCACGGGCAACTGGTCGACTATGGCAATCCGGAGACGCTCCGCTGGATCCAGGATACCGTTTACGAAATCATCGCGAAGCACAAGATCGATGTCTACCGCCAGGATTTCAACATGGACCCCGGCCCCGTCTGGCGCGGCATGGATGCGGCCGACCGCATCGGCATCGCCGAAGCGAAGCACATCGCCGGGATGTACAAATTCCTCGACGACATGCGGATGCGATTCCCGGACATCCTCCAGGAGAACTGCTCGTCCGGAGGCCGACGCATCGATGTCGAGATGATCTCCCGGGCCCACACCTACTGCCGCAGCGATTACTACATCGGGCGCAAGCCGAACGACACCGCGTTCGTTCTCGGGCAGAACGCGACGCTCAACCTCATTCCGTATCTGCCCTTCCAGGGCTGCGAGTTCAACTGCGTGCCCGTCGGCGACGATTACGCGGCGTTCAGCATCATTTCTTCGGGAACCGTCATCACGCCGTCCGATTTCGACGGCGGCATCATCCGCCGCAAGATCACCGACGACGAGACGGCCTGGTTCAAAAAAGTATTCGATGTCGCGATCCGCATGCGGCCGTTCTACATGGGCGATTTCTATCCGCTCACCGATGAAACCGGCGCCGGCGACGACGTCTGGTGTGCCTGGCAATGCGACCGCCCGGACCTGAAAGCGGGATTCGCGATCGTCTTCCGGCGCGGCGCGGCGGCCGATGACTCCCGCACGTTCAAGCTCGGCGGAATCGAATCCGCCGCAAACTACCAAACGGAATTCTACAACGGCCCGAAAAGCACCGCGGAAGGTTCCGCATTGGAAAATTGGACGGTCAAACTTCCGCCGCGGTCCTTCCAGTTGGTCTTCTACCGGAAGCAGTAGGCAGGCGTTGATCCCGCATCAATCGCAACCGCCGAAGAATCCGTCGTCGATCCAGATCGGTTTGTACCCGTGTTCCGTCACGTGACGCAACGCGGTATCCCAACGTTCGAAATTATCCGCTTTGTAATTGCGATAGAACGGCCACCAGTACTGTTCGTGGCCCGCGACATTCACGAGCAGGTTCTGCTTCGGGTTGTCAAGTTTGCGATGATGGAGCCATTCGGTCTGAGTCGTCGGAATCCATTCGCAGGTCGTCGGCATGGCCCCGTTGTAGAAAATGATGCCGGAGTTCGGGTCCATCCAGCCCTGATGTTCCCGAAGGTAGGCCGTGATGTGGTTCGGGAGCATGAAATCGCAGTACTTGTCCCCCGTTCCAGGATGCTTGCTTCCGGCAGTCGGAAGCATCTTGACCCCGCGATCGGCCAGCACCTGATAGGAATCGGCGCGAACCATGGCGAAGTGGATTTGCAGCCCCGCCGTATAGGCTTTACCTGCGATCCGTTGCAGTTGCGTCGCGGTCAGATCGAAGTCGGCGGCGAGTTTCTCCGGTGTCGCGTTGCGGTACGGTTCGCCGGGGAACTCATTCTCCGAGTGGAAAGCCAGCCGGAGCCAATCGGCATTGTCCTCGAATTCCGGCTTGTACTTTTCCGGAAACATCGAAAGGGTAAAGTCTCGCTCCGGCGTCGAGTTGAAGCAGTTCAGGACGATCTTCGTTTGATGCCGTTTGTGCAGTTCACGGAGTTTCGCGAAATAGAAGCAGTCGAAAATGCTCTTGTACTGTTTCTGCAGAATATCTCGGAAACAAAAGCTGTGGTCGTCGATATAGCACTGATAACGTTTGTAGGCGTTCTTCGCCCACGCAACGCGACAGGCAAATTCGACCGGCTTGCCGTTCCTTGTGCCACGCGCTTTGAGAATGGACAGACGGTCCTTGAGCAATGCGGTACCCCTCAGCGCGCCGGAGATGGGTTCCATCGGGATGGCGGTACCTTCGGGATCGAAGACCTGAAGATTCCCAACGTCGCCGGGCCGGACGACCACGTGAATCCGCAGCCGCTTGACTCCGTCGGCTCCCGTCTCCGTGCCAAGTATCGGATAGCCGGTTCCTTCCTGGAGCACACCGCCGTCAAATGGGTACTCGAAGCGGAATACCGGTTTCTCCTCGAAGTAGAACTGGTCGTAGTACCGCATGCGAGGATCGTCGTTCGGATCGGGAGACACGCTCTCGGCGGAGGTCGCGGGCTTGTCCGCGGCCGCCAGGGGTGCAACCGAAGCGGCTGCGGCGGCAAGAGCGGAACTCCGAAGAAATCGCCGTCGTGATGTACTCATAAAAATGCTCCTTGATTTGCCAGGTTCGTGAGCCTTGTTACTGCTTGGCGTGCGGGTTGCGGAGGTAGTAGAAATGCCCGTCTTCGGCGCCGATCACGACGTCCGGTATGCCGTTGTTGTCGAAATCGACCGCGGTCGGACAGGTCGTGTGTCCCGCGAGTCGCCGCGGATCGAGCGGTCCACGGTCCTCGAAATACCACTGGCCGTCGCGGCGTTCGGTTTGGCGCAGCCAGGTCGCGTTGGAGCTATTGACGAGAAAGTCCAGCTTGCCGTCGCCGTCGAAATCAACAACGCAAAGCTTTCGCCGACCGCTTGCGCCGGCCTTCTTGTCGTTGAGTTGCAGCGGTTTTCCATCCGCGCTGCAGAACACGCGCTGGGGAGGTAGCAACTTCAACGTGCCCTCGATCTCGGCCCTTGCGAACAGGGCCAGGTAGCCTTCCTGGTCGAGCATGATCAGGTCGGTGAGACCATCCTGGTTCCAGTCGAAAGCCAGCGGTGTGGTTCGCCATTGCGTGAGGAGCTCGTTTCCCTGTGGGCGCATCCAGCCCCATGCCAGCGCCGGCTGGGGACCCGTCCACTCGACCTCCACCGGCTGAGCGGCGGCGAGTCTGGCCCGCGCGACCGTGCCGATGTTCTTATACCAGACGACTTTTCCCAGGATCGAATTGGCGACCAGGTCGAGGAGCCCGTCGCCGTCCCAATCGGCGACCGTCATGACGGTGTAGCCGAAGCAGGCTTCCCCGGGGCCCTGGATGGAACCGTTCTCGCCGGCCTGAATGCGAATCGTCTGGCCGGCGGCCTGGAGCGACACCGGAGCCGCCCACGTGGGGCGTTCCACCCCCGGGCCGCTCAGGTTCTCGAAGAACACGACGTAGCCTGCCGAGTTGCCGCTGATCAGGTCCCAGTCGCCATCGGCGTCCCAGTCGACGGCAAACGGCGTCGCCAGTGCCCCGCACTTCAGCTCGTCGGCCTCCTGCTGGAAATAGGCCGGCTCGAGCAACAGCGGCATCCCGTCTTTCAAACTGCCCGTGTTCTCGATCAGGGCGATCCGGCCGTTCTCTTCGCCGCAGATCAGATCGGGATCGCCGTCCCGGTCCCAGTCCAGGGCCACCGGCGTGATCATCTGCATGTCCATCTCCAGCGGCGAGCCGTCGGCCGTCTCGAGCCGGACCCCAGCCGAGTATTTTGGCTCCGTCCGGGTCCCCACGTTCTGGAAATAGGTGAATCGGTTGAGGAACTCGCCGCAGACAATGTCCAGGTCGCCGTCGCCGTCCCAGTCGGCAACGCACGGCGACGGCCAGCCGTAGGTCTCCAGGATGCGGCCGCCGGCGTCGGTCAATCGAGCCGGGGATGCATACTGCGGGCGCTCATCGGTGCCGATGTTCCGCGCCACGTAGACCTGGCCCCGCAACGGTCCGCGAAGCCATTGGCCCGAGAGGTCGTAGGCGTTGTACCCGGTCCAGGGCTCCCCATAATCCGTCCAGTCGTCGATGCCGATCACCAGGTCCGTCGTGCCGTCGCCGTCGAAGTCAACATAGCGCCACATGTTTCCCCGAACCTTGTTGGGGTGGATATTGGCGTCCAGCGGCAGCGCGACCGGCTTGGACAGCCCCGAATGAACGAAGTCGGGATATTCCTTGCCCGGCGAGAGAACCCGCGGTTTCCCGTCCACGTAGCTCACCTGGGCGTTGATCATCCCGTCGCTGAGTCGGCGGGCCGGCTTGAAGATCGGCATCTTCTCGTTCGAGCCCGGGTTCTCGTAGACATAGACGCCGTTGTAGGGCACGTCTTCTTCGTTGATGACCATGTCCATCCGCCCGTCGCCGTTGACGTCCATCGGCAGCGGCCACGCCCACAGCCCGGCCCCCAGATCGACCGCCAGGCCCGGGTGGTTGTATTTCAGCCGCTCGAGCTTCGAATCCTGTGTCGGCGCCACATCGGCCGCACTGGCCAGCGACCAGCCGGTCAAGAGCAGGCACACCCATCGCATCCTGTGGCGAACCATGTCAGTTCCTTTCTGTTCTGCGGCCACGGGAGAAAGCGCAAGAGAATCGAGTCGGGCCGCAAATATGTCCCCGTGCCCACGGTTGTCTTCCGCCGATCCTCCCCGGGGAGGTATTCGGTCCACCGCGCTGCAGTCGACGGCCCGATTATAACGGGTAAGAGCGAAAGACGCATCCTGCACCGCGATCTTCCAAGCTCGTCGCCCGTTCCGCTGCCTTCCAGCCTACTATCCTCAAAGAGCGTGACGTTTTTCCCAAAGATCCGCGCGTTATCGGGAGCAGACCACCTCAGCCGAGCGGTAGCTCGTACTGGCTGGCGGCTCTGCCACCCTGTACCACTAACCTCAAAGATCGTGAAGTTTTTCACAGAGATCCGCGCGTTATCGGGAGCAGGCCACTCGAGCCGAGCGGTAGCTCGTATTGGCTCACCGGCCCTGCCGCCCCGTGAAACCTCAGCCCGACAGGACCCGCCCCATGAACGGCTCCACATCCGGCTGTCTTCTCGTCCTGCTTTCGCTCTCGCACGGCCTCGTGGCCGCTGAGCCAAAGTACGAGACCGACGCCCTCGTCCCGCACGCGATCCTGAGGCCGGTCCCGCCGAGCCTTCGCGACGACGCGCGGCGCTTCCAGTCCGCCCCTAGTCTCACGATTTCCCGCGGCGGCAGGCTGTGGGCGGTTTGGCACACCGGCGATTTCACCGAAGGCGACGAGAACGGCTGCGTCGTAATCTCCAGCGGCGATCGCGGTGACACGTGGTCGAAGCCCCTTTTCGCCTTGGACATCCCGGGGCCGTTGCGGATTCTCGATCCGGGGTTCTGGACCGATCCGGATGGCAAGGTCTGGCTCTTCTACTGCC
>CAYSCH010000435.1:0-7504 GCA_964429355.1 uncultured Planctomycetaceae bacterium | reverse complement strand
ACGAGTTTCCCACGGGCATGGATGTGCACTGCCGGTGGTTTTGTTAGCGGCTCTAGAACTGTCCACAATTCCAGGCCTCCTCCACCCCAGTGTTCCTATCAACCGGTCCCAGGGTCGAGATCATGGAATGTCCCAGGTGTCGTTCCCATAGCGTCTACCGAAGCAAGAGAGGCAATGCGGCGTTGCCCTTTTTTGCCCGTTGGTTACTGGTCTCCCTGCGATGCCACAATTGCAGTTGCGAAATCCTCCGTTTTGCCCCGTTGTGTTCCGTGAAGGCCGACGAGAGAAGATCCGGGACCCGTGGGAACGACGAAATCCAGCGGATTCGCTTGCCGCGGCTGAGTCCGAAGGGATAAAGGGAAGCCCGGCTCCGATCAAGACAAGTGGGTGGGCAAAGTCTTGGATGACCCGTAAGGGCCGGATCATCGCCCCATTTTCGCGGCCTTCTCGAGGATGGCGGGACGGGCCTGTTCCATGATATCGCGGACGTCCTCATACCGCATCGTCCGCTGCTCAAAGGTCCGCTTCTGAATCGCGCCCAGGAATCGCCCTTCGAATTCGGCAAGATTGCTGCCGTAGATATGGTAGCTGTCGGCCATGTGGACGTAACGACCCACGGCCACGGGCCGTCCCGAGAGCTCCGTGACTCGCGCCGCGATCCGCTGCTGGAGGTGAGTCAGCGCGAAGATGTTCATGAATGCAGCCTTGTAGGCGTCGTTGGACCGGAATCGCACGTTCATGCTCAGAAACGATCGACCTTCCTCCTCCGTGATACGGCACCAGATGCTCTGCAGGCACGCCGGATCGTAGCAGGAGCAGTCTTCCCAGACCTTCCAGGTGATGGCCTGGGCCCGGCGAGTGTACGGGGTCTTGGCCAGTTGGGCGGCAATGCCTTCGATCTGGTCGAACGGCTCGAGCGTGGGGACCTGGTAGGCGAACAGACGCTGGTGATAGGTGTATTCCCAACGGGTATCCGTTTCGTCGTCCGGGTTGCGGACGAGGTGGTCCTTGATCCCATCGCAGACCTCCATGACATATTCCTGGAGTTCCTCGAACCCGCCCGGGAAATCGCGATGGATCCTGGGCTCGGCGCCCGGATCTCCGACCGTCAGGAGCATCGTGGCGTCCTTGCTGGGGGGATCGTCGGGCCTGTCGTACTGCGTTTTGATGTTGCAGCCCGATCGGTAGAGTTCGAGAAGCGAATTCTCCCAGGCTTCGGCAATGCTCTGACCGCCAGCGGTGAGGACGGGAATTCCACTCATGACACTGTTTTCCCTGCGCTCCATGTGTTGCATACTCGACAAGGCGGCCATTTTGCGGCGGATTGACTCGGATGGCAAGCCCCCGCAGCGGGTGATTCGATACAGCCGACTTGCGATGCGGCGTACGCCCGGGGAAAATGGGCGGCAACAATCCTCCAGTTCTGCTGGTTCGAGGTTTCCATGTTTCGCGACGCCTGTTCTCTTCGCCTGCCCCTGATATTCCTGGTCACCAGTCTTGCCGCTTCGATCGGCAATGTCACAGGAGCGGCGCAGCGCTGGTCTTACGTCGATGAAAGCGGAGTGCTTCGCTGGCGAGACGACCAGAGCGAGATTGCCCTGTTCGGCGTCAACTACTACACGCCGTTCACGGCCGACTATGAGGGGCTTGCACGGCTCGGCGAAGACCATCGCCGCTCGATCGATCGCGACGTGGCCCACTTCGATCAGTTGGAACTCGATGTGATCAGGCTTCACGTCTTCGACCGGCAGATCAGCGACCGGGAGGGCAACCTGCTCGAAAATGAGCATCTCGACCTGTTCGACTATCTGGTAGCCGTGTGCAAGCGGCGCCACATCTACACGGTGCTCACGCCGATCGCCTGGTGGCATTATCATTCGCCCGACGGAGGATTTTCCTCCCTCTACACCAAGCCCGAGATGCTCACCAAACGGGAGGCCCGTCAGGCCCAGCAGAGATATCTGCGGCAGTTCATGGAGCACGTCAATCCGTATACGAAGAGGGCGTACAAGGACGATCCGGCGATCGTTGCGATCGAGCTGATCAACGAACCGCTCTACGACGACGCAACCACTGTGGACGACGTGCAGCTGTATATCGAAGATCTGGCCGAGGCTGTCCGGGACACCGGGTCACGGCAGCCGATCTTCTACAACGGCTGGTCGAACCGCGAAGAATCGGTTGGCAAATCATCAATTGAAGGCTGCTCATTCGGCTGGTACCCGACGGGCCTGGTTTCCGGAGGCTGCCTGAGAGCCAACTACCTTCCGGCGGTCGACGACTATCCGCAGATGCGGCTGCCGTGTCTGGAGGGCAAGGCGAAGATCGTCTACGAGTTCGACGCGGCAGACGTTCCCGGACGCGTGATGTATCCGGCCATGGCCAGGGCCTTCCGAAGCGGCGGAGCACAGATCGCGACACAATTCCAGTACGATCCCACGCCCCTGGCCGCCTGCAATTACGGCTGGTGCACCCACTATCTCAACCTGATTTACGCACCGGGCAAGACGGTCAGCTTCGCGATCGCAGCCGAGGCCTTTCGCGAGACCCCGCGGCTGGCGCCGCCGGGCAGGTATCCCGCCAACGCCACGTTCGGCCCCTTCGATCTCGACTACGAGCGCGACGTGAGCGTGATGCGGACGGAGACGACGTTTCTCTATGCCAACGACACGGACCTCGCGCCCCCGTCTCCGGACCATCTCGAGCGTGTGGCGGGTTGCGGAAGTTCGCCGGTCGTTCGCTACGAAGGTACGGGGGCTTACTTCCTCAATAGGTTGGCGGCGGGACAATGGTTGTTGACCGTCTATCCGGACGCCATTTGGGTCGACGATCCTTTTGCGCCGACGAGTCTTGAGCGCGAAGTATCGCGAGTGCTGTGGGATCGTCACACGATCTGCGTTCGACTCCCGGACCTGGGCGAGCGGTTTCAAGTTCGACAGTTCGCCCCGACGAGCGGGGGGCCACTCGTCGCCGACGCCGGCGGGTGCTTCTCGGTTGAGCCCGGCGTGTATGCTCTCGTTCGCGAAGGGGGGACGATTCCAGACCATGTGGTCCACGATTTCTGGGCCCCGCGGCCGGAGTACAGCGAGCCGGCCGTCTGGTGGCAGGCGGCCAGTCGCTGGCGGGAAGGCGTGGCGATGCCCGTCCGGGTGAACGTGGCGGCGACCGGAATCAGGCAGGTCTATCTTCAATTCGACGGGCAGGATGGCATGCCGCTCCCCAGAATCGCTCCCTACGTCTACGGAATGGAAGTGCCCGGCGATAGAATCGGATCGGGAACACTCACGGCTCGCCTCGTGGTGGACATGGCCGATGGAACGAAGTGGATGTCTCACGGTACCGAAACCATAACGGAACTGCCGGAGCCATTCACCCTATGCACGATCCGTGCCGACCTGCCGGCCGAGATGCACGATCCAACCGGCTGCCGGGCGGAGGTCGTCGACGGAAAGCTGTTGCGAGTAACCTCGCCGGGGTTCAATGCTTCTGGGGCGGGCGGCTTTCGGCTGCCGGCCGAGGCGACTGGCCAGCCGTACGACACGCTGGTGGTTCGAGCCAGGGCTACCCAGGAGGTTACCGACCGGGTGGAGATCGGTCTTGTCGAGCGGGACGGCAAGGCCTATGGAACGGACATTCCGCTCTGGCCGGAGTGGAACGATATTCGCGTTCCCCTCCAAAAGCTGCGGCCCCTGTGGGGTACTGCCGCCGGAAAGCCCGATTTGAAGGCTTTGGACAAGCTCAGCTTCGTGTTCGGCGCGTGGCTCTATGGCGAAAACAGCCAACAGGCGCATGGATACGAGCTGGAGCGGGTATGGCTGGAGGCCAGCCGGCCGGGGTGGAAGATCGAGGTGTCGGAAGCGGACGGGCCGCTCCTGCTGTTCGCCGCGGGTGAGCGTCCCGTGTCGACCAACGGACAGGACGATCGGCACCAGCAACTGGTGCGTGGCTGTCGGCCGGGCCGCCAGGCGGAGCGGATCTGGACGAACGGGTTTGGGCCACCGCCGAGCAGCATCTCCTACCGCCAGACGGTTTCGGAGAACCTGTCGCTCTTTCTCGGCGGATCAGCGCGCTACGACGGGCTGGAGATCGTTGTCCGGGCAACACAGCCCCAAACCGACCAGATGGAAATCGCCCTGATCGAACGTGATTCAGCCGCATGGGGGACCGTCGTTCCGATCACCCGCCAGTGGCAACCGATCGTGGTGCCGCTGGATCGCCTCAGATTTTTCGGCCATTGGGCGCATCCGCAGGGACGCGGCGGAGACCAGGACGGGCTCCGGCTCGATAGCCTTTCGGCCGTTAATTTCTGTTTTGGCGCCTGGCTCTACGGCGATCGCGCCCGGTTGCCTCACGGCGTCGAGATCCAGAGCGCCTCTCTGGTCCAGATGAGATAGACTCTGTTCCGAAAGTCCACACAATCTCTCTGCGAGATTCCCCATGAACCCCAGTTCCGTATACCGACGCGCTGTTCTGCTCCTGGTGGTTTGCACCGCATCCGGCGTGATCGGCCGTTCCGTTCAGGCCGCCGAGCGGCCCAACGTGCTGGTGATCCTGACCGACGATCAGGGCTGGGGGGACCTTGGCATCCACGGAAATACGAACCTGGAAACGCCCCACATCGACTCGCTGGGGCACGACGGGGCCCTGTTTGAGCGGTTCTATGTCTCACCGGTCTGTGCGCCCACCCGAGCCGAGTTTCTCACCGGCCGCTACCATCCGCGGGGCGGGGTCCACGGCGTCACCACCGGGGCAGAGCGATTGAACCTTGACGAGAAGACGATCGCCGAATCGTTCAAGGCGGCTGGCTATGCGACCGGCGCTTTCGGCAAGTGGCACAACGGCACCCAGTTCCCCTACCACCCGCTCGCCCGCGGGTTCGACGAGTACTACGGGTTCACCTCCGGCCACTGGGGGCATTATTTCGATACGCCTATGGACCACAATGGCCAGATCGTCGAGGGAAAGGGGTTCATGATCGACGACCTGACCGATCATGCGATCCGGTTTCTGGAAGAGAACCGCCAGCACCCCTTCTTCTGCTACGTGCCCTACAACACGCCCCATTCACCATTCCAGGTGCCCGACCGGTTTTATGAGCGATTTCCCGAGAGCCGCATCCGCTTGCGGAGCAGCCATGCGGAGCAGGAGAACCTGGACGAAACGCGGTGCGCGCTGGCGATGGTCGAGAACCTCGACTGGAATGTGGGACGGCTGCTCGAGAAGCTCGACGAACTGAAGCTGGCCGAGAACACGATCGTCGTGTTCTTCACCGACAACGGGCCAAACACCTGGCGGTTCAACGGCGAAATGAAAGGCAAAAAGGGGTCGACCGACGAGGGGGGCGTACGGGTGCCCTGCCTCGTCCGCTGGCCGGGGCACATTCAGCCGGGCACTGTGATCCCAGAGATTGCCGGGGCCATCGACCTCTTGCCCACACTCACCGACATGGCCGGCATCGAGCGTGTCGGGGTAAAACCGCTGGACGGGCGGAGCGTCAAGCCGCTGCTCTTCGGCAGCGACGGGGTCTGGCCCGAGCGGATGATCTTCTCCCACTGGAACAACCGGGTGAGCGTACGAACGCAGCAGTATCGGCTCGACATGAAAGGGGCGCTCTACGATATGGTTGCCGATCCGTGTCAGGATCGGGATATCTCGGGCGAGAAACCGGAGCTCGCGGCGAGTCTGCGAAAGGCGGTAGCTGATTGGGAAGAGGACGTGCTGCCGTCCATCGCCAAAGATGACCGGCCGTTTCCAATCGGTTTCGACGATCACCCGACGATCCTGCCGGCTCGAGACGGTGTGCCCGAGGGAAAGGTGCAGCGGAGCGCCAAGGCGCCGAACTGTTCGTATTTTACGAACTGGTCGAGCACGGACGATCGGATCACCTGGGACGTTGAAGTCCTTCAAGCGGCCCGCTATGAGGTAAGCGTCTACTACACCTGCCCGGCGGCCGATGTGGGATCGACTTTTGAATTGTCCGTGGGCGATGTGGTGCTCACGGGGCAAGTCTCCGAGGCTCACGACCCACCGCTCCGCGGTGCCGAGTCGGATCGGGCCGCTCGGGGAAGCGAGTCCTACGTGAAGGATTTCCGCCCCCTTGTGGCGGGCACGATGGGCCTCGCAAGGGGACGCAACAAGCTGACGTTGCGAGCCTTGAACATTCCAGGAAGCCAGGTCATGGAGGTGCGGGGAGTCGTGTTGAAAAAGGTGCCGTGACCGGGTAACCTACGGGTGCGTGCCCCGACACGCACGCCGCGCGCAAGCGAGGACAGACGGTCTGTCATTGTTGGCCTTGCTTGTGCCTCAGACGCGGTCGGCCGGATCCTCAGGCCAGTCGGGGACGCGCGAGAAGTGTCTGCGTGTGGCGAAATCTGGAACTGAAGAACCTTTGAAGGGGAATCAAGCATGGCCGATCCGAAGCAGGTGAATCGACGTACGGCGATGGGACGTTGCGTGGCGGCGGCCGGATCGGCATATGCGTTGGGCAAGGCGATGGAGGCTGCTGCGGCCGAGAGCGAGGAGGCCGCGGCGGGCGGGATGCTCTTCGGCAAACTGGGCGAGGCCAAGATCAGCCGGCTGATGTTGGGGGGAAACCTGGTTTCGGGCTACATGCACGCACGGGATCTGAAATACGTCAATTGTCTGTTCCGCGCCTACGTGACGGAAGAGAAGATCTTTGAGACCTTCCGGTTGGCGGAGGAAAACGGCATCAACACGGTTCTGGAGAGCGGGGCGAACCTGATCTACAAATACAACAAGGAGCGGGGCGGGAAGATGCAGATCATCCCCAGCATCCATCCCGAGATTGGCCAGGTGGCAGGCAAGTTGAACGCCGAGATCGCCCAGAATGTCGACAACGGCTGCGCCGCCCTCTACGTGTGGGGCGTTGCCGGCGACAAGCTCACCCAGCTCAAACGGGTCGACCTGATTGCCGAGGCGGTGGAACTGACAAAACAGCACAATATACCGATCGGTGTGGGCTGCCACTCGCTGGAAGTGGTCAAGGCCTGCGAGGAGCAGGGGATTCCTTGCGACTTCTATGTCAAGACGCTCCATCAGGACAACTACTTTACCGCCACGCCCCAACCCTTACGGAAGGAGTACATCTGGCTCGACGGCGGCGAGGGCTGGGACGACAGCATGTGGTGCATCAATCCGGAGGAGACCGTCGAGTACATGGCCAAGGTCAAGAAGCCGTGGATCGCCTTCAAGGTCCTTGCGGCCGGCGCCATTCTGCCGCGGAGCGGGTTTGCCCATGCCCTCGACAGCGGCGCCGACTTCCTGGGAGTGGGGATGTTCGACTTCCAGATCGCGGAAAACTGCGACATGTTCAATCGCCTGGCCCAGCGGGCCCAGCAGCGCTCACGGCCGTGGTACGGGTAGAGCTGTCAGGGTTCAGGGTTGACGCCGGGATTACCATGGATGCCGTTGGCGCGGATGACTGTCCGACTCTAAGGACCTATCCCAAAACCACAAGAAAGGTCTCCCACGGGCGGAAAACGGT
>CAYSCH010000434.1:0-7523 GCA_964429355.1 uncultured Planctomycetaceae bacterium | reverse complement strand
GAGGAAGGGGATCACCGCGAAGGGCACAAAGAGCGCGAAGGATGCGAAGAAGAGAGGGTAACCCCGAGAGCACGGAGGGGGGGGCACATCGGCGGGCAGGTGCCGGGTGTTTTGTGGGATCGGGAGTTCGCTTTGAGCGCGGCGACAAGGAGCGGGAGGGGCTCGGGCAGAGAGGCTGAGGTTGAAGTAGAACGGAAGAGGAGGAGGGAATCCGAGGGGGATGTTTCGATGGGAAGCGTCTGGTGGGCAACGATGAGACTCGTCGAGGGCACTGACATGCGGATGAAACCGACTGCTGCTGAGGCACTGGCAGAGCAGCGCCAGTGGCACACGAAAGGGGCAAGGGGGCTGGAGGCAAAGGCGGGAGAAAAGAAGATTGGGGGAAAGGAAGATTAGAGCCGCTAACAAAACCACCGGCTGTGCACATCCATGCCGGTGGGAAACTCGTAGGTTTTGTGAGGGCCTCTAAGAAGAGGGGGAAGCACTAATCAACACTGATCCTCACTAATCGGAATAGGTGAGTTGGTCAACGGTTCACGGGGCTCCCAGCCGATCAGGGGTTGTCGTCGGCGCCGGCCTCGTTCATCTGGGCGTAGACCACCTCGCGGGCCATCTCTCGATACAGCTCCGGCAGCGGAACCGTATCGGGGCCATCTCCGGCCTCGCCGGAGTCTCCCTCCGGCCTGCTCTCCGAGCGCGGCGGCTCCACGTGGAGCAGCTCATACACGAGCGGTTCCACACGGCTCCATGTATCGGGGCACTTGAGCACGTAGTAGGCGCACATGTTGTGGCAGCGGCGGATCGTATCCTCGTCGTAGCGCCCGGTTAGCACCACGACCGGGATACCGACCAGATCCTCGCTGCACGAGATCATCTCGCACGCACTGAGGCCGTTGCCTCCTGGCATGTTCACGTCGAGGCAAATCAGATCCGGTCGCACCGCGTGGGCCACCGTCAGGGCGGACATAGCGTCGTAGACGACATGCGTCTGGAGCCCGAGTTGCTCGCACCGCAGAGCCAGGGCTCGTGCCAGATCGCGATCATCGTCGGCGATAAGTATCTTCTTGGTGGTCATGGGTCAAATCCTCAAAGGAAATCTCAGGCCAGGACATTTCTCAGGGCGGACACGATCTTGTCGAATCCACAGGGCTTTTGAAGATAGAAATCGGCGTCTCTGACGAGTGCCGTCTGCGGCAGTTTCGTATTTGCCGAAACCATGATCACCGGAATGTCGCGGGTTTCGGGGTTTCGTTTGAGTTCATCGAGGGCCTCGATTCCATTCATCCCCGGCAGGGAGTTGTCGAGCAGGATGGCATTGGGGTGGCACTGGGAGGCCATTTTCAAGGCGGATTCGGCGTCGCGTGCGGTCTGGGCAGCATAGCCGGCGGCCCGGAGATGGAAGTGCAGCCCGTCGGCAAAGTCGCGGTCGTCTTCTACCACCAGGACAGATTCTCCGCCGCTACCGTGTGCGGGGGAGGGTACGTCGGCCTGGATCTGTTCGACGAGCCGTTGGGTGTCTTCCGGGATGCGCCACGTGCCACGGCTAGTGACTTCGAGAGCCGGAAGCCTCGAACCGGGAGCGGGCCCGGTGATCTTGGACCAGTCGACGGGCCAGCGGCGTGCCGTGCGGTCGGCCTCATCGGCTCCGCACTCCAGGAGGGCCAGCCACCGATCGTCGGCCAGGCGGAACACGACACTGTGACCGCGGGCGTGATGGTTGAGAAACTGGTCGAGTTCTTCCAGGAACATCTGGTCCGGCAGACTCGTCGCCTGGACATGGAGCAGGGAGACGCAGGTGGTCGTTTCTTCGAGGCCGGCGAGGATCGCCAGGTAACGTCTTGCCAGTTCCGTGAGGTTGGTGTCAGGAAGGGTGAACCAGAACGTCCCGTGCCTGCCCGGAGTACCCGCGACGCCGAACTGGCCGAAGCTGACCGCCACGAGTTCGCGAACAATCTCCATTTCGGGGCCGCCGGGCTGGGCGGCTCCAGTTGCGCAGTGTTCTGACGGCCGCAGACGTTCAAGCATCTGCCGGCGATCATCGAGGGAGGCGGCGAGTTCCTCGTCGCTGACTCCGACGAGGACCTGGTTGGGGGTCTCACCCTTGCGCGCCCAGACCACGATCCTGGAGCCGTCATTGCACGTCTTGAGGATGAGGGCAACGAGGCGTTTGAGTGCCCGGCCGGCCCGGCCGGGATCGCAGAACACATGGGGCAAGGCATCCTCGATGTCGATCGCGATCTGGATCCCCCGTTTTGCGGCCTTCGTCTCGATGGCGGCGCGGATGCGTTCCACCAGGTCGCTCAGGGTGCAGTCTCTCCGGTGGACGGGCGCGGTTCCCGCGCGGAGCCGCACGGTATCCTGAAGATCGTCAACGAGGAGCGCCATTTCCTCGGTTCGAGAATCGATGATGTCAAGGAACTCGCGCTGCCGGGCCGAAACCGGTCCTGCCAGTCCCTCGGCCAGGATCGCCGCATACTCCTTGACGACGGTCAGGGGAGTGCGAAACTCGTGCGAGACGTGGTCGAGAAACTTCTGGGCTGCCTCGTCGAGACGTTCGAGTTGGGCGGTTTTCCGCCGGAGGAGCGCATTCTGTTCCCGCAGCGAGGCGTTCTCCTGATCGAGCACGTCCATGGCATCGCGAACCGGGGCATGTTGCTCGTCGTGCAGGTCGTCCGTTTGGATTGGGCTTTCGTTCGTCAAGCTGGCCATAGTTGAAATGCTCCCGCGAGTAGGGCGTTGCAGGGTCGCATCGCCGTACCGAGTGGAAGCTCAACCGAAGCATTCCAGCCGTTTTTCGGGTACGGCGCAAACCCCAAGGGGGCAGATCCATCCGACAGTCAGGCCCGGTGAGCCTGGTAGTCCCGGCCGAGAATCCCACGGCCATTGTGGAACGATGGCGAAAAAGGCTTGCGTAGACGAGTTTTGGGAAAAGGACTTGCGAGTGTTCAGCAATTGTTGCCGATCAAATCTAGGCTGTTGACCACGGTTGTCAAAACAAGAAATGCGGTTCCCCCCCAAGAAAGCCGTGGTGTCCACAGGCTGTAACAGGATTTGAGGTTTCCCGAGGACCTTGTGCGACACCCGGGCGAACGGAAATCCGGAAATCCCGCTCACATCTGGACTTTTCCGACCGCACGCGGGGGATTTCGGGAAGCGGCAAAAGGGGCGGTGTTGTTGCGGCCGCGAGCCCTGCACGGTCGTGGCGAAACCTTGCCGACAAGCAAGATGAGTCTGCACCGCGACGAGATACCGGCATACTTCGCCGCATCATACGCCGCACGAGTTGCTTCGCACCATCCGTCCCGACGTCCTCGTTAAAGGCGGCACCTACACCGCCGCAGAGGTCGTGGGCCGCGAGGTCGTTGAGGCCTATGGCGGCCAGGTCCGTATTGCCGGCCGGGTCCCCGGCGTCTCCACGACCGCGATTGTCACCGCCTTGCAGCACGGATCGGAGCAGCCACTGGCCAAATTTACGAAAACCCCAACTCTTGTAGCCGCAGATAGTTACGAAGATCCGTCTGGGTGTCCCAATGATTAGTAGAAAATTTCCCGCCCTTCGTGATAAACTGCGGGCGTAGCAAGTAACAACCTGACGATCCCGACAGGGTATCAAGACAAGCTGGGCCTCGCCGCCCGGTATTGAAAAGAGCCCGTCACCGGAACCCCATGTTTCCGGCGACGGGCTTTTTTTGTTGCCCACCAGTCCTTTCATGCCCAGACGAACACTTCGGCTCGGCAACCCAGTGGGTCGCTCCAGCCGGGTGCGACCAGCGTCATCACTCGCAAACCATAAATGAAACGCGTTGATCCATCGCCAATCGTTGAATCCGGGTTTAACCGTGGCGCTCGGCTAGCGTGGCGAACCGCGAACGACCTTCACACTTCACCAGCGTAACCATGCAAGAAACTATCACCATCCCCATCACCGCAAGGAGCACCTCCATGCACAACCCCGCCCCGACACTCCACCAGGTGTCACACCATCCGCCCAGCGTCGCCGTCGGACCCATTATCAACCTGTCCGATACGACGCAATCGCCGCACACGCCAGACCCGTCGTCTGGCATGGCAGCGCCAACCGCTCCCGGGCAACCGCCGTCGCTGGTCCGCCAGGCATGGAACCTCGCCCGTTCGCTGGCCGATTTCGTCGCCGACGGCTGCCGCACGGTCACCGCCGAAGAGTACCGCGCGCGACTCGAAATCTGCGATGCCTGCGACCATCGCCGCCACAACCGCTGCATGAAATGCGGCTGCCGCCTATCGCTGAAGGCCCAAGGCCGGGCCTTCAAGTGCCCGGAGGGCAAATGGGCTCAGTTGGAGTCCAGGCTTTAGCCTGCGAGTCGTTGGAGTCGACATTCCAACCCTCCGAATTCCTACCACACCCCCGCTGCACCTCAACCAACCTCAAAGCCAACCATCTTCATTTTTGCCAAAGGAACTCGACCATGACATGCAATTACCCCGCCCCCTGCTGTTGCTGCTGCGTCTGCTGCGACGATATCCCGCCAGCCTTGGCAGTAACCTTCCAAGGAGTCGTGGACACCGAGCGGTGCGACGAATGCGGCTTCTTTAACAACACCTTTCTGCTGACACTCGAACCGGAGGAGGAAGAGGGCTCACGATGCCCACGTTGGAGTTGCCATGTGGAACCGTGGCCATGCGGGGAGGGTCATGCAGTGACGATCAGCGTATGGCTGACGAATCCGCCTGCCGAACTCGGCGGTGATAGTGACGAGTGCGGCCTCGAACTCTACATCGATGACTCCTCGGGAGAAAGCGTGATGTACTCGAGGCTTGTCACTGATTTGCCGACGGATTGCTACAACATGACTCTTGGCTGCGGAGGCGACTGTGTGGATTACTGGGATATCAACAAATGCTGTTTCAACGCTGCAGTCGTCACCATACAAGGCTTGGGTGGCTCTTCGTGAACCATGACGCTCCTCTGGAACTTCCTGCGATCGACAATTCTGCCTCCCAGCGATTGAAGAAACTGCGAACAACTAACCATATGTCAACGATTTCCAGTCAAAGGATCCCTACCATGTCTACCACTTGCAACTCCTGCGGATGTCAATGTGTCACCCATCGCGACTGCGGCTGCGGCAACCTGCCCGGGCCCTGTCCGCTCACCGCTTCCCCCGTCTCGTTCTGCCTCCACAAGAGCGAAGACCTGATCTCCACGAAAAGCCTGCCCCTCTTTCAATCGACCAATTACGACTTTGGTGCCGGCATCAACACCCTCACGTCCGTCTGGCCGTGGATCACCGACACCAACGAGCCCGAATCCTCGCGCCGCGTGATCGTCAATATCCCACCCCAGTGCCCCATGTGGTTCACATGGGACTCCGGAGAATGCCGTTTCGTCGGCCCTGACGGCTGGAAGCTTACCTACGGTTGGACCCTTACTTCCCCCGACGGTGAAATCTGGCAGTTCACCGGTTTCGGTGGCGCCCCCAAGGGCCGCTTCGTCCGCTACACGTCCCCCGCCGGACGCAGTTACGAGGTCTACGACCCGGCATATCGTGACGATCCCAATAACGCCAACGCCTATCCCTACACCGATGGCGGCCACATCAAGGGCCTCAAATTCACGTATGAAGACGAAGGCCAGACCGTCTATCGTTTCCTCGACTTTGCCTACGGTGTTGGCGCCGATGAGAGCGAGCACCTCCAGTCGGTCACGGTTCTCCACAAGGAAACCTCACTGGTCAATGTCGAACGAGCCCTGTTCAACTACCGTACCCTCGACATTCCTCTCGAATCCGGCGGTTCCGGTTCGAGCTCCAGCCTCTCGGCCGACGACTTCCAAACCCTCTACAGCATCAAGTCGATCACCCGGCAGGTCTATGAGGAAAGTGCGTGGGTCACCCTCGGTCAGACGTTCACCGTGCACTATGGTGAGTCGGTCGAAAACGGCGCCCCGAACCGGCCCAAATACGAACTGGACGAAGAAGCCTACCAGCGGCTCATCGCCGACCCGGCCGTCAGCGACCCCGACACGGCCTCCGACGCCAAGCTGGCCGAGTATGCAACCACGTACTACGAGTACGACTCCGAGGGCCGCATCACCAATCGCCGATCGGTAAGCGGCGACGAGACCGCCTACGCGTACGCGGAAGGCAGCGGAACCGAAACCAACCGCAACAGCTACGTCCTCAAGACAACCGAGACCCATACCGGCGGTGTCGTCCAGATCAGTTACACGAACTTCTTTGGCCAAACGCTCCTCTCCGAGGTCAAGGATTCGGCCACTGCCACCGAGTCGACCATCAACTTCTACCAGTACAACTCCCAGGGCAACCTCACCCTCCACGCCACTCCCGCGGCTGTGGCCGGCTACTCGGCAAGTAGCAGTACGATCACGCCCGTCTACAAGTCCTCCGGCGGCCAGTACACCGTAGGCCTCGTCCACACCTACGAATACTACACGCAAACCACCACCGGCACCGGTGGCTCGGCCGTCCAGGGCTACAAGAAGTACGACAAGATCAAGCAGGGCCGCGACGGCACGGAGATCCTCGTCCGCAAGTACGAGTACACCCAGCACTCGGCCACGGTCGAACTACCGGGCAGCCAGTCGAGTTCCTCGTCCAGCAGTCCCGCCGACACGTTCGACCTGGTCGTCTTTCCCGTAGCCAAGGAGATCGCCTACCCCAACGAAGACGGCTCCTCGCCGATCGAAACGTGTTACGCCTACACCTGGTATGCCGACTCCGTCCAGATGCGCGAGCGGACGACCACGCTCCCGGTGATCGAGTCCTGGCAGAACGGCTCCGGCGTCTCGGCCACGCGGGTGGAACGCTTCGACGAGTCCGGCCGCCTCGTCTGGACCAAGGACGAGCGGGGCTATATCTCCTACCGCGAGTATGACCTCGCCTCGGGCAATGTGACCCAGTCGATCGAAGACGTCGACGACACCCAGCTCACTGTCCCCACCGGCTGGTCCACCCCGGCCGATGGCGGCAAGCACCTGGTGACCGACCTGGAGTACGACAATCTCGATCGCCTCACCCAAACCCTCGGCCCGGCCCATGACGTGAGCGGCACGACCGTTCGCACGGCCTCGTGGACCGTCACCAAGACGGCCGACCGCGAAACCCGCAGCGCCCAAGGCTATGCCACGAGCGACGGCCAGGGCGGCTACACCTACACGCTCGTCAACCCGGTGCAGATCCAGAAGACCAACGCCACCGGCACTCGCAGCGAATCGATCGCGGCCGTCCGCAGTTCGACCAGCGGCAAGCTCGCCGCCTCGGACACGTTTGCCCAATCGAGCTACACCCGCTGGTCGGTGAGTCTCTATAACACCGCCGGCCAACTCACGTCCACCCGCGCCTATCACGCCATCCCCACTTCGGGCGACGGCAGCTCGGGTACGAACTTCGACGAGTCGACGTTCGGCTATGACACCATGGGCCGGCAGAACAAGTCGACGACTCCCGGCGGGACCATCAGCCGCACGGTGTTCGACGCCCGCGGCCGAGCGGTGGCCGACTACGTGGGCACCGATGATTCAGATG
>CAYSCH010000433.1:5370-7531 GCA_964429355.1 uncultured Planctomycetaceae bacterium | reverse complement strand
GACTCCATCTCCGTAGCCGAATTCGCCAGAATTTGGCCCTGTTCAGCGTGATATTCGTTCCGTCGCCAGACTTTGGATCTCTCATTCCATTTTCAATGTCCGCCGACCGCTATTCTGTCTCCCGGATGAACCCGTGATACAGACCCAGATAGTAGGGTAGCAGAAACACCGTGCCGCTGGCTAGTTCTCGCCCGTCCCCATGGTAATCCAGACGCCACGGATTCGTGTTCCAGTGGTTGAAGTGCCGGTTCTCGACCGGAAGTACCCGGCCGCTGACCAGATATCCGGCTGTCTCGCCTCCCGGGCCCACAATCTCCCCGCTCTGTTGCCGCGGCAACAATACCAGGTCGAGCCGATGGCTGTTGCGGCTCGACCAGTTGAGCCGGTCGAGAGGAAATCCCTTGAGCGTTGCCATCGAATCCTCCAGCCAGCCCTCCCAGGGCGCAAGCGAGAAGGTCCCCCATGGGCTGCTGTGCTTCGCCTCCAGCCCGAAGGCTGCATAGGCGAAATGGAAGAAGGGGTTCATCTCGGGCTGTTCGATCACCCAGGCACTGAAAAACGACAGCAGCATCTGCTGGCGCAGCGGCTCGTTCTTTGTGTACTTGACCAGGTTATAGAACGACATGAAGGCCATCTCGTCGTCCGATTGGTTCCCCGAACCGATGCCGCGATGGATCTTGTAGATCATCGCGTTCGTGTCGTAACCGTGCTCCGTGATCAGTCTCTCTGAGTGGGCTCCGTAGACCGGATCGCCCGTGATGTGCTCGGCGACGGCCAGGTACGACAGCATGCTCAGCGACTTCAATCCCCGCTCCTCCGCCCAGTTCGGATCGTGGTTCAGCGACTTCGGGCTGTACACGCCCCAGCGGGTCGGCCTCCCGTCGTGATCCACCAGGTTGTAGTCGTGCTCGATCAGATGGTTCGTCAGGTCCCGGACCACCTCCCGAACACGCTCCTTATCCCCCTCGCTGTCGGCAACCAGGTCGTAGTAGGCCGGATAGAAGAAGTAGTGCCCATCAAGCTCGTCGGAGCTCGTGTCGCTCTTCCAGTACCACTTGCCGTCGGCGCTCTTGGGCCAGCGAGGCTCATAGACCTTCCACAGCGCATCCTCCTTCGCCTGCTTCTCCCGATCCCGCTCGATGCGCCCCACATTCGGGTCGGTTAGCTCGGCCGAGATCACCGTGCGGGCCACATATCCCTTGGGGGGACTGTGCTCGCAACCTTGGGTCACCTTCTGCAGAAATCGCAACGCCTCGAATACCCGCCGGGCTCGAGCCTTAGCTTTCAAATCCCCCTTGGCGGCAAACGCAAAGCACTCGCCGGCCCCATACATGCTCGTCCACAGCCCGTCGTTGTCGCTGTCGTGGTAGAGGATCTGCGTCTTGTCGCCCGGCTTGGCCAACCCCACCTCCGATACATATCCCATCGGCGAGCGGAAAATGCACCGTTCCATTTCCTCTTCGTAGAACTCAGCCTTCTCAGCCAGAGTCATCATCCGCCGCTCGATCAGCCCCACGCCACCGGCCGTGGCAAACCAGGCATTTCCCTGATCATCCACAGCTATCCCGCGCACCTCGTCGTGCGGAAGCCAACGCCGGCCTTGCCGATAGGCCCACGTCGTTCCGTCGAAACGAACCGCCCCCAGGTGTGTCCCAAACCAGACCACGCCGTCCGGCCCCGGCTGGATCGTCGTGAAGTCATTGTACGGAAGCCCTTCGCGCCCCGTGTAGAACCTCCACCCGTCCCCCCTCTGGCAGGCTGCCCCGGCCAACGACGCAAACCAGAGCTGCCCATGGGAGTCGACGGCCACTCCACGCACGTCCGACGTGCCCCATCGCCGTCCCAGACCATCGTCCACGACCAACGGTCCGAAGCCATCCGGCGTCTGGATCATGAGGCCGTCGTCCGTGGCCGCTACGATCTTGCCGTCCCGCATCCTCGCCGCCTGGTTCACTTGGCGTCCCGCGGCGGCATAGCCCTGATCTGCCACGTGCCCCTGCAGCTTTTCCTCAACGGGCGGACTCGACGCCAGCCACTTGCCCCCCTCGAGCGAAGCCCATCCCCGCTCGGTCTCGGCCCACACCGTGCCGGCCTCGTCCAGCCACACGCCACGCACGTCGTTCGAGGGCAGCCCATCGGCGACCGTGTAGGCCTTGGCCAC
>CAYSCH010000433.1:0-5360 GCA_964429355.1 uncultured Planctomycetaceae bacterium | reverse complement strand
GACCTGCGGAACCTTCGCGATTGACGGACCGGCAACGGCCAGTGAAGTGATCATCCAGCAAACGGCAAACGTCCGACGCAAGCGGATTCTCACGAGCACCTATCCTTTTCTTCTTTCGCCTACGATTCTGCAGGTAAGGGTGTCTTGGCCAATTCGCTTCATGGCATCGTCCGAAAGCTGCTTTCCGATTCCCTCCCTGGATGGCCTTGCGGGATTCCCGGAAGGAAAGTCGTCATGAAGATCGCTACGTGGGCTTGCCTCGCGTTTGGCTGTGCCCGTGTCTTGCGTGCGAATTCTATCAGCTCCGTCCCATCGAGTCGTCATCGCCTTGCCGAAATCTCATCCGGCAATCGCGCAAGGCCATTCACTCACCCGTGGCGTCTCTCAGCTTCCTGTGCACGACGAATGTCATTCGGGCATTCCCGAAATCTACGTACTCCGGCTTGGGAGGCCCGCCCGCGGCGCAGAGCTCGCATTGCGGAATCCGCACTTCAATGACGTTCGTTTCGGAGATGCCGCGCAGGATCAGGTAGACCGCAACCAGCCAACTCATCAGGCCCAACACAATCACTTCGATCCAGTTTGTCCCCTCACGCCGTTCCGACCTGCTCGCTTGCACCTTCGTGACCCGCTCCGTTGGCTCGCCGCAGTCGCAGCAAATCGCCGGGAGAATGTCTCCCTGGGCCACTCGCAACGACACACGCATCGATTCGGTGCCCGTCACCAGTCTCAAGTTTTGCTGGCAGGCGGGGCAACACCCGTCGGCCTTGGGAACAACCCTCGCGTAACAGTGGGGGCAGTCGACGAGCATGGCAGACGACCCTCGAACCGGCCACGGACTTGGATCCGCCGGTATCGTACCCAAACAAAGGGGGGGCTGCAAGCACCCGTTCCGCCGCCAACTTTCCATTCTCCCCCACGCCCTTTTGTGGTATGGTGGCAACCTTGAGAACCTGTCCACGGACCACCACGCAGGTCTCACTCGGACGGAGAATTTCTGGATCCGCAACGGCTTCGGGACCGGCTCGAGAGCCTTCTTGTTTCCCGCCAACGCTACGCATGGCAGAAAGACAGTTGCCAAATACGAACGACGTCCCCCACGGCGAGTCCTGCTTGGCTCAGCAACTGCTCGATCTGCGCGCCACGATTGCCATGCTCCGAGCCGGCGAAATGCGCTGGCGCCAGGTCTTCGATCTCGTTCCCCACATGATCTTTGCCAAGGACCGTGAAGGCCGGTTCCTCCTGGCCAATCGGGCCCTGGCTGAGGCCTACGGCAAGTCCGTCGTCGATCTCATCGGCTGCCGGCAATGCGATATCCACCCCGTGCCCGATGAAGCCCGCCAGATGCTCGACTTCGACCGCCAGGTCATTGATAACAACGTGTCGATGACCGTCGCTCAACTCCCCTTCACCGATGCCCACGGTCGACGCCGCATCCTCCACGTCACGAAGATTCCCTACACGGCAGCCGAAAGCGAAGAACCGGCTGTCCTTGGCATGGCCGTCGATGTGACCGATGTCAAAGCGGCCGAAGCCGTCCTCCGCGAGTCCGAGTCGCGCTACCGCGCCTTGTTCGAATCGACCGGCGACGCGATCATGCTGCTTGCCGACGGGCAGTTTCTCGAGTGCAATCAGGCAACCCTCGACCTGTTCGGCTGCTCCTCGCCGCAGCAGTTCGTAGCAAAACACCCCAGCCAGCTCTCGCCTCCCTGTCAACCCGATGGCAGCGATTCTCGCACTGCCGCCGACGCCCGCATCGCCGTTGCCTTCAAGACCGGCATGAGCCGGTTCGAATGGGTTCACCGCCGCACCGATGCCCAGGATTTCATCGCCGACGTGCTCCTCGTGCGGGTCGATCTGGAAGGGCGAAGTATCCTCCAGGCCGTCGTACGCGATATCAGCGAGCGCAAGGCTGCCGAGAAGGCTCTCCAGGAAGCCCACGAGGAACTCGAACAGCGCGTCCGCCAGCGGACCGCCCAGCTTGCCGAGGCTAAGGAGGCGGCCGAAACGGCCAACCGGGCCAAGAGCGATTTCCTCGCCAGCATGAGCCACGAAATCCGCACCCCCATGAACGCCATCATCGGCATGACCGAGCTCGTCCTCGATACGCAACTCGACGATTCGCAAAGGGACTACCTCAGAATCGTTCGCGATTCGGGTGATGCCCTTTTGGCCGTGATCAACGATATCCTCGACTTCTCCAAGATCGAGGCCGGCAAGTTCGATCTCGTCAACGAGCCCTTCGACCTGCGCGAGGCTCTTGCCGACACGATGAAGGCCCTCGACGTCCGGGCCCACAGCAAGGGACTGGAATTGGCCTGCGAGATTCACCGCGATGTCCCCGATTGGCTCGTCGGCGATGTGGGGCGCCTTCGCCAGGTGATCATCAACCTGGTCGGCAACGCCGTCAAGTTTACCGACCAGGGCGAGATCCTTCTGCGGGTCGAACCAGTGGAAGAATCGGGCCAAGAGACCGGCGACCAGCTCATGCTGCACTTCTGCGTGATCGATACCGGCATCGGTATCCCCCCCGAGCACCAGGTCCGTATCTTCGACGCCTTCGAACAGGTCGATGGCTCCACCACTCGGCGCCATGCCGGCACGGGCTTGGGATTGGCAATTTCAGCCAGGCTTGTCCAACTCATGGGAGGCCGCATCTGGCTCGAGAGCGCCGTCGGATCCGGCAGCAAGTTCCACTTCACGGCCCGCTTCCATTCCCTTGCCGCAATGCCTATCTCCCTGGTGCCTGAAGGAAAGACGCTGGGTAACGAAAACGGAGCCGTGGCGGCCGCGTCCGTCCAGCTTCCCCCCCTTCGCATTCTCCTGGTCGAAGACAGCCTCGTGAACCAGAAACTGGCCGCCCGCTTGCTGGAAAAACGAGGACACAGCGTCATCGTTGCCGCCGACGGGCGCCAGGCGATCGATGCCATGGAAACCGATCAATTCGATCTTGTCTTCATGGATGTTCAAATGCCGGAAATGGATGGTTACGAAACCACCGTAGCCATCCGCGCCGCCGAGGCAAACACCGGACTGCACGTGCCCATTATCGCCATGACCGCTCGTGCAATGAAAGACGACCGGCAGCGATGCTTCGACGTCGGTATGGATGGATACGTCTCCAAACCGGTTCGCGCATTCCAGCTCGACCAGGCCATGGCCGCTGCCCTCGCAGCCCGCTTTCAGAACACAGGAGCCGGCACAATACCAATGCAAAACACACATGCTCCCGTCGATTGGAGCCAGGCCCTCCATTCCGTCGACGGTGATCGCGACCTCCTCGCCGACATCGTCGACGCCTACCTGACCGAATCCCCCGTACTCCTCGATAACATCCGCCGCGCAGTCGATTCTCTGGTACCCAAACAGGTCGAAGCCGCCGCCCACGCCCTCAAAGGCTCCAGCCGCAGTCTCGGAGCCACCGGAGTCTTCGATATCTGCTGGCAGCTCGAACAGATGGGCCGCAAGCAGGATCTCGCCAAAGCCTCCGCTGTGCTCCAGACTCTCCAGCCCGAGATGAACCGCCTCACCGAGACCCTTCGTCAATTCATTGCCACCAGGAAGCTCCCAGGCGAACCCGAATAATCGATCGTCACAGAAGAATGGCAAGTTCTCTCCCGGCAGCGATGCTCGCCATCAGCCAGCCTTTTGTCGGCTCTGAGAAACGGTCGACGAACAGCCCCCCGGTTCGACCGTGAATCCTGTATTGATGGACGAGTGAAGCGATGGGGCAGCTCAGACTACCTTTCTCGTCCTCCATTCCAATCTTCCATTTTTCCATTATTCCATGATTTCCCCCCTCCCGTCGCCCCCTCCTCCGCCCTCCGTACCAGCCGCAGGGCCTCGCCTCGCCATCGCTCGCGAAGATCTTCGATCGTCCAACGGACCGGATATCTGATTCCCGAAGCGGGATCCAGAATCCGAATATGGTCAGGGTCTCGCCCATCGAGCAACAGCACTGCGTGCTCGAGCCGGCGCCCCATCCGTTTGCCATCCTTGGTTCCATCCAGCAGGCGGGCCTCCGGGATCTGGTCTCGCAGCAGCAGGGGCCCCTCCATGGCCAGCAATTCGTCCAAAGGACATGTGACGATCTCGACGTCCCACCGGCTACCCGCCGTCTTGATCTTCAGCCCCCGATAAACCCCGAGGGCAGGTGTGCCGCGATGGCTGGTCAGGCAGAGTTTCACCAATTCGCCTTCCGTCGCTTCGATGCCGTGAAGCTGCAGAAGAACGGCGGCACACGACGCGCCGCAGGAACTCCGCCAGTTCTGCTGTCCGAAATGTGCATTCCCCGCCGACAGTTCACGTTCGGAAACGTGCCCCAGAAAACAGCACGCGACTGAATACACACACGCGATCAGAATCAGCGCTGCCCAGCCGAGACGCCGCCACCCGGGAATCGCCGATTCTCCCAGTGTCAGTCCGGCAAAAAAGGCCCCGCCGATGGGAATCCAGTTTCCAAGTACGATGGCACTCGAAAACGGCAGAAGTCGTGCCATCTGCCAGGTGCCGTGATACCGGAGAACGTACCACAGCAACAAGGCAACCCCCACCGTTGCCACAGCATTGACCCGACTGCGCGTTGCAACGCAAGCCAAACGCACCCCGCCAATAAGGGCAACCAGCGAGACCGTTGCCAGGCCCAGGCTCGCCAAAACCAGGTCTCTCATGGCGATCAATCACGTTGCTTGGCTGAACTGGGCAAATCGTCTCCCTGCTCCACGGCCTTGCCCCTCAACAGCCCAAAACCCACCTTTCCGTCGGGCATCTCCTCGCCTGAAGTCGGCGCAAGTAAGGGTTCAGGCGTCCTTGATGCCGTCACGCAACGGTCGCCCAAACACACCATCTCGGCCGGAGAAGGATGCCGGCCCCAGTCGGCCCCGCCGGTCCCTCTCTCCACCGAGGTGTGACTCGCACCGAGATCAGCCCCATTGGTAGAAAACTCCTCTTGGTAGAGCGGTTGACCGTTTGCACCAATCCCGTAATACAGCCTCAGGTCGTAGACCAGGCCAACCAGTACGGCAGTACCCAGTGCGAAGAACAGCAATGCCTCCACGAACACAGTCAGTGTCCCACCCTGCATTCTACGGATTCCACCCGATAACCAGCCCACCTTCCCCCATTCGGTTCTGTACATCTCTCGGCTCCTGTTGGTCGGGGCTCGACCACAGAACTGGTCGCGCCG
This sequence comes from uncultured Planctomycetaceae bacterium, assembly GCA_964429355.1. Lineage (GTDB taxonomy): Bacteria > Planctomycetota > Planctomycetia > Pirellulales > Thermoguttaceae > JAAYAY01. The sequence goes on along the minus strand of CAYSCH010000433.1, from coordinate 175 downwards.
CTTCGCCGCCGCACAGGCCTTCTTCCCCCAGCCTTCCCTCCACACTAAGAAGCCCTAGTTTCCCACGGGCATGGATGCCCTAAATGGACTTGTGTGATTCCAGGAAAAGGCCGCCACTGGGCTTGCCCCAGTGGAAGCCACGATGGATGGCCAATTGTCATGCCTAAGCCTTCTG
>CAYSCH010000432.1:2498-7582 GCA_964429355.1 uncultured Planctomycetaceae bacterium | reverse complement strand
CTACTAACCTCAAAGATCGTGAAGTTTTTCACAGAGATCCCCGACCATCGGGAGCAGGCCGTTTCAGCTCGAGCGGTAGCTCGTGTTGGCTGGCGGCCCTGCCGCCCTGTGCCTTGCGCTGATAGAAATCGAAATGGGTGAGGATCTCGAGGCGGTCGGCGGCATACTGGAGGAACTTCTGGGTCCAGGCCAGGGGGGTATCGTAGAGGGTGCTGGTCCAGTCGTGCTGGCAGTGGGACCAGCACAGGCCGCCGGCGGCCACCCGGTCGACCTGTTCCTTGAGGTACTCGTGGTAGGCGGTCCAGTTCTGCCAGCCATGCTCGCGACGCCACTGGGCGTCGATCCAGCCCTGCATGGGCGTTTCCAGGAGGTTGGGGAAACCCTGCCGCCGGTACCAGAAGGGCTGGACGTCCCAGCCGAGCGGAAAATAGTCGTGGCTGTTTCGGCCGTAGGACCGGACGTAGGACATGCCGTGGCGGGCGATGATCTCGAGGATGTCGGGTCGGTCGGTCAGCCCGCGGTAATAGGAGTAGGGCGCCGTCACGCCCCGGCAGCAGACACCCAGGTGCCGCTGGAGCAGCTCGACGGGCCGGGCCAATTGTTCCTCGATCCGGTCGGCGGCCAGTCCGGGCAGGTAGATATTGTCGGGGCTCTCTTCCACGACGGTCTTGAGCGGGAAATGTTCATGGGTGTGCTGGGCGATCTCGAACCAGCCCGAGGCCAGGCAGGCCTCGAGCTGGGGCCGGAGCCGCTCGATATTGCAGCCGACGACGAATAGCGTGGCGGGGACGCCGACCGCTTGATGAATCCGCAGCGCCGCTTCCAGGAATCTCTCGGCCGTGTCGTGGGCGAGCGGCTCGCCGACCCATTTCTCGCCGGGCACTCGGCCCGGGATCCGCTCGACGTCGTATCCGATCAGAAGCGTACCGTTCATGTCAGGTGTGTTCTCTCAGGGAGATCGAGTCGCCCGTGTAGACAATGGTGCTCTTGGGGTGATCCAACAGGTAGCTGGCCGGCAGTTCGGGTGTGGGGCGGCCGTGCCTCATGCGGCGCAGCGGCTGCTGCTGTTCGGGGAAGCAGGCCAGCAGCAGGATCTCACGGGCGGCCAGGATCGGTTTCATTCCCAGGGTGACGGCCTGGCGCGGAACCTGGGAGCGGTCGCCGGCGGCGGTCAGCCGCGCGTTGGTCGAGATCGTCAGCTCCGTCAGTTCGATCACGCGGGTGGGGAGTTCCTCAAACGCCTCGATCCCGATCTCGGCTTCCGGCATGGGCTCGTTGAAGGCGATATGGCCATTGAAGCCGATTCCCAGCAATTGCAGGTCGAGGCCGCCCATTTGCCCGATCTGCTGGTCGATGGCGGAGGGGCATTGCGGATCGGGGAAGTGGATGTGGTCGGGGTTCATGCCCAGCTTCGGGTCAAGTCGCCAGAAGAAGTTCTTCTCCATGTAGGCATGGTAACTGAGCGGATGGTCGGCGGGGATCCACCTCCCGTCGGCGCCGACGTATTCGTCGAGATTGAAGGTGTGCAAGGGGTTGAGGTTCAGGCCCAGTTCGTTGAGCCGTTGTGCCAGGCGCTCGTAGAGCCCGAGCATCGTGTTGCCGGTTGCCAATCCGAGGAGCATCGGTCGCCCGTGGCGGATCTGCCGCTCGATGGCGGCGGCGATCCGCGAGGCGCCGAAGGAACTCATGGTTTCGTAGTTTTCCTGGCGGACCCAGTTGAGGGTCATAAGCGCGTTCTCCTCAACCTTTGAACAGAGCCACGAAGGCCAGGGCGCAGGCCGTCAGCAGCACGCAGGGCACGAGAAAGATGGGCTGCCAGCGGAACTTGCCGTCGCGGCGGAAGTGGTCCATGACGGCGCCGGTGAATTGCGTTCCTACAAACAGACCGAGTCCCAACGTCACGGTAGTATACAGGCCCTGGGCTGAGGCACGAATATCCTCCGAGGCCACACTCTTGACGTAGATGAACGCCGCGTCGAAGAAGAATGCGTAGGCCAGGCCATGGAAGACCATCGACCCGATGATCAGAAATCGCGGCCGAGTTCGAGAATACACCAGGAACATGATCAGCCAGAACGCGGTGCCCATGGGCAGGATCCATCGATACCCGAGGGGTTTGAAGATGATCGGCAGGATGACCGCCATGGCCACGACCTGAGCGATCTGCGCGATGCTCATCGCCGCGGGGATGACCGCATTCGAGGTGCCGATATCCTCCAGGAAGCGAGCTGTGCCGAGGTGGTAGAACTGCAATTGCGTGGTGACCACGAACGAGATCACCAGGAAGATCAGGAATTGGGGATTGCCGAGGAGCGAGAGTGCCTTGACGAAGGGCAGGGCACCGGCGCCCGTATGTGCGGGGGGAGTGTGCGGCAAGGTGAAGCAGTAGAGGCCCATCACAAAGGAGCAGATTGCCGCCAGGATCAGGCTGTCGGCGCTTTTCACCTGGGCTTTGCCCGAGCGGCGCCAGGATGTCAGTACCCAACCGATCAAGACCCACGAGACCGCACCCCAGACGCGGACCCGGAAGTAGTACAGCTCCGGGTGGGGCATGTGAGCGAAGGTCAGCGAGTTGACCATGGCCAGGGTGGGCGCGAAGCAGAGGGCATGGCCGGCCATCAGGAGCATCAATGGCACGAAGCGGTTGGCACGGGCGGCCGCCAGGAGGAAGAGGCCGCCGACCAGGTGGGTTCCTGCCATATACAATTCGGTCGGGCACCACCGATCCACTACCTGTCCGGCCGCCATGGGCGACAGAAAACATGCAATCGGGAGGGTCCCGTAGATCCACCCGAGTTGTTTGCCGGACATCTTCAACGGACCGAGGACCCGGGAGGCCAGCACGGGGGCCCAGGCGCCCCAGATGGTGAACTCCAGGAACATCATTCCGCTCAGGCTCAGATACAGATCCCAGGTGAATTCCTCGTTCATCGATGCCCTCCCGCTTCAAGATGGCGGCCGGCCTTCACGAGCCGCTCCGCGGCCAATTGAATGTCGCCATATCGATTGTCGCCCCCCTCGCGTTCGATCGCCAGGGTTCCGGCGAATCCGATTTCTTTCAAGGTCATGAGGAATGGTTCGCCTCCCACCTGGCCCTCGCCCCAGGGCACTTCGGTGCCCCATGTGCCTGGCTGGGTCGTGCGGACCGCATCCTTGATATGCACGTGCCTGATCCAAGGTCCGAGCGCCCGCAAGGCGGCGACCGGGTCCCCCTTGTCGTAGAGGATCATGTTCGCCGGATCGAAATTCACGCCCAGTGCCGGGTGCTTCAGTTCCTCCAGCAGGGCACGCAGGGAGCCTGCCGTTTCCTGGCCGGTCTCCAGGAGCAGAACGAGCCCCCGGTCTGCGGCAACGTCTGCCAGGCCGAGCAGTCGGTCGCGGACCTTGCGGGCGTGTGTGGTTTCGCTGGTGTCGAGGAATCCGGCGTGCAGGGTGAGATAGGGGGCGCCCAGATCGGCCGTGATCTCCGCCGCGCGGACGACCGTCTGGCGGTTCTGGGGCCAGTACTCGTCGGGGACAATCCCGCCGGTGGTGCGAATGCTCTCGAGCGTCGAGTAGTCTTCCTGGGGAAAGCCGATCGTGGCGGCGCTGATCGTCCAGGAATGCCGGTCCACCGCGGCCAGATACTCTTGGCCCCCCTCCCGGAGCGCCGGCTTGAGGGCGAGATTCACCTGATCGATCCCCAGCCGGCGCAGAGCGTCGGCCACCCCGCCGATGTCGGTGCGAAGCGACCAACTGCAGACTGCCACCGGCCAATCGTTACACTTCATGGCAAGGTTCCTTGGTGGCCGGGTCGTGGATCAGGACCTCGCGCCCCGTTCGGACCGACTCGCGTTCTGCCTCCACGATGCGAAGGGAATTCCAGGCTTCTTCGGGGCTCGTGACGGACGGGACATTCTCTCGGCGGATACGCCGGGCGAAATGGTCGATCTGCCGCGTGTATCCATCCTGGGGCTCGCAGGCTGGTGAGGCCAGGTTGCCGTCGGCCGTCGAGAGTTGGAGCTTCGGGTCGCGCCGGAAGTCGAAGTCGAGCGTGCCCCGTTCCATGGCAATGTGGAATCGCATCTGGAATCCGAAACCGGGCATCATGGCCCAGCCCCCCTCGGCGACAACCAGCTTGTCGTCGCCGTAGCCGTAACGGGTGGCAATGTGTGCCAGCCCCTGGGCATTCGGCGGCGAGCCATGGCTGCACACGGACCTGGGCATTCCGAACGTGTACTGTATGAAATCGGTGTCGTGGATGTGAAGGTCCAGCGGCATGCCGCCGCTGAGTTTGTCGTTGAGATACCAGCTCTGCGGCTTGCGGGCTGCCGTGGCAGCCAGGCGTTGAAAGCTGGCGGCGATCACCGGGCCGCAGGTGCCGCCGGCGACGATCTCCTTGGCCTTCGCATACTCGGGCCAGAAACGGATGCAGTGTCCGATCTGCAGCACCTTCCCCGTGCGACGGGCGGCCTCGATCATCCGTGAGCCTTCCGCAAGGTTCAGGGCGATCGGCTTCTCGCAGAGCACGTGGCATCCGGCCTCGAGGGCAGCCACGGTCACGCCTGGATGAAGATGGGTGGGGAGAGTGATCGAGACCGCGTCGAGCTGTTCTTCCCGGATCATTCGGGAGAAATCGCCGTAGATGCGCACCTGTGCCAGGTCGACTTCGCCTTCGGCGCCGGCGATGTTGCCGCGGCTCTTGGCTTCATCCCGGAGTGCATGCGGATCCGCGTCGCAGACCGCCGTCACGGTTGCGCCCGGCAGGGCCTTCCAGCACCGGTAGTGCATGCGGCCCATGAATCCGAATCCGACGATCCCTACCCTGATCACGCTTCTTTTCTCCGTGGTGGGAGGATAGCAAGGGGACAAGGACCATCTTCCACATCCCCTTCTTCCAGACGCCCCTCGTCACGCTTCCAGCGAGTACGGCTCCCGCTGCTCGCGGCAGACGTAGATCGAGTGGCTCGCCTCCTCGTCGCCGACGATTTCCTCCTTCTCCGGATCCCAGCGGATCGGCCGTTTCAGGTGCATCGCCACATTTCCCAGGTGGCAGGCCGTGATCACGCGGTGGGCCACGTCGACGGTGCTGATCGGCTGCCTGC
>CAYSCH010000432.1:0-2488 GCA_964429355.1 uncultured Planctomycetaceae bacterium | reverse complement strand
ACGCACTGGAAAAAATTGCCCATGTGGTCGTTGCTCTCGTAGAGCCGAACGGCGTCGGCCGGGAGCGGGTTCTCGGGGAGCTGTTCGACGGCCTTGCCGTAGGCTTGGCCGCGGTTGGCAAACAGCCGTCCCTGGTCGCCAATGAACATGATGCCGTCGCGCTGTTCTTTCCGCCACTCCTCGGGCATGTCGGCGAAGAGTTCGGCGTCTTCGGCCTCGGTCATGTCGCCGTCGGCCATGCTCTTGAGGTACTTCTGGTCGCGGACGACCATGAAGCACAGGTCGATGTCGCCGGGATACTTCATGCGGACGGTGAACCGGTCGGAATTGTTGTAGCAGTCAGCCTGCCCGCGGCCGGGAAAGAAGCCTTTGGCCGCGACCTCCAGGGGGCCGCTGTCTTCCAGGCCCATGCCCCAATGGGCGATGTCCATGTGATGCTGGCCCCAGTCGGTGATCTTGCCGCCGGCGTAGTCGGACCAGAAGCGGAAGGTGAAATGGGTCCGCTCGGGGAAGTAGGGCCGCTCCGGGGCCTGGCCCTGGTAGAGATCCCAGTTGAGGTTCGCAGGGACGGGTTTCGTGGTGAAAGGGCCGCCCTTGTAGGAGTAGAAGGGGAGGAGCACGGCGACCTTCTGCAGCTTGCCGATGCGGCCGTTGCGGACCAGCTCGCAGGCGGTGCGAAAATGGGGTGAGCTTCGCTGCTGGGTGCCAACCTGCACGATCCGTCCCGTCTCGCGGACGACCCGGCGAAGGAGTTTTCCCTCGTCGATCGTGAGGGTGAGCGGCTTCTCCGTATAGACGTCCTTGCCGGCCCGGCAGGCCGCGATGGTGATGGCCGTGTGCCAGTGGTCGGGTGTGCCGTTGACGATCACGTCGATGTCGGGGCGTGCATCCAGGAGCCTGCGATAGTCCTGAAAGATCTCGGCCTTGCCCCCCAGGGCCGCCCGGCCCTGCTCCGCGCGGTCCAGGTCTGCATCGCAAACGGCCACAATGTCGCCGAATCGGCTGGCCTGTTTGGCGTCGTACAGCCCGCGTCCCCCAACACCGATCGCCGCGACCAGGGGCCGGTCGTTCTTCGCCTGGAACGAAGCGGCCCGTGCCTGTGCGCCGGTCACCCAGAAGGAGGCGGCACTGCCGGCGGCGCCGACAGCCGACACGGACTTGACGAACCGGCGGCGAGACACGGGTTTGGACATGGCCTGATCCTCTCAGTCACTTTCTCAAGTTCACTTCGTGGGGCCCGTTGCCCCAAATCACGGCGGCGCGGGAGGGAAAGCCTCAAGGGAGGGCGAATCTGCGGGCACAACCCAGGGAGATCACGACTTCGGGCTTCCCAGGGAACAGTTCCCCCGCTGCCCCTCAGGCGGGCCGGGTCGGCCCCGATTCTCGACCGCCGGGCGGCTGGCGGTCAATACAAAGATGCGTAAAAAATGTAAGATGGTTTGTCGGACGGCCCGGAGCGGGGAGCAGGGCGCGGAGAGATGCCGCTATTTGTGCCGTTGGATGGGGTTTGGCACAAGTATGGGTGTGGAGCACGAGACTTAACCGGCCGGTGACGGCGCAAGGCGCTTGAGAACCGTGGCTGACGATGTTCTGGGCCTCTTGGCGTGCACCCTATACCACGAACCTCAAAGATCGTGAAGTTTTTCACAATGATCCGCGACCATCGGGAGCAGGCTGTTTTCAGCTCGAGCGGTAGCTCGAATTGGTTGGCGGCCCTGCCGCCCTGCCGCTATGTTCGAATTCCTTGCTTGCCGCCGACCGCTCTACACGAACACTGTGGTCCCATTGTCCCGGAATTAGGGAAGCGGGGCGCACGTAAGTTCAAGATCATCGAGATAAACGAATCCCTCGCCGGCGCCCACGCCTTTCGAACCGACCACCATGAACGCTACGAACAGAACATCCCCCTCGGCACCGAGCTGCAAGGATGTGTCGAATGTCTGCCATCCGGCTACACCGCCACGGAGCACCGTGTCGACCTTCACTTTGGTAAACGTACGGTTCGCCAAGACCACCGATACCTGGAATTTGGGGTCCAGCGCCGACGTATTCACACTGCCGGACAATCGCACGCCGATTGCTCGCGATTCAGGCTGCGGGCTGACCCGCGTGATGATAAACGTGCTGGCATCCTCCACCGTCTTGTCGTCCTTCACGTTCCAGCCAATAGGATACCATCGGAGACAGTAAGAACCCGTCCGGGCAAGCTCCTGGGTCACTCCGATGGCATTTCGGCCGCTACTGGACGTCAACCAAGACTTGGGGCCCGTCACGTTGTTGGCTGCTTCCGAAAGGTCTCCGGTCTCGAATCCTCCGTTGGAGAGTCCGACGGCTCGCTGCCGGGGTCGACTCAAGGGCATGGGCCGGAGTTCGCCCCGGCGGTAGCGCGCAAGCGAGTTCTTCAGCGTGTCGTAACCCGGCTTCCTGGTGCCGTCTTCATACATCAGTCCCAGAGACGTCAGGTAGCGTAGGAATGGCTCGTGTTTCA
>CAYSCH010000431.1:1999-7654 GCA_964429355.1 uncultured Planctomycetaceae bacterium | reverse complement strand
GCCGGATGCTCTGGCGGTATTGCTCAAAGAATCGCACGCCGCCTGCGGGATCGGTCGCCAGACGATTGAAGATCTCGTGGCCGGCCTGGAGGAGAAGGTGCAGCAGCTGGCCGAGACCCTGAACGTGGACGTGGTCGGCGGCATGGATTGCCGCGAGCTGCTGGAGGAGGCGCACCGGCGGCTGGTGGATGTGGCCGAGGAAGTGGCGGGCGATCTGGCAACCGCCGCGGTCGGCACGGGGGTGAAGAACGGCCCCATGGCCGACGTTCTGGCCGCTCTGGCCAGGGCGGCAGCCGGTGCCGGCACAAGCCCGGTGCACGGGGACATCGCCTCGCCTCCGGCCCTTGCTTCTCCTGACTGCAGCAGACCGATCGTTTCGAACCAGCTGCCGCAAACCGCTATCGCAGCGACAACGATTGCACCGGTCCGGTTGGCGGGCTACGTGGCAACTGCCGCCGCCGCCTGCCGGCAAGCACGGTGCCCGATGAGCCTGATGTTGGTGGAGATGAACGAACCGGAATCCCTTGCCCTGGCCCTGGGAAGGCACGGGTTTCTGGAGACCCGTTCGCGAATCGGCCAGGCCTGCCGAGAACTCGAGCATCCGCAGCGGGCCTGCCTGCCTTACGGCGAGGTCGGGTTTGTGGTGGTTTTATCGGACTGCGAGCGGCGGACGGCCGTCCATCTTGGGCAGTCGCTCATCGAGGCGGTTCGCCGCCAATCGAGTGCGGGGGGGCCGCCGGTTGGGGTGAGTGTTGGGGTGGCAAGCGTCTCGCTGCCTCCGGTGAATTTCGATCCGGAGTTGATGCTCGAATCGGCCGATCGCTGTCTCTACGGCGCCCGTAGTTCGGGCGGCGCGATGGTCAAGAGCATCGAGATCTATTAGAGCCGCTAATAAAACCAGCGGCTGTGCAGATCCATGCCCGTGGGAAACTCATACGTTTTGTGAGAGCTTCTTAGCCCGGATTGTTCCTGAGCCCATCGAAAACGCGACGCGTAAACGCGGGCGAAGAGCGGAGTTATCCTCGCCTGCGATTCGCGTTTCTGATCAAGCCGGTTGTGGAGATCTCCGGCTCATCCAGGTCAGCCCGATTGCCCGCACAAATATCCCAGCCATCCCCACCCCACGTGGAGGGGCCAGGTCTGAGGGGATCTGGATGCGGGGGCTTGGTTGCGGGAGTCCCGCCTTGGTAGAATAGCGGGTTTGTTGGGTGCCGTCAGGCACTTGGCCTTCAGGCAGTGTTACGTTGTAGTGAGAGAATGATTCGATGACCGGCGAGCCGAACGATCGTTTCGAGAACCAACCTGGGCAAACGGGAGAGACTGGGCCTGGGGCCCCGGAGAACGGTTCTGAGGGTGAGCGCCGGAAGATTCTGATCGGCTCCCAGCGGAATCCGGACGCGTATCGTCCGAAACCCAAACGAGATTGGGAACCGGTGGTGGAGAAGAAGACGGAAGCGGAAAAGCCCGCCGACGAGGCAGCGGCACCACCAGTTGCCGCAGAAGAGCCCAAGCCGATCCTCAAGCCCGCAGCACCTGTTGCGGCCGCGCCAGCACCGGCCCCCACGCCGCCGCCCGCCGCGGTAGCGGTGCCAACCCTAGCTCCGGCGCCGGCTGCGGCTCCCATGCCGATTCCCGCGTCTGCTCCACCGGCATCGGCGCCCGCCACACCGGTACTGCCGCCGCGCGTCAGGCCGGCTCCTGCTCCGCTGGAGCCGATTCCGTCAGACGACGAGCTGCTGCCCGAGTCGCTGGAACCGATGGCCGAGGAGAAGGGGGGCATGAAGAAGTTTCCGCCCCCCAACATTCGCGGGAAACTCTCGGCCGACCTGGAGGAGGAGTTCGAGGCGGCATTGGAAGGGATCGAACTGGAGTCGCTGATTGCGGAAGGGGATGCCGTTACGAAGCAGACCGTGATCGAGGCCGACACGCGAATGAAGGGTCGTGTCGTCATGATCCGCAGCGACGATGTTTTCATCGAGCTCGGCGGCCGCGAGCAGGGCATCTTGCCCGTCAGGCAGTTCGAAGAACACGTTCCGGAGGTCGGGGCTGAGATCGACGTGCGCGTGGTTCGGTTCAACCGCGAGGACGGCCTGTACGAACTGGCGCTGCCGCACAGTGCGGCTTCGGTCGCCGACTGGGGCGACCTGGAAGAGGGCATGGTGGTCGAGACGATGATCACCGGCCACAACGCGGGGGGGCTGGAGTGCGAGGTCAACCACATTCGGGGCTTCATCCCCATCAGCCAGATTGCGCTCTACCGCGTGGAGAGCATCGAAGAGTTCGTGGGCGAGAAGATGCGTTGCGTTGTCACCGAAGCCAACGAGAGCCGCCGCAATCTTGTGCTCAGCCGGCGCGCGTTCCTCGAACGAGAGCGGGAAGAGGCCCGCAAGCAGTTGCTCGAATCGCTCCAGCCGGGACAGATTTTCGAGGGAACGATCCGCAAGCTGATGGATTTCGGAGCGTTTGTGGACCTGGGAAGCGGCGTTGACGGTTTGCTGCACATCAGCGAGCTGGCTTACGGCCGCGTCAAACATCCGAGCGAGGTGGTGAGCGAAGGCCAGTCGATCAAGGTCAAGATCAAGAAGTACGACCCGGCGACCGGCCGGATCAGCTTGGCTTATCGCGACATGCTTCCCGATCCGTGGGAAGAGGTGGAAAACCGGTACCCGGCCAATACCGAAGCCAAGGGGCGAGTGACGAAGCTCATGGAATTCGGGGCGTTTGTGGAACTCGAACCGGGCATCGAAGGCCTGGTCCACATTTCCGAGCTCTCCCACAAGAAGGTGTGGCGAGTGAGCGACGTCGTCAAGGAGGGCCAGGAGGTGGAGGTGCTGGTCCAGTCGATCGACAAGGCGGCGCGGCGCATCAGTCTCTCGATGAAGAGCCTCACCCCCGCCCCGGAGAGCGAACAGAAAGCCAAGAAGGACGAGGAGCCGGGCGAACCGGCCCAGAAGTCGAAAGTGCAGCATTCGGCGAAAAAACCCCTCAAAGGCGGCCTTCGGACCGATTCGGAAGGCGCGAAGTTCGGCCTGAAGTGGTAAGACCGCGGGCTCTCGTGCCCGGCAGTAGAAGATTCAGAAGCCAGGCTTCCCCTGGAAGCCCGGCTTCTTCCGCAGTTGTGGCCCATGTGGTCGCTACAGTCTTTCAGAATGAGGGAATGACCGATGAAACTACGCTCTGGACTGGTGTTGCTTGCACTGATCGTTTCGGTTGCCGCGGCCGCGGACGCTGCCGACTGGCCGGTCTTTCACGGTCCCGATGGCTCCAATAAATCGCCGGACACCGGGCTGCTCAAGGAGTGGCCCGAAGGGGGCCCTCAACTGATCTGGCAGACCGACGGGCTCGGGGAAGGTTACGCGAGCGTGAGCGTCGCCCGCGGAATGGTTTACACCTCGGGTAACAAGGACGACAGGACCATCATCACGGCCCTCGACATGGACGGCAAAGTTGCATGGCAGGCGGCCAATGGCGAGGCTTGGACCAAGGATGTTCCCGGCACCCGCGGCACTCCGAGCCTCGACGGCGATCGGCTGTACCACGAAAGCCCGACCGGCAACGTGATCGCCATGAACGCCAAGACGGGCAAGGAAATCTGGAGCCTCGACATTCTCAAGGAATTCGAGGGGGAGAACATCCAGTGGGCCCTTTCCGAATCGCTGATTCTCGACGGCGATCGACTGATCTGCTGCCCCTTCGGCAAGAAGGCCAGCATCGTGGCCCTCGACAAGACGACGGGCAAGGTCGTCTGGGCGGCCGAGAGCACCGACGACAAGGCAGGATACGGCACGCCGGCTCTTGTGGAGCACGGCGGCATCCGCATGGTTCTGACGATGAACCAGAGGGCGATCGTGGGAGTGAACGCCGATACAGGAAAGCTCCTCTTCCGCTTTCCCCATGAGACGAAGTACGACGTCAACGCGCTCCTGCCCATCTTCCACCAGGGACAGGTCTTCGTCAGTTCGGGATACGGCGCCGGCTCGCGGATGATCAAGCTCACGGTGAAGGGCAAGAGTGTCTCTGCGGAACAGGTCTGGGAGAACAAGGAGCTGGATAATCATCACGGCGGAGTCATCCTTCACGAAGGTTATCTTTACGGCACCAACTTCCGCGGCCAATGGATGTGCCTGGACTGGAAGACCGGCAAGGTTCAATGGACGGAGAAGGGGATCGGCAAGGGCTCCGTCACGTTTGCCGACGGGCTGCTCTACGGTTTCAACGAGAGGGAAAACGACCGCACCGTGGGCCTGATCAAGCCGAGCCCCGAGGGTTACGAGCAGTTGAGCGCCTTCCAGATTCCCGAAGGGGGCAAGGGCAATTCATGGGCCCACCCGGTGGTGATCGGCGGTCGTCTCTATCTCCGGCATGGAGATCTGTTATTCGTCTACAACGTCAAGGCCGAGTGACCACGATTGGCTGATGCGACGGCTTCTGGTTCCCATTCTGGCGATCTGTTTCGCGCTCGCCGTGCCGGTTATTCCGTTTCTGACTTGCGGTGACCAGTTGGAGACGTGGCTTGACCGGACCGTGCGCGGGATCGTGGACTGGCCCGTTGCCGCCCTGCTGGTGGTGGGCCTGTTGAGCACCGACGTCTTGCTGCCGATCCCGTCGAGCGTGCTGGGCACGCTCGGCGGTGAAGTGCTCGGATTCGGGCTGGGCACGGCAGCGTCGTTTGCCGGTTTGATGCTGGGGGCCGTGCTGGGGTTTGGCCTGGCGAGACTGGCGGGGCGGCGTCTGATGACAAGGCTGACGTCGCCCGAGGATGTCGAACGAATCGATCGACTCAGCCGGCGGATGGGGCCATCCATCCTGATGGTGACGCGGCCGATCCCGATTTTCGCGGAAGCCGCCGTTCTATTCTTTGGGGCAACCGGCCTGGGCTGGCGCCGCTTTCTGCCGCCGGTGGCGCTGGCCAACCTGGTGATTGCGGCGGCTTATTCGGCCTTGGGGGCGTGGGTTCACCTGCCGGTGGCGCTAGCGCTCTCTATCGCCTTGCCGGTACTGGCAACGTGGATCGCTAGGATTTCGACAGCCCGAAGAGGCGGCTGAGGCCACCCGATTTCTTGCCGCCAGGTTGCCCGCCGGGTGCTCCGCCGGGGGTCAAGACGTCGGCCAGGGCGGTGAAGGACTGGGTCACCGAGGCCTTGGGGGCCTGCTCGATCAGCGGGACGCCGTTGTTGCGGGCCTCGATCACCGTGCGGAAATCATTGGGCAATTGCCAGAAGATCTCGCGGCCGATCGTGTCCTTGGCCTTCTTCAGCGTGATGTGGCCGCTATCGAGGCCGACTCGATTGACCACGATCTTGACCTTGTCGGCCATTCCTTCCATCTGACTGAAGGAGGCCAGTAATCGCACGATGTTGCGAAGGCAAGGCAGATCGAGCTGCGTGACCAGCAGGATTTCGTTGGCGGCCTTGAGGGCAACCTGATCGATCGGACTGTAGCTCTTGGAGAGGTCGATCACCATGTGGGTGAAGGTGGCCTTCAGGAGACCGATCACGCGTTGGAGGTCGTCGGGGCTGACCAGCGAAGTGTCTTCGAGCTGCACGGGTCGCGGCAACAGAAAAACGCCGGAAGAGTGCTTTGTGAGGGATCGCTTGAGGAGCGAGAAGTCGAGACGCGTGACGTTCTGGGCCACGTCGACGAGGGTGTAGTCGG
>CAYSCH010000431.1:0-1989 GCA_964429355.1 uncultured Planctomycetaceae bacterium | reverse complement strand
GAATCGTATCGAGGAACACGTCGGCATCGCCGAGACTCAGGTCGAGATCGACGAGAACCACCGAGTGGCACTGTTCGCGAGCCAGCGCACATGCCAGGTTGACGGCCACGCTGGTGCTGCCCACGCCGCCGGTGGCCCCAGCCACGGCGATCACCTGGCAGCCGCGGGGCTTGCTGTCGCCCTTCCCGAATCGTCTCTCGCTGATGCGGCCCAGAGCGGCGAGCAGATCGTCCAGGCGAACCGGCAGCGGCAGGAACTCTTTGGCGCCGGCTCGCATCGATTCGAGGATCAGGTTTCCATCGTTGGACTTGCTGACGACGAGGACCGAACATTCGGGCGATTTTTCGCTCAAACGTTTGACCAGTTGAAGAGCTTTCTCCGGATTTGCATCGATGGCCACCACTCCGATATCCGGATTGGTCTGCCCGACAACATCTGCGAAGAACTCGTATCGCGAGGCCTCGGCCTCCAGCCAGATCATGTCCATGCCCATCAGCATGGACTTGAGGCTTTCGCGAGACGAATCGTTCGGGTCGACGATCGCCAGTCGAAGAACGTTACTCATGGCAGTCTATTCGATGGAGCCGATCGAGGACTTCTCGATCACCTGTACCACTAACCTCAAAGACCGCGAAATCCTTCACAAAGACTCGCGACCAACGGGAGCAGACCGTTTCAGCTGGAGCGGTAACTTGCTCTGACTGGAGGCCCTGCCGCCCCGCGCTAATATCCCAGAAATCGTGTTTCGTTCGAACCGTTACGAGCGTCCTGCTCCATGGGCAGCGGCACCGGCTGCCTGGCAGCCGCACCGTCGCGGGAATCACGCCGAAATCCCTTGCGCACGGACAATGATTCAGCGTCCTACTGAGTATTGCTTATTTATCCGGCCGAGTCGTAGCCGATTGGCCCAATCAGGCCCGGAAGTTGCGAGGTTGCCCGCGTCCCGGTCGACACGGGTTGTATCTTTGGCGCAGATGTTTCATTCGTCACGATCGGTCTGTGCTTGCGATTGCCCACCTCGGCGGCCGCGGGGGGTACTTCGGGAGCGGCTGGCGAGCTCTGAGTTCTTGGAGCCGGAACGGGAGGAGGAATCGTCTCGGGAACCGGCGTCTGACGGGAGCCGGACGCGGGGATTTCGTCCAATTCGACGGCCCGTCCCGAGCCGGCGTCGATCATTGCCGGCATCGTTGCGCCGGTTTCGCCCGCCCCGTCGCACGTAGTGCATCCCCGGCCGTTGCAGACCGAGCAGCAGTCGGGAACCTCGACGTAGCCTTTCAGGTACAGTTCCCAGTCGTTGGGGCTCTCGGTCTGCATTCCCGGCCCACACGGGGGCACCTGATCGGCATCCATGCCGGCCACCAGTTCTGGCGTGACAAAAATGAGCAGTTCCACCTCGTTTCTTTCTTCTTCGGTGCGGCGGAAGGCCGCGCCCACATAGGGCAGCTCGCTGACCCAGGGGATGCCTCGGCGTTCTTCCTCGATTCGAGTCTGGATCAGGCCGGCGATCGCCAAGGTCTGCCCGGCCTCCATTTCGACACCCGTATCGACCCGGCGATTACGAAAGGCGGGCTGTCCGTCGACGCTGCGAGCACCGTCGATTTCGCTGACCTCTGGCCGGATCTCCAGGCGGATTCGCCCGTTGCCCAGTACGATCGGCACGAAGTCGACCTGGGTCCCGTAGGGTTTGTAGACGGTGTTGGCAGGCACGCCCAACCCGCCTCCCGTGACCACCGGCACTTCGCCGCCGGACTGGAAACTGGCCGGCCGGCCGCTCACGGTCACCAGGGTCGGCTCTGCCAGCAGCTTGGCCATGTTGTCGCGCCGCATGGCTTCGAGGATTCCAAAAAACGTGCTCGGCCCACTGACCACGTTGAAACGGAAGTTTCCGCCGGTGGGTGCATCGGTTCCCTCGCCAGGTACCAGCAGGCCTGCCGCGGCCGAGGCAATCTGAGTGGGCCCGGAAAGATAAGTCCAGTCGAACCCCAGGGC
>CAYSCH010000430.1:0-7663 GCA_964429355.1 uncultured Planctomycetaceae bacterium | reverse complement strand
CGCCGGGCAAAAGCGAAGGCCACCCGTCTTGAAAAAACATAGCGCTGTCATACTAAAGGGCAATCGTGCACTGCGAATCCTTGGGTTTCAGGTCGGGCGGGATCGAGCAAACCTGCTGTTTCTCAGGGCCGAACGCTCACTGCCGCACGGCATCAGGAACTCGATGGAAATGCCTGACCGCACGTACAGTATACGGATTATCAGCAGCGGGTCAAGGCACTGGTCCGCAGGTTTTGGAGAAAATCCCGGAGAGCAGGAAAGGGGGCTCCTGGGCGACATGGTGGACATCTTCCTGTGTGAGCCTCGACTCACGTCTCGAGAATGGGAGGGTGTGTAGGGACCATTACTCTTCCCGTGTTGAGCGACAATCAGAATTCCCGTTTTCGGGTGCCGGTGGGGGAGGGCCCTTGTTTCCAGGAGCGACAACGCCCGGCATGCCACGCCTGGCTCGCAAGCCACCATTGTGTCATGTGGCTGTTTGCCATCCCTTCGCGGTACTCCCCGCATGCAGCGAATGCAGCGTGATCCGGCGGTTGACCTTGCCCTGGCGGCGGCGGATGCGTATCTTCCCGCCTCTGTAGGTCAAAACGGGTTGAACTGTGGAGCGCAGGTTGAAGATTGAGCACACGAAGGGCTCGCTCCCGCCCGTCGGACCCGTCTCCCCTGTTTTCCTGAACCGTGCAGAGATAACCGATGAGCACGAAAACTGCGACGCGGCAGCAGCGACAGTGGTTTCACGGAATCGACCTGTTTTCACGGCTAACCGGTCCGATCGGGGAACTGACGCGATTGCAGCAGTCTCTCCTATTTGCCGAGCTTTCGCAAATTGCCTACATGCCGCCCGAGCCCGCTTTGACCTGTGTGCGGAAGATTGGGTTTCTGGATTCGCTCTACTTCGATCGTCACGGGGCTCAGGCGTATCGGTTTCGGAACCAGCATGATTGCGTGCTGGTGTGTCGGGGCACGGAGCCAACCGAATGGAATGACATCAAAGCCGATGCGAACGCCGTAACGGTACTGGCCGAGACGATGGGCCGGGTGCACAGCGGTTTCAAGCGGGAGGTGGACGATCTGTGGCCGATTCTCGAACGGGCCCTCGCCGACAACGAACTGCCCCTGTGGTTTACCGGGCATTCGCTGGGGGGTGCGATGGCGACGATTTGCGCCCGGCGGTGCAAACTCTCCCGGATCACCTCGGGGCCTGAGGGCCTTTTTACCTATGGCAGTCCGAGGGTGGGAAACCGGGTTTATGTGAACCATTGCCAACTGGTCCACTTTCGCTGGGTGAACAACAACGACATCGTGACTCGCGTGCCGCCGACCTGGTGGGGCTACTGCCACGGAGGGCGTGAGATGTACATCGACTACAAGGGCCGGGTGCGGGACGTCAACGGCTGGCAAAGAGTGGTCGACCGTGTGCGGGGTTTCCTTCGCAGCCTGCGGCTGTTCAGAATCGACCATTTCTCGGACCATTCGATGGAGCAATACATCGCGTCGATTCACGGGGCCGTTCAGAAACAGCAGCTGGCGATGGCGCGGCGCAGCTCGCGGCGTGGCCGGAACGCCGCGGCGTAAGCTGGTCCTGTCGCCACCACGTCCACCTGTGGTGCCGAATATCAGTGCCAGCAGTCGGCGCAAAGGGGCTCGACCTCGTCGTCGGTGAAGGCCACGGCAAAGGCATTGTTGCCGCAGCGGGCGGACGACATCGGCTCGAAGGCCTTCAGCAAGGGGTTCCAGTAGACCGTGTGCCGTTTCGAGTTCCGTTTGCGGTGGACTGAGAGGTCGACGTCCAGGCCCGGAATTTCCGTGCAGATGAGCACCAGCGGCTCCAACAGTCCGTCAATCGCGTAGCGTTCGTCGAGTTCGGCCAGCTTGCGGCGAAGTTCCAGTTCGACCGCCCGTTTCCGCTCGGCGGTCTTCTCCGGATCGGGTGCAGATCCGCCGCGGGGTTTCTTGCGATCGGCTTCCTTCAGGAGCGCCCCGTAGTACTCGCGGAGCCGCCGCCGGTCGCGATCGATCTGGCCATCCATGCGGCGGAAGAAGTCCTCGGCCGTGGCCTTGATGCGGGGGAGCGCACGGGCGACTGCCCGTGAGTAAGTCGCAGGAGCCTTGCGACTGGCCGCCGACCTCGGCTGGAGTTCCCAGAGGGCCAGCGGGTCGGGCAATTCGACTTCCGCGCCCGTAGCCGAGTTGATGGTCAAGGCCAGCCGCGTTTCCCAGCGGTCTTCAGAAGTCAGCGAGGCCCGAAACCACCAAGTGTGGTAATCCACGCTGGCGGCCCGAGTATCGAACACCACAACCTTGGCGTTGAGCCACGTGAATGCTCGGCGGAGTGCCTCGTCGAGACCTCTGCGCTTCAGGTAGAGCTCGCCGACGCCGAAGGCGCCACTCCGCGGTTCGGCTTCCAGCAGTCGTCCGGCGGTCTCGAGAAAATCGGTGGCCAGACTGACGCACCAGCCCCCGGTGCCGGGCTGGGTGGTGAGCCGGAGGGTGTCGTAGGCGATCCCTGTCTCGTCGAGCAGTCGCTGGAGATGCGTCGCCCGGCTTCTAGCGTTCAATATCGTCGCGGATCACCAGCGGCGGCGGTTCGGGCGCGATCTTGAGGGGCGGGAAGGTGGCGTCGCCGGCCAACGCGATCCACTTGGGATCGCCATAGACGCCGGCCTTCGCGGAGTCGAAGGGTTTGAAGCCGAGTTTCAGAGCGGGCGAGTCGTCGGCAAGGTGGAAATCGAGTTCGGCCGGGTTCCGGAACTTGGGATCCGCGACGATCGAGCCCTCATCGTGGCCGGCGGCCTGCCACTCGGCGAGCGACTTGCCGGAGAAATCAAAGGGCACCGCGGCAGCCTGCCAGTAGCAGTTGTTGCGGGTGATCGTTTTTACCTGGTCCCAACGGCTGGAAAGAAGCGTGCCGGTGTCCCAGTAGACGATGTTGTTTTCGAAGGTGAAGGAGAGATGCTCTTCCACCCGGGTGGCCTGGAGCTGCTGCTGCTTGCTGAAGGCCAGGATGTTGTTGCGGACGATGTTCTCGCGGCCATAGTGCTGGTGGAAGCCACCCGACTTGACCCGGTAGACCAGGTTGTTTTCGAAGAGGATATTCGAGCTGCCTTCGTCCGTGTAGAGGCCCCAGCCGCCGTAGCTGTAGGCGTAGATATCGTGAAACACGTTGTTCACAACCTGGGTGCCTTCCGACGGGCCTAGGGTGTAGATACCCCCCATGTCGCTGAGCACACCCCAACCGATGTGGTGGACGTGGTTGAACGCGATCAGGTTTCGCTTGGCGAGGCTGCTATTGTAGCCCCAGCGCCAGCCCACGGAGATACCGGTGTAGTAAAGGTCGGCGATTTCGTTGTGGGTCACGGTATTGTCGGGGCTGTGGCCGATCCACACGCCGACGGCGCAAGGGAAGATCCGCCCGCCGCCGCGGAGGATGTTGTTGTCGACGGTGATGCGGCTGGTGAGTTCCGGCTCGGAGGCGGCAATCTCCCCCTCGCCGATGCGAACGCCTCCGGCGCCGAAGTCGTGAAGGAAGCAGCGGGTAAGGGTGCAATCGCGGCAGCCCTTGCGGAACCACACGGCGTAGATACCGAGGTGACCGAAGTGGCAATCTTCGATGGTCACGTTCCGTGCGCCGTCAGCCATTACGACGGCCTCGATCGGCGAGGCCGCCTGGGCGGCTTCGAATCCGCCGGGCGGAGTGAGCCACTGGGCGTGACGGAAGGCGAGGCCTTTGAAGGTGACATGGTCAACGAACTTTTCGGCGGCCGGATCGCCCTGGATGAGGAGGAACCGATCGACGACCGGGGCCACCACCTCGGCTTGGCTCATGTCTTCGCCGGGGAGCGGGTAGTAGGAGAGCAGGCCGTCGCGGCCGAGAAACCACTCGCCCGGCGCGTCGAGGGCGCCGGGGAAATTTTCCAGATGGTAGCACGTGTTGCGGGTCCAGGCGTTCCACGACTTCATGCCCCTGCCACTGGTGACCAGGGCCTGTTGTTCCGTGTCGAGCCGATCGACGAATCGGCGGGTATTGTCCCACTTGTGGTAGACCATGAAGTTGACGTCATGGAGTTCCTCGGGGGAGAGCCCGGCCAGGATCGGGAAGTCTTCCGGCCGCATCACGACGGTCTGCCTGGCCTGTTTGTGTTGCCGGGGCGAGCCGGCCTCGATTACGTCTTCGTGAACGTCCTGGATATAGAGGTAGAACTCGTTGGGTGTTCGCGCCCGGGTGGCGCGGCGACCGTTGACGAAGAGTTGCTCGAAGTACCAGTCGCCGGCGGCGACCTCGTCGACTTTGGTTGTCCAGATTCCGCCGGGCCCTTGCCTCCAGCCCGTGATCGCGCGGCCGCCGGAGAAGACGGGTAGTGCGCCGGGCGCGGCTTCGTAGCGGATCGGCGTCAGGTCGGTGCCGCTGTCCTGCGGCTGCAGAACGAGCGCCTTGGTGAGGGCATACCGGCCGTCGGCCACGATCACACGAATCGGCTCGGGAGGTAAGCCTTTAGCCTTGAAAGCCCGGATCGCATCACGCGCACCCTCGAGCGTGGCCAGCGGGGCGGTTTGCGTGCCCGAGTCGTTGTCGCTGCCAGTGGGGGCGACGTAGAACTCGGCGGCAAAAGCCGTCGAAACGCTGACGAGAACGAGGAGGGGGAGCGTCGCGCGAAACATGGCAGTACTCCAGGAGGGAAGGCTGAGCAGGGGGCATGCCGACGACGCCGATAGCCGCGTGGGCTTGCCCCGGGCTCGACAGCGTCATTGGATAGCTGGGTACAGGATACCGTCCCGCAGACGGAGGCCGCAATGGTTTCGGCAGAATACGTTTTGGAGTGCGGTGACTCGTCACCGCGTTCCTTTAACACACGGTTTCACTTTCAAGAGCCATCCCTCTTGAAGAAGAGTCACCCTATGCTGGGAGTACCGGTCACCATCGTTCGTCTGACAAACCGTCTCGGCGAATCCAATCAACTTCAACTCAACGAGGTGGAACGCCTTATCGCTCAATTGAAGATTGCTTCAGGTGGGACGCGTGCGCTGATAGAAAGCGGTGACGAGTCACCGCAGTCCAAACGCTGGGCAGTCCCAACGCCTATCTCTCTGGCACTACCTGTCGCGATTGATTCGTTCACCTCCGGCAATGGTAATGAGGGCCCTGATTTCCGAGGCGGGGAGAGTATTGGGGAGGAAGTGAACGCTGCCGTCGGCACAAGCAACGTTGGCACCATTCGGGTGGTGTGAGGAGATGCAGACACCAACCGGGGCGTTGATGCCCCGCATGGCCTGACTCAAGGTCAGGTCTCGTGGTTCCATCCAGTGGATGTTCGAATTGGCGATTTCCGCGAGCATTATCGTTTCGGACAGACCGTCAACGAAGTCGTCGAGGCGTGGGCAGTTGTCGTCGGTCCATCCAGTTTCTTCGCCGGTAATCAAGACGTAGCTCGTGTTCGTTGTGTATCCGGCTGGATCGGATGGACAGTAGAAGACGGATGGAGCCGTCGAAGAGATCGTTCGGTTCTTGGGACCGTCCCAAGGTTCGCTGAAGTCGTACATTTGGTAGAGAGGATCCTGTTCGATGAACGGTAGGATCAGTACGCGCCAACTGTGCATGGGCTTGCCGTTCTCGTCGGCGACGAAGGCGGGCGGGAAGTTGCCGTAGGCATCGTGGTAATTCTGAAGACCGAGCGCAATCTGCTTGAGGTTGTTGCAGCACTGACATCTCCGAGCTGCTTCCCCTGAATGCGGGAACGCGGGAAGGAGAAAGGCGATCACCGCAAAGAAGAAGCAGATACCCAGCAGTCTTCTGGCGTAATCGCGTGCCGGGGCATAGCAGCATGCAAGAAGTAACCCGACCAGAATGGCCGGCAGGACTGCCAGGCAAACGCCTACCCAGTGCACCAGGGCAAAGAAGACACCCACGAACAGGGGCAATGCGAAGAGTGTTCGCAAACTGAATTGCCAGGATCCGTTGGTTGGTGGGGCAGATTCGGAGTCGATCCCACGACTGTCGCCGAGGCGGTTCAGTTTCACGCGTGGGAGGCCTTCTCTGGAGTTTTGGAACTGGCTCTTGGGTTCCGGTTGGTCAGTCACAGCTCTGTGTGCCCCTATTCATCATCCCGACGGACCGGTTTGGCGATTCTCCGGGGCGTGCTTCGCGATGCCCCTGCCGACCTGAATCTTCAGTTCCGGAAGCAGTTGCTTTGCGCGTTCTTGGTTTCTCCCAGAGCCAAAGTGTCAGAGGGAAACCCGGGCAGGCCTGGCAGACGCAGTGTACAGGGCAGGGGCTGGACCGGCAATCGAGTGCTTGAATCTGTACGATGGTCTCCGTAGGATGCTGGTCAAACGCGGGCATTCTCCCCCCACTCCACCGGATCGCCGCCCCTGGGCGGGCGAGCGAAAAGAAGCTACCCCGTCAGACCCTCCAGGAGCCAGAATCATGTCGAACATCACCTTGGAACAGGCCCGGAACGCGGTTGCGGCCGCTCAAGCGAAGGCCGTCTCCCTTGACGGGAGAATGAACATTGCCGTCGTCGATGCCGGCGCGAATCTCAAGGCGTTCGCGCGCATGGACGACGCCTGGCTCGGCTCGATCGACATCTCGATCAAGAAGGCGCGGACTGCCCGTTTCTTCGACATGAACACGGGCGATGTGGGCAGCCTGTCGCAGCCGGGAGGTTCTTTGTACCAGATCGAGGTGTCCAACGGCGGCCTGATCACGTTTCCGGGAGGTGTTCCCATCAGGAACGCGGCCGGTGAGGTCATCGGTGCCATCGGCGTTTCCGGGAGCCTCGTCGAAAACGATCACGCCGTAGCTTCGGCCGGTGCGGAAGCGGTGCGGTGAGGGCAAAATCGGTCACGGGTTTGCGAGGGGAAACGCCGCGATCCGCGTTGCGTGGATGGGGGGCTTTGTTGCCAATACGGAACTTTCGAGCCAGAGACGGGAGGGAGTGTTCACTCGGCTTTGACGTTGAAGCAGTAGAGGTTGTCGGCATAGCGGAGGTAGAGCCGGCCGCCGATGACAACCGGGTGAGCCCAACTGTTTTCTTCGCCTTCGACGCTGAACTCGCCACGCATTTCGAGGCCTGAAGGGGAGCAGGTAGCGAGGGCTGCTGTTCCACCGTTCTCGCTGAACAGGTAGAGCATGCCGTCGGCGAAACAGACGGAACCTTTGCCGACGCCCTTTTCCTGCCACACGGTCTTTCCGGTGGCCAGCTCGATGCAAGCCCATCCCCGGCCGCCATTGTTGCCGTAGATATGGCCTTCGTGGATGATGTAGCCGCCATGGTGGCAGTCCATGTCGCCGGTGGTCCAGGCCTCTTGGGCGGTGATCCGATCGCGGGCCCCTTCGAGCTTCATGCAGATACCCCCTTTGCCATACCCGGCGGCCCAGAAGACACGCCCGTCGGCAGCCACTGGCGTGGGGCAACTGGCGGTGTTCCCGGCGGCGAAGGGATTCGAGAAGATAGCCCGGCCATTTCGCCCATCCACACCAACGAGTCCCCCATGGGTGCCCGCCGCGATGACCGGCACACCACCGAACTCGAAGGCATAGCAGGAACCGTACTGGGCGCCGGCCTCGAAACCGCTGCTGGCCCAGACGGGCTGTCCTGTATTCTTGTTGAGCGCCACGATGCACTTCGATCCGCCAGGGGTAATGACGGCCAGTTCGCCCAGGATC